>CAYYWA010000085.1:0-10321 GCA_964475255.1 uncultured Sorangium sp.
TCGGCGGCCAGGCGGAGAACCCGGAGCGCGTCGCGCTCGAGCTGCCTGCCCAGGACGCCACCCGGGCCGTCTTCGCGGCCGCGGCGGACGCCGACGCCCCCTTGGTCGAGCTCGTTCGGCTGCCGTGAGCGCGGCGGCACGCGCCCGCGGCCTGGGCTCCCGGCCTTGCCCAATGCTCGGGGTGGAAGGAAAGTAGCGCCGAATGTCCGCCCGCTCGGCGCTCGCCCAGGCACGTCGCATCATCGTCAAGATCGGCTCTCGCGCGCTCGCGAGCGATCCGGAGCTCCTCCCGCGCCTCGCCCGCGAAATCGCGGCGCTCGCGCGCGATCGACGGGGCGTGGTCATCGTCTCGAGCGGCGCGATCGCGCTCGGCTGCGCGCGCCTCGGCTATCGCGCGAAGCCGAAGGAGATGGGCAAGCTGCAAGCGGCCGCGGCGGCGGGTCAGAGCGTGCTCATGCGCCGGTACGACGAGGCGTTCGGGAGCGAGGGCCTCCTGGTCGCGCAGGTGCTCCTCACGCACGCCGATCTCGCCGATCGAGAGCGGCTGAACAACGCGCGCAACGCGCTCGGCGCGCTGCTCGAAGCGCACGCCATCCCGATCATCAACGAGAACGACACCGTCTCGACCGAGGAGATCAAGTTCGGCGACAACGATCAGCTCGCCGCGATGGTGGTGCCGCTCGTCGGCGCGGACGCGCTCGTTCTGCTCACCGACGTCGAGGGCGTGCTCGACGAGCGCGGCCGTCGCATCCCGGTGATGACCGACGAGGAGCGCATCGGCACGGTGCGCGCGTCGGGGCCGCGCGTGGGCAGCGGCGGTATCCAAAGCAAGCTCGATGCGGCCCGGAAGGCGACGCGTTCGGGCGCGATGGTGGTGATCGCACCCGCGACGCGACCGGGGGTTCTCACGGCGCTGTTCGCGGGAGAGGACGTCGGCACCGTCTTTCCGCGTGTCGGCGCCGCTCTCCGCGCGCGCAAGCACTGGATCGCCTTCACCCTCCGGCCGAGCGGCGCGCTCCTGCTCGACGAAGGCGCCGTCCGCGCGCTCCGCGGCGGCAAGAGCAGCCTGCTTCCGGTGGGGGTCACCGGCGTGTGCGGCGAGTTCAACCCGGGGGACGCCGTGCGGCTCGTGGGTCCGGACGGGGCGGAGGTGGGCCGGGGATTGACCCGGCTCGGCGTGCTCGACGCGGCGCGTAGCGCGGGCAAGCGCGGTGAGCAGCTCGAGCACCTCTTCGGGGTCGAGGACGTCGTGGTCGTCCACAAGGACGATCTCGTCGTGGTGGGGTGAGCCCCCAACTTCGGTCCTCGAAGTAAAGCACCTTGCCCCGTGAGCCCTTCGGGCTGACGCCGGAAGCCCGACATCTCGCCTGAGCGCGGCTCGCGCCGTCGCGCGACTCGTGAGACAATGCGACCCACCGCGGTGCTCTCCGCGGTCGAGTCGAGCCAACCGCGTGCCCCAGTCCGAGCGCGAGTCCAGCCAAGCCGTCGGCGTTGCAACGCCGAGTGCTCTGCTCCTCGTAGGCGCGGTCCTCACCTCCGGGTGCGCCTTGTTCAACGCGCTCACGCCCGAGCGCCGCCCGGCGGCGGAGCCTCGGCCCGCGGCGGCACCGGATGCCGAAGTGCGGAGCACGACCGAAGCTCCCGACGTCGCGCTCTCGACGGAGGACGACTTCGTGGTGCGGGTGGTGGCCGGTGTGATCACCTGTTCGGGTGCTCTCATCGCTGCCGATCGGGTGCTCACCGCGCACCACTGCGTCGCCGCGCGCTCCGAGAACGGTCACATCGAGCCCAAGGACATCGACCCTTCGGGCGTGCGCGTCGAGCTCGGCGGCGGGCACCTCCCGTGGGGGGATGTCGGCGGGCGTGCGATCGTCGCTCCCGACTGCGGTCACGCCGCGGGCGACGGCGACATCGCGATTCTGGTGCTCGAGCATCCGGTGCGCGGCGTTTCGGTGCGCGCCCCCGAGCTCGATCGCGCGCCGTCGCCCGGCGACGCGCTCATGCCCATCGGCTTCGGGCGCTGCGACGGGAGTGACGACGGGATCTATCGCAAGTTCCGCGTCGGCTCGCCGATTCGCGAGGTGTTCCCGAATCGCTTTCAGCTCGAGGCCGCGATTTGTCCGGGAGACAGCGGCGGCCCCGCGGTGAGCCTGAGCGATGGGCGGATCATGGGCGTCGTCTCACGGAGTGCGATGGACGCGAACGAGGCCACGCTGGGCCTCACCGAGCTCACCCGACTCGACAGCTTCCGCGCCGTGTTCGCCACGGCCGAGCTCGTCGCCCAAGGCGCGAGCCCCGCCGAGCTCCCCCCCATCGATTGTCGATGATGCCGCGGTCCGTCCCGGGCTCGCCGTCGAGAAACGATTTCGGGTAGTCTGGGAGAATGCGCACTTTCTTGCGCTTTCTCTTGTTCTTCGCGCTCGGGGTCGGAGCCCTCGGGGGGCTTCTACGGCTCTTCGCGCTCAGGGTGATCCGCATTCCGAGCGACGACCCGTACCTCGAGGCGTCGGTGGCGCCGACCCTCCGGGGTGGGGATCTCATCGTTCTGTATCGGCTCTCGCCACCTGGGTTCGGAGATCTCGTCGTGTGTCCGGAACCGGGCGCCGAAGATCGGTTGGTGATCGGGCGCATCGTGGGTGAGCCGGGAGATGCCGTCGAGATCCGTGGCTCGACCGTGCGCGTCAACGGCGAGGCGTCGAGCAGCGAGGGCAAGTGCATCGAGCCGACCTTCACCGTCGCCGATCCGGCATCGGGAGCCGAGACGGAGCTCCGCTGCGATCGCGAGGATCTCCTGGGTCGCGTGCACCTGCGCGGTCGCGGCACGAAGCAAGACGGAAGACCCGACGTCTCGCTCACGGCGGGTCCGGGCGAGCTCGTGCTCGTCAGCGACAATCGCTGGTTCCCATACGACTCACGCGATTTCGGTCCCGTGGAGAGCGCGAGCTGCCGCGAGACGGTCCTCTTTCGCCTGCTCGGAGCGGGGGGCTTCCGCGACGCCCGCACGCGGTTCACGTATATCCGCTGAACCCAGATTTCGGGCTGCCTCCGGCGTCAGCCCGAAATCTAAGGGTGTTGAGTCGAAAGGCTCTTTCCTTTTTGGCTCGTGGGCCAGTGGCCTGGGACGGTGCTTTGCCTCATCCGGAGACCGTTGCGCCCGGGGGCGTTCTCGGCGCATAAGACGGCGCCATGTTTCGCTCGATCCGTCCTCTCGTTTCTCCCTTTCGCCCGCGCGGTGTCCTGATTGCCACCGTGCTCGCCGGTGCCGGACTGCTCTCGGCGTGTGGCCAATCGGCTGCTCCGGAGCCGGCGACTCCCGCTTCCGAGCCGGGTGCGGCCGCGCCGTCGGGCGCGATCGATCCGGCGGTGGACGACCTGCCGATCACCGATCCTCCGGTGCCGGCGAAGGCGACCGGCAATCCGCTCGCGGGCGCGAAGCTCTGGGTGGATCCGGAGTCGCTCGCGGCGCTGCGCGCGAACGCCATCCGCGCGCAGGAGCCTGCGAACGCGGCGATCCTCGACAAGATCGCGCAGCAGCCGCAGGCGCTCTGGCTCGGCGAGTGGAACTCCAACATCTACCGCACCGTGCAGCACGTCGTCGGCAAGGCGAAGGCAGAGGGCGCGATGCCGGTGTTCATCGCGTACAACTTGCCGCACCGCGACTGCGGCCAGCACTCGGCGGGTGGTCTCAAGGGTAAGGACGACTACCGCCAGTGGATCCGCAAGATCCACGCGGGAATCGGACAGGACGCCGCGGTCGTCGTGCTCGAGCCCGACGCGCTCGGTTTGCTCGACAAGTGCTTGTCGAACGAGCAGCAGGAAGAGCGCTTGTTTCTCTTGCGCGACGCCGTCCGCGTGCTGCGCCAGAACCCAAAGACCGTCGTGTACCTCGACGCGGGCCATTCGCGCTGGGCGCCGGCCGACGTCATGGCCGAGCGCCTGAAGAAGGCCGGCATCGACGAGGCGCACGGCTTCGCGCTCAACACGTCGAACTACGGCTTCACCGAAGAGAACATCGAGTACGGCAAGAAGGTGAGCGAGCTCGTCGGCGGCGCGCCGTTCGTGATCGACACGAGCCGCAACGGCGCGGGCCCCGCGCCGAACAACGAGTGGTGCAACCCGCCCGGGCGCAAGATCGGCAAGCCGCCGACCACCGAGACCGGCGATCCGCTCGTGCATGCCTTCCTCTGGCTCAAGCGCCCCGGTGAGTCGGACGGCGAGTGCGGCGGCGGCCCGCGCGCCGGCGGGTGCGGGCAAGAGCGCGCCATCTAACTGCCGCTGGGCCGGCTAGCCGGGGGGCGGCCCAAAACCGCCCCGCGCGCTGGGGGGGCAACGGCGCGAGCGCCGCGGGGTCTCGCCGGTGACACTGGCTTCGCGGTTTCTGATCCGGGCTCGGACCGACATGCGCGGTTGCTGTCGGACGGTGGGGGTGGAACCATCCGTGCGGTCAGCTTCCAAAGGGCGAGCGGCGGCCTTTCCGAAGGGGAGGCTCTCGACGAGAACGCTCCCATGGGGCTTCTTGCCGGCCTTCTCGCTCCGGCCGGGGTGCCACAGGCGTTGGGGAACGGACAGCCGGGCAGGGCGGCGCGGGGTCCCGAGGGCGCGCCGCGTCGGCGATGAAAGTGTTCCCAATCGGAAGAAATTATTGGAGGCTCAGGGGATACGAACCGCCGGATCGAATGCCGGGCGGTGCCGAGGAGAGCCCCCCATGGATCAAGCGAAGTACTACGTGTGCAGCTCGTGCATGACGCCGGTCCCGAGCGGGCACAAGTTCTGCGGTCGCTGCGGCGCCGCCGTGCCGGAGAACATGTTGCACCTGCACGCTCGCTTCTACAGTGACATGCAGGACCCTGCGAAAGCGCGTCTCATTCTGGTGCGTGGGGATGGCATGGACGGCCTCTCGTACCACTTGAAGGCGGACCAGCACCTCGTGGGGCGCCAGGGTCAGGTGGAGTTTCCGGACGACCCCTTCGTGTCGCCCAAACACGCGAACTTCTTCTATCGCGACGGGCGCCTCGTCGTGCGCGACGAAGGATCCCAGAACGGCGTCTACTTCCGCATTCGAGGCACCGTGGAGATCGCGCCCGGCGATACGTTCCTCGCGGGCGAGCAGGTCTTCCGCCTCGATCCGACGCCCAAGGCCTCGGACGGCGCCGATCCCGACGGCACGTTCTTCTACTCGTCGCCGAAGCATCCGAGCCCGTTTCGCCTGAATCAAATCCTCGAGGGCGGCGCCGTCGGCATGACCACGTGCGCTCGCAGCGGGGCGCTCACCATCGGGCGAGAAGGGTGCGACCTCAACTTCCCGGGCGATCTCTATCTCTCGAGCACGCACTGTGGTGTCGAGGAACGCGAGGGGAAGTTCCTGCTCACCGACTACGACAGCAAGAACGGCACCTACGTCCGCATCAAGGCCGAGAAGCCGCTGAGCCACGGCGACTACGTCTTCATTGGCCGCCGCCTGCTCCGCGTCGAAGTCAACTCCAACTAGGCCTAGATTTCGGGCTTCCTAGTCGGGGAAGGCCGATCCCTCGCGTCTATCGCTGCGCGCGCCGGACGCGAAGCGGTGCCGACGCGAGTGGGGCTTCACCCCCCCGGGTTTGGGCCCTTTCGACTCCATAACGCTCGGTTCCTTTCGAAACCAAATCGCGAGCTTGGCGGGGTGGCAAGCGGCGCAGGGACGTTCGACGGAGCGCGCCGAAGCGCTGGGCGCGCGCGGGGCCGAGCCCGCGCTCTTGCGCCGAGGGTGAGACCCCTGCGAAGCTCCCCTCGTGTTTGGCCTGTGAAAGGACGCCTGCGCCCAGCGCAGGAGCGAACGGAGGCGTGAGCGGATGGCGCGGATGCGAGTTTGGTTCGGGGTGATCGCCACGGGTCTGGGGCTCACGCTGGGGTGCGGCGATGACGCCGATGACGACCTTTGGACCACCGGGTCCACGGGAGGCGAGGGCGGCGAAGGCCAAAACGCGAGCGACGGTGGAGACGCGGACGGAACGGCGGGCACCGAGAACCCAGCGAGCGGCTCCGACGGCGACGGGGAGCCCGATGCCGGCAGTCCCGGCGACAGCACCGGCGGAGTCGGCACCGGCGGGACGAACACCGGCGGGGGCAATACTGGCGGGACCGCTACCGGTGGCACCAACACCGGGGGGAGCGACACGGGTGGAACCAACACCGGTGGAGCCAACACCGGTGGGACGACCACGGGCGGCGCCGGCACCGGGGGCACGTCGCCGGGCATTGCTTCGCTCGGGCAGCCCTGCGACGCCGACGCCGACTGCGAGCCTGCCATTTGCATCCCGCCCGATCTCGGCGCGCCGCACGGCATGTGCACCGTCGAGTGCACGGACGACGCCGATTGCCCCCAGGGCAGCCTCTGCCTCACCGATGTCGGCATGTGCCTGGAAGCGTGCACCCTCGGGCCCGGGGAGAAGTGCAGGAACCGAGCGGACCTGGCGTGCATGCCCGTCGCGCGGCTCCAGGGAGACGCGACGTGCACCGACGATTCGGATTGCTCCGGCGACGGCGTCTGTAGCAACGGGGAATGCCGCGAGTTGGTGACCGCGTGTTGGTTCTCCTGCGCGGGCGACTTCGATTGTGACCCGGGTCTCCGCTGCGACTTCGCCTCGGGCCTCTGCACGGACGTGGAGCTGGGTCCGGACCCCATCGGCGCCGAGTGCGATCCCGACGCGGCGGAGGACACCTGCAACGGCCTTTGCATGCCCTTCATCGACGAGAACGCCGAGCCCCTCTACTCCGCCTGCTTCGGCGGGTGCACCTTCGGTCGTCTCGAGGGTTGCGGGTGGGACGGCACCGGTCCAGCGGACGCGGCCTGCCTCGTGCCGCGGTACGTGGACGGGGACATCGGGGACCTGGGGCAGTGCGTCGCGCTGTGCGACTGCAACGCCGAGTGCGCCCACCCCGATGCCGCGTGCTTCGCCTTCGCGGAGCTCGGCGCCGCTGAGCTCGAGGACGTGTTCGGCCGGCGTGGGATCTGTGAGTACGCGTACGATGCGGCGGGCAACCCCGTGACCGTGCCGCAGCTCACCGAGTGTGAGTGACCGACCGCATTCCGTCGACTTCCGAGCATCGACAACTCATCCGGGCCGGATACACGAGGAGTGATGGGGAACGGGCGCGCCGCGCGTCCGAGGCCTTGCCTGCTCCGCCGTTGCGAGGACCGCGGTTTCGTGGGAATCCCCCGCGACCATGGACTGCGAAGCCCCTCTCGCTGCCTGCCTGCCGGATGCGGATTCCGGCCCAGATGCGCTCCTCGACGGCTTCCTCCGGTATGCCGCGAAGATCGGGCTCACGCTGTATCCCCACCAAGAAGAGGCGATCCTCGCGATCTTCGAGGGCAACAACGTCATCGTCCACACGCCGACCGGCTCGGGAAAGTCGCTGATCGCGGCGGCCGTGCATTTCACGGCTGCGGCGGAGGGGAAGCGCTCGTTTTACACGTCACCGGTCAAGGCGCTGGTCAGTGAGAAATTCTTCGCGCTCTGTCGGGATTTCGGACCGGAGCGCGTCGGGATGATGACGGGCGACGCGACGGTGAACCGCGACGCGCCGATCGTGTGCTGCACGGCGGAGGTGCTCGCCAACATCGCGCTCGCCGAAGGGGAGAACGCCAGCGTGGATTTCGTCGTCATGGACGAGTTCCACTTTTTCTCCGATCCGGATCGCGGCGTGGCGTGGCAAGTGCCGCTCCTCACGCTGCCGCAGGCGCGCTTCGTGTTGATGAGCGCGACGCTCGGGGACGTCTCGGTGTTCGAGCGGGCGCTCGAGGAACGCACCGGCGCGGAGGTCGTCACGGTGCGCTCCGTCGAGCGCCCGGTGCCGCTCAACTTCGAGTACGCCGAGCTCTTGTTCCACGAGGCGATCCAGGAGCTCGTGGGCCACGGCCGCGCGCCCGTGTACGTCGTGAGCTTCACCCAGCGCGGCGCAGCCGAAATCGCGCAGGGCCTGCTCAGCACGGACTTTTGCACGAAGGAGGAGAAGCGGCGCATCGCCGAAGCCCTCGTCGGCGAGAGCTTCCGGAGCCCGCACGGCAAAGAGATGCAGCGGCTCGTCCGTCACGGCATCGGCCTGCACCACGCGGGCCTCTTGCCGCGCTACCGGCTGCTCGTCGAGAAGCTCGCCCAGCGCGGGCTGCTCAAGATCATCTGCGGCACGGACACGCTCGGCGTCGGCGTCAACATCCCGATCCGCACGGTGCTGCTCACGCGGCTCTGCAAATACGACGGCGCCAAGGTGCGCATCCTGAGCGCCCGCGACTTCCACCAGATCGCGGGGCGCGCGGGACGCAAAGGCTTCGACGATCAGGGATACGTGATCGCGCTCGCCCCCGAGCACGTCGTCGAAAACCAGCGCCTCGAGTCGAAGGCGCTCGCCTCGGGCAAGAAGCGCAAGCAAGCCAAGAAGCCGCCCGAGTGGGGCTACGCGCATTGGGACCGCTCGACGTTCGAGCGGCTCGTGCACTCCGCGCCGGAGCCGCTCGTCTCGCGCTTCGAGGTGTCTCCGGGGATGCTGCTTGCCGTGCTCGGCCGCGAATCCGGCGGCTGCAGCGCGATGAAGCGCCTGATCCGGGAGAGCTTCGAGAGCGCCGCGCAGAAGAAGCGGCACAAGGCCCGGGCGCTGTCGATCCTCCGCTCGCTCTGGCAAGCCGGCGTGGTCGAGTTCCGCGGACCGGGCGAAGGAGGCGGCATGCGCGTGAACGCCGAGCTGCAGCGGGACTTCTCGCTCTTCCACACGCTCGGGCTCTACGTCGTCGATGCCGTCGAGCGCCTGGACCCCGAGAGTCCGTCGTACGCGCTCGACGTCGTGAGCCTCGTCGAGTCCATCCTCGAGGACCCGGAGGTCGTCCTGAGGGCGCAGGTCGACAAGCTGAAGACCGAGAAGCTCGCCGAGCTCAAGGCCGCAGGCGTCGAGTACGACGAACGCATGATCGAGCTCGAGAAGATCGAGCATCCCAAGCCGAACGCGGAGTTCGCGTACGAGAGCTTCGCCCTGTTCGAGAAGGATCACCCCTGGCTCTCGCGCGAGAGCCTGCGCCCCAAATCGGTGGCGCGCGAGCTGCTCGAGGAGTTCTACTCCTTCAGCGGCTACGTAAAGCGGTACGGCTTGTCGCGCTCCGAGGGGCTCTTGCTTCGCTATCTCTCGGACGTCTACAAGACGCTCGTGCAAACCGTGCCCGAGGGCGCGCGGACCGAAGAGCTCGACGACCGCATCGCTCAGCTCGGGACGCTCGTGCGCGGCGTCGACTCGAGCTTGCTCGACGAGTGGGAGCGCCTGCTCGAGGTGCCGCGCCCAGAAGCCGTCTCCGAGCACGTGCGAGAGCCGGAAGGGGAAGACGTGACGCGCGACACGCGGCGCTTCACGGCGCTCGTGCGCAATCAGACCTTCTCGCTCCTTCGTGCGCTCGCTTCCGGCGACTACGAGGCGGCTTTCGATCTCGTCGACGAAACGGCGCTGACGAGCGCCGAGCTCGCGCGAGGGCTCCGGCCGTTGTTCGAGGAAGGTCACCAGATTCAGCTCGATCAAAAGGCGAGGAGTCCCGAAGCCCTGAGCATCGAGCGCGACGACGAGACGTGGCGCGTCGTGCAGTCGATCGTCATCGACGACGAAATCAGCGAATACGCCGTGACGGGGCGCGTCGACATCGCGCGTTCCCGGGCGGCGCGTCGCCCGTTCTTCGTCCTCGACGCGGTCGGGAGCATCGCCCCCGGGGGACACGCCCCCATGGCTTGAGCCTCGAGAGCCCCGCCGCGTTCTTACGCCTCGTCACGCCCTCGTCGTGGGCCGAGCACCGTCCTCGCCGAGTCCCCTTCGGCCGGGGGAGACCGGACGGGACGGAATCCAGAGGCGATGAGCCGCGGCCGGCCGAGGGGCGCCGTGACCACGGATGATTACCCCGTGGGTGTGCCAGAGCGCACGCGCGACTCGGGACGTGCTCGGGGTAAAGGAAAACTCCCGACTTCGTCACGGCGGGATCGCTCCGCCGCTGTTGTCAGCCTGTTTTGCGCTTGATAAAAGGAAGCCCCATGGTGCGTGGGCTTTCTTGGTTGCGTGTGTGCTTGGTGGCGCTCCTCGTCGCGAATGCGTGTGGTGGCTCGGAAGAGAAGCCGGAGCCATGCCCCACGGGTGACGAGCGCTGTCCGTGCTATCCGAACAATACCTGCAACGGCACGCTGATGTGTCTTTCGGACCGCTGCGTGGATGCCTCGGGAGCCCAAGGCGGCAAGGCCAGCACCGATCCAGAGAAGGGCGACGCGGGTGACGAGGGGAATGGCGACGCCGGCGCGCCCGGCTCTGGAGGGGGCTCCGG
>CAYYWA010000085.1:10421-18388 GCA_964475255.1 uncultured Sorangium sp.
CCGGCTCTGGAGGGGGCTCCGGAGGAAAGGGAGGAACCGGCAATCCTTCCGACGGCGGCGCGAACGACGGAGCCACCGGCGGAAAGGGAAACGGAGGCACGCCGCCTGGTTCGGAGGGCGGCACGGGCGGTGGGGACGAGCCGCCCGGCTCCGACACACCCGTCGGGCGTCACGGGGCGCTCTCGGTCGAAGGCAGGCAGCTCGTCGACGAGCATGGGGAAGCGGTTCAGCTCAAGGGCATCAGCAGCATGTGGCTGAACTGGGACCCGGTGGGCTATGCGGTGAGCCGGGACGGCATGCGGTTCATGCGCGACGAGTGGAACATCTCGGTGTTCCGCATCGCCATGGGTGTCGAGGCAGATCCCGGGGAAGGCGCGTATCTCGAGGAGCCGGAGACGAACGAGCAGAAGGTTCGCACGATCGTCGAGAACGCGATCGAGCTCGGTGTGTACGTGATCATCGACTGGCACGATCACGACGCCGAGGCGCATCAGGCCGAGGCCGAAGCCTTCTTCGCCCGGATGGCGGAGGACTACGGCGATGCGCCGAACGTGCTCTACGAGACGTACAACGAGCCGCTCGGCGTGAGCTGGTCGTCCGTGCTCAAGCCGTACCACCAAGCGATCATTTCGGTGATCCGCGAGCGCGATCCGGACAACATCATCATCCTCGGAACGCCGAACTGGTCGCAGGACGTGGACATCGCCGCGTCGAGCCCGATTTCGGGCGACAACCTGATGTACACGCTGCACTTCTACGCGTGCACGCACACGAACGCCCTGCGCTCGAAGGCGGAGGCCGCGTACAAAGCGGGCCTGCCGATTTTCGTCACCGAATGGGGCGCAGCCCCGGCGGACGGCGGCATCGACGGCACGTTGTGCATCCCGGAAGCGACCGCGTGGCACGACTGGATGGACGCCCGCAAGATCAGCTGGGCGGCATGGAAGCTCGACGGCTGCGACGACACGACGTGCCTCTTCCGCGACCGGACGATCTCTCCCGACGGGGACTGGACCGAGGACGACTTGAACATGGAGGGTCACGCGCCCTTCGTGCTCTCGCGCCTGGGCGACGGCTCGGGCGGCAGCGGCGGCTCGGGGGGCATGGGCGGCAGCGGAGGGACGGGCGGCACGTCCAGTGCTTGCACGCCTTCGGGCACCTGCGCCGACGGAGACGGGATGGACTGCGACGGCGACGAGCCGGTCGAGCGCGACTGCAGCGGCTGCAGCATCCTCGAGTGCGGCGAAGGGTGTTGCGGCTGGATTGGCGCGTTGGGGGCCACGACGTATCCCGTCTTCACGCTCGAGCCGGGGCTCATCACCTCGTTCTCCCACACGGAAGAGGCCGCGACGCTCGAGTTGAGCTTCACCGGTGCGTATCAGATGGGGGCGATCACCTTCGCTCTCGACGAAGCGACTTCGATCAACCTGCCCGACCTTCGCCTCGATCTCGACGCGGTGGGCACTCTGAGCGGCTACGTGAGCGTGAGCCTCGAGTCGGACAACGGCGAGGCGGGCTGTCAGTACCCCGCCTACTTGGACGACGATGGGCTCGCGGTGCTCGACTACTTCTACGCGAACTGCTGGGAGGACTTCACCTTGACCAGCCCCGTGAAGCAGATCAACGTCCGCATCGACTCGCAGAGCAGCGGTGATGCGGAGCTCGTCGTGCGGAGCATCTTCTGGTGAGCCCATGAGGATCGCCGCGTTCGTCATCGGGTTCGCCGTCGCCCTCGCGTGCTCGTCGAAGGACGATCCCCCGGCGCCGGGCAACGGGAGCACCGGCGGAGGCGGCAGCGGCAACGCCTCCGGGGGCGCTGCCGTGGGCACGCACGGCGGTAGCGGAAATTCGGCGGGCGGCGCGAGCGACGCGGGAGGCGCCGCCGATGGGGGCGAGGCGCCCTCGACGGGCGGCGATGTCGGCTCGAGCGGCGACACCGGCTCCGGCGGCGACGACGGCTCCGGCGGCACTCCGCCGGGCACGGGGCTCTGCGGCGCCGAAGAGGGCCAGCTCTTCGGAAGCGATCATCCCTGGAACCAGCGCATCGACGACGCGCCGGTCGACGCGGAGTCGCCGGCGATCATCGCCTACCTGCAGAGCAACCACACGTCCGGCGCTCGGTTCCGCATCGACGGTCCGAGCGACGACGTCGACAGTACGTACGGCTTCACCGTGCTCACGGCGGACGCGTCGACGCCGCACGAAGAGTTCGAGACGACGAACGACTTCTATTCACCGGACTGCGACCGGTCGCCGCCACCCGTTCCGGCGGGCGGAGCCATCGAAGGCGAGTCGGGCTATGCGTGCACGACCGACGGCGACTGCCACCTGATCGTCATCGACACGGCCGAGTGCCGCCTCTACGAGATGTGGCGCGCGGATCGCGAAAGCGCGTCCTCGTTCCGTGGCGGATGCCAGGCGGTGTGGGATCTCCGGGCCCCGTACACGCCGATCTTGCGCGGCGATTGCTGCACGAGCGCCGACGCGGCGGGCCTGCCGATCGCGGCGCACCTCTTCTCGGCGGACGAGATCGCGGCCGGCGAGATCCGGCACGCGATCCGCTTCATTTTGCCGAACGCGTTGATTCGCGAGCGCGTCTACGTGCGCCCCGCGACGCACTCGACGCCGGCGACCAGCGGTTCCTCCGATGCGCCGCCGTACGGGGCGCGGCTGCGGCTCAAAGCCTCGTTCGACGAGTCCTCGCTGAACCCGGCCGCGCGTGTCGTCGCGCGCGCGCTCAAGCGCTACGGCATGATCCTGGCGGACGCCGGCAACCTCACCTTCACGGCGCAGAACGACCGCTTCACGACCGCAAAGTGGCGCGACGTCGGCCTCGGTCCCAACGACCTCACGAGCCTCGAGTGGACCGACTTCGAAGTCCCCGAGCTCGGAGACCGCTACGTCTGGGACAACGCCTGCAGCTGCGAACGCACACCGTAGTCCCGGCGCCGCGCTCGCGGAGAGGCGCGGGAGCGATCAGAGGCCGGATTCGATCCGAGTTCGGCGGCGGCGACGACGGCGACGGCGCGTGGCTTCGGAGGGGAGGACGTCGGTCACGTCGGGTGGGGGAGGACCGGAGAGGGACGCTCCGCGGAGGGAGGCGATCTCGAGCGCGAGCGAGTAGTGCACCGAACGCGAGAGCCGTCCGACGCGGCCCGACTCGAGGCGCGGCAACATGGACGCGACGCGGCGAACGGGCTCCGCGATGCGTCGCGGGACGTTGAGCCGATCCACGATGGGCTCGAGGAAGTGGTACGCGGCCTCCACGCGGTCGCGTTCACCGTGGCAGGCTTCGCGGAGAGGCTCGAGCAAGAGCGCGGCCCAGAGCACCGTGTCGTCGAGCGGCGCGCCCTCTCCCTGGGTGCGTCTGTCGACCTCGGAGAGGATCCGCCAAACGGTGTCGTCGTCGTCCTCTCGATCGGCGAGGTAGGTGGACAGCTCGGGCAACAGCACGTCGAGCACGCCCGTTTCCCACGCGATCCAAAGCGACCGGTGCGCGGCGCCGCCCCGCATCAAGCGCAGCACTTCCTCGAACAGGCGCGGCTTGGCGGCGCGGCGGAGCGCGTGCCGGCAGCACACGATCGCGTCGTACACGTCCGGAGCGATGCCGAAGTCGAGCCGCGCGCTGAACTTGATGGCGCGGAGCAGCCGCACCGGATCCTCGAGGAAGCGCACTACCGGCTTGCCGATCGTGTGGACGCTCCTCCGCTCGATGTCCGGCATGCCGCCGACCCAGTCGAGGATCTCGCCGTGCTCGAGGTCGTAGAACAGGGCGTTGATGGTGAAATCGCGACGCTGCGCGTCCTCGTGCGCGTCGCCGAAGACGTTGTCGTTTCGGATCAGCAGATCCTCGCCGTCCCGCCCGTTCGACTCCGGCGGCGCCTTGCGGAACGTCGCGGTCTCGATGACCTTGCCGCCGCCGAACAGCACGTGGACGAGGCGAAACCGGCGCCCGATGATGCGGGAGTTGCGGAACAGGCGGCGCACGTCGTCCGGACGGGCGTTCGTGACCACGTCGAAGTCTTTGGGGCGCTTCCCCACGAGGAGATCCCGCACACATCCGCCCACGAGGTAGGCCTCGTAGCCGTGGCGCACGAGGCGCCGGACGACCTTCGCCGCGTCCGGATCGATCGTCTCCTCGTCGAGCGAAACCGGATAAATCTCCGGATCAGGCCCGGATCGCACGCGGGAAGGGGCCTCGGCTTCGGAGCCGGCCCCCTCGTCGTCGGGACGATCGAGCTCCGGCTCGAGATCGGGGGAAGGGGAGCGCGCCATGAGAAACGGTGTTGGCCCCGTATACCACCGGACCCAGGGTGCCTCGAGTCGAGAAACAAGGCTCTCGAGGCCCCTGCGATTCCGAGAGCACCCGCCCCGGGCGCGAGGAGCGCCACGGCGTCGGAATGGGGCGAGGGCGCGGCCGGAACCGCGCCAGTCTGCTACGTTCCTACCGTTTTATCATGCCCCTCCCTGTCTCGCAGCCGGCGCTCGAGGGGAATGTTCGATGAGCATCCTCGTCCTCACGCCTGACTCGGAAGCGGCGCGATCGCTTTGCACGGCGCTCGCGCGTTCGGGCCAGGCGGCGAGCTGGGAAATCAGCCCCGATCGCGCGACCGCACGGCTTCGCGAGACGCCGCCGCTCGTTCTCGTCGCCGACACGTCCATCGGCGCGCATCCGAGCGTCGTTTCCGAGCTGAAGTCGGGGGCTCCTTGGGCGCGTGTGTTTCTGATTGGCGAGGAGCCGCCGGTGTCGAACGACGCCTTCCCGGTCGTGGCCAAGCCGTTCGACGCGTCGGAGCTCGCGCAGGTCCTCGTTCGGGAGGGAGAGCTCGCCGAGCTCGATCGAAGCCGGCACGCGCTGCGCGAGCGCCTCGAGGGGCTCACCCTGCTCGTCGACGAGTGCTTCGAGGCCATCATCGGGCTCTCGGCGGACGGCATCGTGCGCTCGTGGAACCCGGGAGCCGCCTCACTCTACGGCTACTCGGCGGAGGAGATCATCGGGCGGAGCATCGAGCTGCTCGACATCGAGCCGGAGCGCGCGTTCACGCGCCTCGCCGAGGGGGAGCGGCGCGTCTCCGAGGTGCGGCGGCGCCACAAGAGCGGCCGTGAGATTCGCGTTTTGCTCTCGGTTTCCCGCGTGCAGCGCGCCGCGAGCGACGGCATCCACCTCGCCGAAGTCTCGCTCGACGTCACCGAGCGCCGCGAGCTCGAGCGCAGCCTCGAGCACGCCGAGCGCCTCGCGGCGATCGGGCGCATCGCCGCTGGCATGGCGCACGAGATCAACAATCCCCTCGCGGTGATCGGCGCCTCCGCGGCCTACGTCGGCGAGGTCGCCACGCGTCTCGGCGACGCGGATCTGCTCTCGGCCGCGAGCGACATCGAGGTCGCCGTCGAGCGCATCGGGAGCTTCGTGCGACACATCTGCGGCTTCGCGCGTCGCGAGCGACCGCACATGGCCGACGCCCCCGTGAGCACGGCGCTCGACATCGCGCTGCGCATGGTGCGGCCGCGGGCCAAAGATCGCGGAGTCGAGGTGCGGCTCGACACCGCGAAGGGGATCGACGCCCCGCACGATCCGCCGCGCCTCGCGCAAGCGATCCTGAACCTCCTCTCGAACGCCGTGGACGCGGCCGCTGCCGGAGGCGGCCACGTCTGGCTGCACGTCGCGGCGAGCGACGACGAGGTGTGCTTCGAGGTGGAAGACGACGGACCCGGCATCACGCCCGAGGTCGCCGAGCGGCTCTTCGAGCCGTTCACGACCACGAAACCCTTCGGTCAGGGCACCGGGCTCGGTCTCACCATCACGCGGCAGATCGCGCGCGATCACGGCGGCGACGTGCGCCTCGAGCCGCGGCCCGGCGGCGGGGCACGAGCGGTGCTGAGCGTCCCGCGCTTTCGTCCGAGCAGCTATCGCTTGCTCGTGATCGAGGACGATCCCGCGGTGCGCCGCGCGCTCGCCTCGGACCTGCGCCGCGAAGGCTTCGACGTCGTGACGGCGGCGACGCTGGAGCAGGCGTCGGCGCACCTCTCCGCGCGCAAATTCCATCTGGTGATCGCCGACGCGCACTTGCCGGATCCGGTCGAAGACGATCCGTTGCGAACGCTCGCGGCGCTCTCGCCGCTCGCGAGACGGCTCGTGATGACCGGCGATCCCGGCTCGGTGGTGGGGGACGACCTCGCGGACGAGGTGCTCGCGAAGCCCTGGAATCGCGCCGAGCTCTCGCAGGTCGTGCGCCGGCTCTGCCTCAGGGGCGAGCGGCGGAAGAGCCAGCCGCCGTCCGGGCCGTGACGCGCCGACCGCGGGCGGCGCGCAGGGGCGCAACCGGCGTTCCGAGGCGGCGCAGGGCGGTGCACACGAGCGGCTCGGCGCAGGGCCCGACCGTGCCGCCGTGAGCGGGCCACGCCGGTGCGTGCGGCTGCTCGTTCCCGCGGACGTCGGGCCCGCGATAGCTCGAGAGCGCGCCCGGGACCGTGGCCTCGCGCTCCCGTGGCACCGGCAGCGGTAGCAGCACCGTCGGCGAGACGCCGACCCCCTGAACGGGAGCGCCGTCGGGCAGCGCGAACAGGAGGCTCGTGATCCGAAGCACGCCCCGGCCGGTGTGATCGTCGGCGTACTCCTGAATGCAGCCTTTGCCGAACGTGCGGCTGCCGACGACCGGGCCGCGTCCGTATGCGGTGAGCGCGCCCGCGATCATCTCGGCGGCGCTCGCCGTGTAGCCATCCACGAGCGCCGCGACCGGGCCCGTCCAGACGTGCTCGGGCGCGGGGACCGCGGCGCGCATCACGTCGACGAGTCGCCCCCGCGCCGAGAGCGGGAACAGCCGCGCGCCGGGGAGGAAGAGGCCCGCGATGCCGAGCGCGGCGCGCGTCGAGCCGCCGCCGTTGCTGCGCAGATCGAGCAGCACGCCTTGCGTGTTCTCCGCGCGGGCCTCGCTGAGCCGCTCGGCGAGGGCGTCCTCCATCCCGTCCGCGATGTGCGAGAGCCGGACGATGACGACCGAGCCGTCGCCGTACTCGACGCGCTCGCTCTCGAGCGGGGTCTCGAGCAACTCGGGCTCTTCGGCGACGCCGAGATCCACGACGAGCTCGCGCGGTCGGGGCTCACCCGCGCGGAGCACGAGCGCTCGGCGAGTCGCGCCATCGTCGGGCTCCACGCGCGCGAGCTGCTCGGCTTGCTCGAGCGGCATCCCGGCCGTGAGCATTCCGTCGACGGCGAGCACCAGATCACCCATCTCGAGCGGCGGCGTGGGATCCTCGAGCACGCGCACGCCGACCGCGGTGCGCGTGACACGTCCCCACAGGCGCGGCCCGCCGTCGAGGCCCGGCTCGTCGGCGTAGAGCGACCACTCTTCGTCGAACGGCGCCCAGGCGCCGTGCGGATCGAGCGCCGAGACGTAGGCGCGCACCGCGGCCGACAGCACGGCCTCCCCCCAACCGTCGGCATCGAGCTCCGGGTAGTAGCGGTTCTTCGCCACGCGCTCGAGCTCGTCTCCGAGCTCGGGATGCGCTTTCGCGAAGCTCGCGACGCGCACCGCGAGCGTGCGCGAGAGGCTCCGGGCGCTCTCCGTCACCGGGTCGTCTTGAAACGCGGGGAGCAGCGCGAGCTGATGGGCGCGGCGCGTGGAAACGGTGCTCGCGCCCGCGCTCGCGCGCGCGTACGTGCGTGCGAGCGTGGTCACCCAGCGCTCGAGCGCGGCGCCGCTTTCGACGGCTGCCGCGCACGGGGTGCCGTCGTCTTCGCGCAGCTCGTCGAGGAGCGCTCGCGCGTGTCGGCGTAGCGTCCGCGCCGGCGTCGCGTCCGGCGCCGCCGACCACAGCCCGTGTGGATCGAGCCAACCCACGAGCAGATCGGAGAACAAACGCGCCGGCGGCGCAGCCGCGGTTCCGGCGAAGCGCGCGTGCACCTCGCGCACGATCGCGCGCGCCTCGACGCACTCGAGCCGCGGCGGAGCTCCGCTCGGCACGCCGCG
>CAYYWA010000086.1:0-18382 GCA_964475255.1 uncultured Sorangium sp.
CTCCCCACGCGGGCACTCTGTCCGACGCAGTTTTCCGCATATCTCGGCGCGTTCCCAACCGTTTGTCGCTCTAGGGCCGCGCGTCGCGGCCGCGCTTTTTATGCTTCGGCGGCGCGAGCTTCTGGAGGATCGCCGCGGGGACGCTCTCGTTTGCAGACCACGCGGCGAGCGCGGGCTCCCAGCCGGAGGTCCACGTGTCACTCAGCCGCTCGAGCAGGAAGGCGCGGTAGAGCCCGTCGAGCAGACCGAACAGCTCTTCGCAGAGTGCCATGCGATCGATGAAAGCTTCGCCCGCGTCCTCTTTGAGCACCGCGGGCACCTTGGCGCCGGCGATGCCGAAGCGGGGCGCGACGAGTCCGGAGAGGAAGTCGCGTTCGTCGCTGCGAAAGACGATGCGGGCGAGGACGGGGAGCTTGCCGGCGCGCACGGCTTCGCGCGCCTCCTCGGCATCGGCGGGGGCCATGCCGCGCACGGTGACGCGCTCGTTCTTGTCGATCGGGCTCTCGAGCGTGAGCTGCTGATCGAGCCAGACGTCGAGCTCGGTGTCGCGGTCGAGTCGAATGCTCGCCGTCGAGAGCTCGCCGCGGAGCCAAATCCAAAGCAAGAACTCCGGGCCCAGAAAGCGTGTCGTCTCGATGCGCCGTAGCGGATCGTCTTCCGAGTCGCTCTCGGTGGGAGCCGCTTTGCGCGCGCCGTCCGCGCCGTTGGGCGCTCCGCGCGAGCCGTTCGCGGTTTCGGGTGCTGCGGCGCGCTTCGGCTTCGAGTCGGACGCGGGTTTGCGGCGGAGGCTCGTGGGCTCGACGCGCTCGAGCTCGCGGAGCAGCGCTCGCGGCAGGTTCGCGCGCAGGGCGGCGCGATACGGGCTGTCCTCGTCGAGCTCGAGGCGGAACGTCTTCTCGAACAGGGCGCAGAAATCGGCGAGCACGCGCTTGCTGTGGCTGAAGAAGAGCACCGTGCCGCCGTCGAGATCCCAGACCACGTCGACGGTGCGCGTCGAGGGCGCGAGCTTCTTGCGCAAGCGACGCACGATCTTGTCGCGGAGCTCGAGGCGCTCGTTGCGACTCAACCGATTCTTCCCCGAGCGGGCGAGCGCCCGAGCTTCCTCGTCGGCCATCTGCGCACGCACCATGGCGGGAGGGACGCGGAAGCGATCGATCCGAAAGCCGAGGAGGAGGAAGCGGTCTTCGAACACCTTGTCCGGCTCGAACTCGAGATCGAACGGTCGGTCCAGCACGCACCAGCCGCTCGCCTCGCTCGCCTCGCCGTCCGGGTCGAGCGGCTGGAACGCGCGCAGCCGGATCGCGGCGAGGAACGGCTTCCGCAGGTCGGAGGGCGGCGCTCCGCGCACGAAGAACCGGGTCAAGGTCAGAGATCCGCGTCGCGCGCTCAAGGGAGTCGCCGTGTAACGGCTCGGCGCCGGCGGGTCAACGCTCTGCGCGCACGCGGGAGTGCCGGCGTGCGTCGTCAGCGGTCCTGGTGCGGAGCACGCGCGCCGTCGACTCGCGGCGCGCGCCGGAGCCTTCCCCGACGAAGCACCGGGAACCCGCTCAGCCCGAACTCGAGGCTCAGGCCAGGTGATATCCTCGCGTTGAAGCGCGGGGCGCTCGCCACGATCCCCGAGATCGCTCTGGCCTACGGGATTTCGCGGGCGCACTTGATGAAGGTCGTGCCGGAGCTCGGGCGGCTCGGGTACGTGGACACCGTGCGCGGGCGCAACGGAGGGCTGACGTTGCGGAAGCCGGCCGAGTCGATTCGCATCGGGGAGGTGTTGCGGCACACGGAGGAGACGCTCGCGTTCGTCGAGTGTTTCACGAAGCTCGATGCGGGCGCCGGTTGCAGGATCGACGGCAGCTGTCGGCTCAAGGGCATGCTGGCAGAAGCGCAGCGCGCCTTCTTCGAAGTGCTCGACCGGTACAGCCTCGCCGACGTCGTCGAGGGACGCGCAGCGCCGCTCCGACGGTTGCTACGCGTCGTCTGAGCCTGGGCCATCCCTCCGGCATCTGCTCGCACCGCCCTTCGGCCTCCGGCGCCTCGTGGTCGTCGCAGGCGGCCTCGCACGCCCGAGCACCGAAACGGGGTGACTCATCCGTGAGGAATCGATGGTGTTGGCCATGGCCGGCATATCGGGCCGTGGTTCGAGCGAGTTGCGTTCCGCGATGCCGACGCTGTCGGCGAAGGCCGCACCGCTCAGCGCAGCGGCAGGAAGACGTCGGTGATGGCTTCGTGCTCGGGCACTTCGGGGAAGAAGCGCACACGCTGGAAGAAGAGCGGGAAATCTCGGAGGGCTTCAGCGCTTTGGGGCAACCAGGTCGCGTACAAGAAATCCACGGTCGCGGGCAGCGTGTCGTCGGACCCGGTGTGCCGCAGGCGGGCGCAGCGACCCGCGGGGATGAGCTTCTCGACGATGCCGGCGTCGTTCGGAGCGACGGGGCGCGAGATGGCGACACACAGGTCGTAGCCCTGCTCCCCGGCGGGAACATCGGGGCCGTCGTACACGATGTTGAACGTGGCGGCGCGGTCGGGAGGCAGGCCGTTTTCACGGCGCCAGGCGATGAAGCGTCGCAAGCTGTCGCCGAGACGTGCCGCAGGGCCGCGGTGGGGAAGCGCCGCGACGCGCGTCTCGGGGAATTCGATGATTTCGACGTCGTTCGTTTGCAGGGTCGTGGTCATGTGTCGGCTCCGGAGCGAGGTCAGCTCGCGGTCGGTCGTGTGCCAGCGTTCCCAGCCGGGCTCGGCGCGAAACTCCGACGGGGTTTGCCCGAAGACACGCTTGAAGGCGCGCGAGAACGCCTCGTGGCTCTCGTAGCCGCTCGCCAGCGCGATCTCGAGGATGCCGTGACCGCGGAAGGCGAGGCGGTACGCGGCGCGCCGCAGCCTGAGGAGCTGCACGTAGCGGCCGACGCCGAGCCCGTAGTAGGCCGAGAACTGGCGGTGGAAGTGGAACTTCGAGGAGGCAGCGACGGCGCTGAGGCGCTCGACGCTCAACGGCTCGTCCAGGTGGGCGTCGATGTGCAGGAGCACGCGGCCGAGTCTCTCGCGGTAGCTCCGTTCGCGTTCGCTTTCGGTCACGGCGTCCTCTCGACCCGGCACACGCTAGCGCCGTGCCGCAGCCAGTGCTTGACCGAAGTTGCCGAAGTGACCCGTCGCGAGAGGAACCCGTCGCAGAACGACGGAGGGCCGCAGGCCCAGCGCGGCGCTCCCGTGCTCGCGGCGTGTTTGGCCGAGCGACGAGCCGTTCGACGGATCGGCGTTCGAGGCACGCCATCGGACACGGGCGCTGTACCGGTGAGCGCACCCGTACAGCGCGGCATTCTGTGCCTTGCGCGGGCCGGAGCCCCAACTTTACCTTCGCGCCATGAAGCCCGTGACGATCGTGACCGGCGCGAGCCGCGGCATCGGTGCGGCGACGGCGCGGCTCGCTGCCGAGCGCGGTCATGCCGTGTGCATCAACTATCACCGCAGCCGGGATGCGGCGGAGGCGCTCGTGCGCGCGATCGTCGCGGGCGGCGGCAGCGCCATCGCCGTCGGTGCGGACGTCTCCGATGAGGCGGCGGTCGTCCGCCTGTTCGAGACCGTGGACCGAGAGCTCGGAAGGGTGACCGCGCTCGTGAACAACGCCGGCATCCTCGAGCGCCAGATGCGCGTCGAGGACGTGGACGCCGCTCGGCTCGCGCGCGTCTTCGCGGTGAACGTCACCGGCAGCTTTCTCTGCGCCCGGGAGGCGGTGCGCCGGATGTCGACGCGACACGGTGGCGCGGGCGGCGCGATCGTCAACGTCTCCTCCGTGGCTTCACGCCTCGGATCGCCCGGCGAGTACACCGACTATGCCGCCTCGAAGGGCGCGATCGACACGCTGACGATCGGCCTCGCGCGCGAGGTCGCGGCGGAGGGCATCCGCGTCAACGCCGTCCGCCCGGGATTCATCTACACGGACATCCATGCGGCCGGCGGCGAGCCCGACCGCGTCGATCGCATCAAGGACTCGGTGCCGATGCGCCGCGGGGGCCAGCCCGAGGAAGTGGCGCGCGCGATCCTCTGGCTGCTCTCCGACGAGGCCTCGTACGCCACCGGAACCTTCATCGATTTGTCCGGCGGGCGATAGTGAAGCGAGCAATCGCGGAGCGATAGCGACAGCGAGGCGAGATGGACGATTCGGCGGGGTTGCGCCCTCTCGTCCTCGCGGCTGCCGGTGACGGGCCCCACCGGCCGCTCGCGACTGGTTGGAAGGAGCCGACAGACGGTTCAACCCTTCGTTGGGGTGCGGGCCTCGAGCCGTAGCCCATCCCGGCTGCGTGCATCGTGGAGCGATTGCAAGGCGGTCGCCTCTCGCAAGCGGTCGGCATACGGTTGGTGCTCCGGTCTCTTGCTGACCGCGAGCTCCAAGTGGTCCTTTGCATCGCTCAGGACCCTGCCGACGTCCTGTGCTTCTCCGCGTTTGGCGAGCTCGAGCAGGACGACCCCGAGGTTCGCCGCCGCATGGACGTCGAACGGCGCAAAGGCCCGCGCGATCCTCAGAACCACCTCGGCGCCGGCCAAATCACCAGCCTTCGCCTTGAAGAGGCCCCAGTCGACGTACGCGGGTCTGGCGAGAAGAGCACACTCCGGACAAGGACCGGCGTTGGACTCGGGAAGGTGCCGGTGAGGAGCGGCAAGGAGCGCATCTCGGTAGATGGCGTCGACGGCACCGTGTTCCTGCGCGTTCCAGCGGCTTCCGAGCGTCGGCTCCGCCGCGCTCGCGAGGCCGGCCAATCGCGCTGACTCGCAGAAGGCGGGCAATTCCCGACGATCCGTCATGAGCGCCGCAAAGCCCGCGACGAGCGGCGCAGAAAAGCTGGACCCCAGCACCCCCGCTGGCTGAATCAGAAGAACGTCCGCATTCATCGGGCTTTGGTCGAACCGTGGGACGCTCCAGGCGACTTCTTCTCCCCCGCTGTTCACCCTCCGTCCCACCGTGTGGAACCCACAGGCGATCACGCTGTCATCAATCGCCGGGCTATACACCTTGTCGAACCGATTGCCGATCGCGGCCACCACGGTGGCACCTCGCTCCGCGACGCGGCGTGCCAGCCGACAGAGGAAGAGGGGCTGGGCGTCGACCGCGATGCGTCCCTTCGCTTCCCGGCACCAGGACGCCAGGTGCTCGTAGAACGTCTGCTCCGTGGCGGGGCTTCGCTCCGGCGCCTTGCCGACCTCGCTCCAGTCGTGCGCCTGGCCGAAGCTGATGTTCACGACGTCGAAATCGGCGAGCGCGATTTCCTCGAGCGCCGCTTCGACGAGGTTTGCGTCGATCGCGCCACCCAGCGAGACGGAATACAGATGAAGCTCGGCCTCTGGCGCCACCTCGTGCACTAAGAGCGCCACCGCCGTTCCGTGATCCGACGGCTCGGATGATGGCGCGCGGCACGCGACGTGCTGTTTCGCGAGGGCGGGCACCTGTGTATCGAACGCTCCGTCGATGACGGCAATGCGACGCCCGCGCCCCGTTCTCCCGAGCCGATGGGCGAGCGCCACGGCCTCCCAGAACTCTCCCTCCTTCGGCAGCGACCACGTGCCGGAAGCGCGATCGTAGGCGCGCAGCACTTCCGCCGCGGCGGACAGGCCCCCCTCGAGCTCGACGAAGCTCACTCGAGCAGCTCCCGGGGATCCATCTCCCGCACGATGGGCGCGCCCGCGTCGGCGCTCGGCAGACCGCGCTCGAGCCCCAGCGGCTGGATCGTGTCCTTCCCCAGCCACCGACGACGGACGACGTAGAGGCGCAGCAAGATGGCCCCCGACCCCGACGCCTGGTATCCGGCGCCGCTCGACGACGCGATGGACACCGACGCGTCCGCGATCCGGAGCGACTCGACGGCCGAGACGTTGCCCGCGATGTCCAAGCTCCAGTCGTCCGACTCGGCGCAGAAAACGCGAAATCGGTCGGCGACCTCTACATGCGAGACGACGGCGAGCTCCTCGAAGGCCGCCTTGTTCTCGTCCATGTACAAAAGCACGTCCCGGAGCCGACTCAGCGCCGATACCTTGAGGCTCGTCGCGTGCAGAACGCTCGCTCCCTTGCGCTCGAACTTGATGCTTGCCTGGGCCTTCGCGGGCACGCCACCGGCCTTCGCTTCCGCAGCAGCCTTCGCCAGCCGCACTTCGGAAGACGCAAAGTATCGCTCGTCACGCCCCGCCTTGTCCTGGGTCTCCATCGGCGCGTCCGGCCAGAGATCGACGAGTGAGCCCTCTTCGTAGAACACCCCGCTTCGAACTCGGCCCATCGCGCCCGGTATCACCCGAGTTCCCGGCTCCCACACGGGAATCGCGGACAGATGAGAGAGGACTTCCTTCGAGTAATTCTCTGCAATCGCCATCGTGCAAATTCCGCTTATAGGTCGGGCTCTTCACGGCGACAAGCAACGACTGCCCTTCGCTCTGCTCGTTTCGCCGAGTCGGCACGGGCGACCGAAGCGCGCCTCACACGTGGAAGCAGAGAGGGTGCGTCCGTTCGAGACCGTCGACAGGGAGCTCGGAGGGGGGCCGCGCTCCTGGGCCGACTCCGTGCTTTCCCAATTCAGGGCTGTGCCGACGAGGCACCGCGCGTCGCGAGCTCGCTTTCCGACACACGGTCCGGCGTCGTGGTGGTGGAAAGGCCCGGTCGTGGTGCCGGGGCGACGCTCCGTCGCACCGCGAAGCCCTCGCTCCGGATCACGTCGCGAGCGCTTCGCGTCGTTCACGCACGGGCTCGTTGGGCGTCGTCGCGGCAGCGAGCCGGCGGCTCTCGGGGCGGCGGGCCCAGGACGTGAGGACGAGCGCGAGGAGCAAGAGGGGCACGAGCACGTTGCTCACGGGGTCCCCGACGGCGGCGTGCGACACCGCTGCGCCCGTGAGATCGAACATCATGCCGGCGTAGGCCCACTCCTTGAGTCGCGGCAGCCCCGGTGCAGCGATCGCCGCTGCACCGAGCACCTTCCAGACTCCGAGCACGACCAGCAGGTACTCCGGGTACCCGAGGTGCTCCATGGCCGCCACCATGTCGGGGCCGCCCATCAGGTCCATGACGCCGCCGAACACGAACGCGAGCACGACCAGCGCCGTGCTGACCAGATACGGAATATTTCGTCGCTTCATCGGAAAACCTCCTCGTGCGAGCTGTGGGCCCGAATCTGTGGGCAACGACGACGAGCGACAATTGCGCAACAATGAGCATCTGATGATACAAATTCGATCCAATGCCCGACCCCGTCGAAACCGCTGAGCTGCTCGCGTTCGTGAAGACGGTCGAGGCGCGCTCGGTCTCGCGCGCCGCGCTCGAGCTCGGCTTGCCGCGCGCGACGATCGGCCGCCGCCTCGCGCGGCTCGAGGAACGCCTCGGTGTGCGTTTGCTGCAACGCTCGACGCGGACCCTGAGCCTGACGGACGCGGGCAAGATCTTCCATGGCAGCGCGCGGCTCGCGCTCGACGCCGTCGAGCAAGCCGCCGATAGCGTGCGCCGCGAGGAGGGTGTCGTGCGTGGCCCGCTGCGCGTCTCCCTGCCACCCATGACGGACGAGGCGCTGTTGGGCGTCCTCTGCGAGTTCGCGAAGCGCTACCCGGCGGTGGACCTACAGCTCCATTTCTCGACCGAGTTCGTCGACCTGCGCGGCGGCGGGTTCCACCTCGCCCTCCGCGCCGGCGGTGCGCTCGAGCCGGGCCTCGTCGCGCGCACGCTCGTGCGCGTGCCCATCCTCGCCGTGGCCGCTCCCGAATACCTGCGCGCGCACGGCACGCCGAAGAGCGCGCGCGACCTCCGCCACCATCGCTGCCTGCTCGGCTTCACGCGCGGGGTCGTCCCCGAGTCGCACTGGCCGCTCCTCCGTGGCGGCAAGCTCCACGTCGAGGGCTCGTTCGTCTCCAACTCGCTGCCGATGCTCGTGCGCGCGGCGCTCGTAGGTCTCGGCATCACGCTCGTGCCGTTGCCTCTGGTGGCCGGAGCGCTGGAGCAAGGGAGGCTCGTGCACGTGCTGCCCACAGTCGTCGGCGGTGAAGCGCGCCTCTCGGTCGTCTACGCCGAGCGCGAGCTCACGCCCCCGCAAGTCCGTGCCTTCATCGACTTCCTGGTCGAGTGGGCGCCGGAGTTTCTGCCGCGTCAAACCGTCGAGCTGGGGACGTCCCCCGCGCGCTCACCGAGCGGCGAAAGGCCCGCACGCGCCCCGAAGCGCCGCCGCGCGCGCGCAGCGAGACGAAAACCGGTGTGAGCAGCGACCATCGGCCGGCGGCCGCGGGCTGGAGCGCGTCTCCAGACTCCCGCGGGCAAGAGACGAGGCGTGTCCGGGACTGCCGATCACTGGGCCGAGGTGTTGAGAACGCGCCTGCCGTACGGCGGCCCGAGATCGGCTTGATTGAGCGCCCTTTGGTGGTTTTCTCGCGTCCTGAACTGTGTACGATATCGCCTCGGATCGCTGCCGGCGCGTCGGGGCCCACGGAGGGGAACTTGTCGAGGAGAAGCGAAATGTTCGAGTCGAAGCCAATGAGCGGGAACGGGGTCGGAGTCGACGAGCGCGATCTCGCGGCACGCAAGGATTTCCTCCAATTCCGGAAAGAGGACGAGGACGCGCTCGCACGCCTGCACGAAATCGCCCAGCGCTACGCCGACCCCGTCATCGATGACTTGTATCGACACTTCCTGGCGTTCGAGGACACGCGCGCGTTCTTCCGCGATCCCCGGGTGCTCGAGCGCGTCAAGGCGTTGCAGAAGCAGTACTTCCTCCGCCTCACGCAGGGCAACTACGACGAGGAGTACTTGGCGAACCGGATGCAAATCGGCACGGTCCACGAGCGGATCGGGCTCGCCCCGAAGTGGTATCTCGGCGCCTACAACTTCTACCTGCGAACCGTCGCCGCCCGCTTGCTCGAGGCGATGCCGAACGAGCCGCGCGCCGCGCTCACGAGCTTCCTCTCGCTGATGAAGCTCGTGTTCCTCGACATCAGCGTGGCCATGGACACGTACATCCACGCGCGCGAAGCCACGATGCGCAAACAGCAGGAAGCGATCCGTGAGCTTTCCACTCCGGTGCTTCAGATCCGCGATCACCTGCTGCTCTTGCCCATCATCGGTGTCATCGACACCCAGCGCGCACGGCTCATCACCGAGAACCTGTTGCGCGCCGTTCGCTCGAGCCGGGCACGAGTGGTGGTCATGGATGTGACGGGGGTCGCCACTATCGACTCGAAGGTGGCCAACCACTTGTTGCAGACCGTCGAGGCGGCGCGCCTGATGGGCGCCACGGTGATCGTCTCGGGGATTTCTTCGGACGTGGCTCAAGCGCTCGTCGTCCTCGGCATCGATCTCTCGAGACTCAACACCGTGGGCGACCTCCAGGGCGGGATCGAGGAGGCCGAGAGGCTGCTCGGGCTACGGCTCGTTCGAGCGAGTGGCTCGGCAGACACGCAAGCAGTCGAGTAGGAGCGCGCCGTGGGCGTACCGATCCTGAAACAGGGCGACTTTCTGATTGCCTCGATCCAGGCTGCCTTGTCCGACAAGGATCTGATGGACCTCCGCGACGAGCTCGCGGAGCGCGTGGGCCGCTTCCGGACGCGCGGGGTCGTCGTCGACGTGACGGCGCTCGACGTGCTGGACTCCTTCGCGACGCGCACGCTGCGCGGCCTCGCCTATACGACGCGGCTGCGCGGAGCGCACACGGTCGTCGTCGGCATCCAGCCCGACGTCGCCTTCGCCATGGTGCAGCTGGGGCTCAACCTCGACGGCGTCGAAACGGCGCTCGATCTGGAAGAAGGTCTTCGGCTGCTGCGCGCGCGCATCCGAAAATCCAAACCGGCGTAGCGATCGATGACGATCATTCCCATCGGGAGAGAGGGCGATATCGTCGCGGCCCGGCAGAAGGGTCGAGAGCTGGCCGGCAGCATCGGATTCTCCCAAACCGAGCAAACCTTGATCGCGACCGCGATCTCGGAGATCGCACGGAGTATCATCGAGCACGCCGGCACGGGCGAGGTCGAGCTCGGCGTGATCTACGACCGCGGGCGCTCGGGGATCTTGATCGTCGCGCGCGATCAGGGGCCCGGTATTACCGATCTCGAGGCCGCCATGCGCGACGGGTTTTCCACGCGCGGCAGCCTCGGACTCGGGCTCCCCGGGGCGCGACGCCTGGTCGACCAACTGGACGTCACGTCGAGGCCGGGACACGGTACGACGGTCACCATGCGAAAGTGGGTGCAATGAATTCCTTGGAGCTGGGCGGCGGGTGGTCCGTCGAATGGGCCGTTGCCGATCGAGCGCTGCAGGAAGAGTCGGGGGATCTCCACGTCGTCGCTCCGTTCGACGGTGGGGTCGTCGTCGCGGTGATCGACGGCCTGGGCCATGGCCCCGAGGCGGCGCACGCGGCCCGCGGCGCTGCAACGGTCGTGACCGCGAACGCGGGCGCCCCGCTCGACTCCCTGTTGCGCGGCTGTCACGACGCGCTTCACCACACGCGGGGTGTCGCCATGAGCGTGGCCTGCTTCGCGACCGCCGACGGGAGCTTGAGCTGGAGCGGAATCGGAAACGTGGAGGCGCTCCTGGCTCGCGCCGATCCGGCCGCGCCGCGCGCGCGCGAGTCCCTCGCAACGCGCGGGGGGGTCCTCGGCTTCCAGATTCCCACGCCGCACGTGTCGACGCTCGACGTGCGCTCGGGTGACGTCCTGGTTTTCGCGACGGACGGCATTCGCAGCGGCTTCGAGGCGACTTTGGACATCAGAAAGGAGCCACGGGCCGCGGCCAAAGCCATTCTCGACGCGCATCGGCGTGAAACGGACGATGCGCTGGTCCTGTTTGCGCGCTTCCTGAGCGCGTGAACCGTGGAGGACGGCCGAGGGCAAGAGGTCCCCGAGCGACGAGGTGAACCGTGGCCGAACGTTCGGAAACGAGCGAGTGGATGAGCATCGAGAGCGATCTCGACCTCGTGCTCGCACGGAGCCGCGTGCGAGACGCCGGTGCGACTCAGGGCATGGCGCTCCCCGCCATCGAGGCGCTCGCGACCGCCACGACCGAGATCGCTCGCAACATGATCGTTCATGCCCGCGGTGGCGAGCTCTCCGTGCGCGCGGCGGACGGCAAGCGCGGGGTCGTCGTCGTCGCGCGGGATCGGGGGCCCGGCATCGCGCAGCTCGCGCTCGCCATGCAAGACGGCTACTCGACCGCCGGCGGGCTCGGCCTGGGACTGCCGAGCGCGAAACGGCTCGTCGACGGGCTCGAGATCGTGACCGAGCCCGGTCGCGGTACCATCGTCACCATGACGAAGTGGGTCCCCTGATGGATGCCTCCGCTCCGAACGAGCGCTCGATCCTCGAAGAGGAGTACGCCCGGACGCTGCTGGAGTACGTGAGCGGAGCGGGCGAGTTGGCCCTCTCCAAAGCGTACGAGATCGGGCGGCGCGCCGGGATCGCTCAGATCGGCTTGCTCGACCTGGTGCAGTTCCATCAGAGCACCGCGGCGGCGCTGCTTCGGAACGGCTCGATCGAGCCGGGCTCGCCGCTCCCGGGACAGTTCCTCGCCGAAGCGCTGTCTCCGTACGAGATGAGCCTCCGAGCCTTTCGAGAGAGCAGCCGTTTGCTCGGCTTGGCTGGCGAGCTCGCCCGGAACCACGAAGAAACGCACCGCGCCCGGGAGCAGCTCCGAGCCATCCTGGACGCGACCACCGCGGTGATCTACCTGCGCGACGCGAACGATCGGTTTCTCTTCGTCAATCGACAGTTCGAGATCGTCTTCGGGGTTTCGAGGGAGCAAGTCCTCTCGCGCTCCGGCGCGGAGATCTTGCCGGCCAGCATCGAGGCGACGCTGCGTCCCGGGGATCGGGCCGCGCTCGAGTCGCGGAGCCCTCAGGAGCTCGAGGAGACGCTGCCGTTCGCGGACGGCCCTCGCACGTATCTGTCGCTGAAGTTCCCGCTGCTCGACGAGTCCGACGTGCCGTACGCAGTGTGCTGCGTCGCGACCGACATTTCGGAGAGAAAGCGCGCCGCCGAAGCCATTCGCATCGAGCGCGATCGAGCGGATGCGGCCAACCGCGAGCTCCGCGAGGCGCAAGCGCAGCTCGTCCATTCGGCGAAGATGGCCTCCCTCGGTGAGCTCGTGGCGGGCGTCGCGCACGAGATCAACAACCCGCTCGCGTTCGCGCTCGCGCATCTCGAAACCGTGAAAAAGATCCTGCTCCGCACGACCTCCGCGCTCGACCGCGCTGGTGCGCCCGAGGTGCGCTCCGAGTTCGAACGCGCGCAGGAGCGCCTGCGCGAAACGCAGGGAGGGCTCGAGCGCATTCGCGACCTCGTCTTGAAGCTACGAGCCTTTTCGCGGCTGGACGAGGGCGAGCGCAAGGTGGTGAGCTTTCGGGAAAATCTGGACTCCGTGGTGACGATCCTCGGTCACCGCATCAAGCATCGAGTCGCCCTGGAGTTGGAGCTCGAGGCTCCCGATCGGCTCGACTGCTATCCGAGCCTTTTGAACCAGGCGCTCCTCAACGTCCTGGCGAACGCCCTCGACGCCATCGAGGAACGCGGAACGATCGTGGTGCGCACGGAAGCTCGCGACGGCACCTACCACATCAGCATCGAAGATTCGGGTCCGGGCATCCCGAGCGCCGTACGCCAGCGCGTGTTCGAGCCGTTCTTCACCACGAAGCCGCCTGGAAAGGGGACGGGCCTCGGCCTTTCCATCACCTATGCGATCGTCGAGCGACACGGCGGCCGCCTCAGCATCGATTGTCCCGACCGAGGCGGCACCATCGTCAGGTTGAGCTTGCCGGCGGCAGCCGGTTCCCGATGACACCCTCCGCGGCGCCCCCTCCGACGCCGCCCGAGAGCGGGAGCAACCCTCGGCCGCCCGACGAAGCGGGCTCCGAGCACCCCCGCGTCGTCGTCGGGATCAGATCTTCGGCGGTCGGGGGATGAGCACGATTTCGATGCGTCGATTGCGCTGCCTGCCCTCTTCGTTGCGGTTGGTGGCGGCGGGTCGATACTGGGCGAAGCCGGCGGCGGCCAGCCGATCCCCCGGGATCTTCGTGTGATCTTGGAGGAAGCGGACGACGTTGGTGGCGCGAGCCGTGGAGAGCTCCCAGTTGGTGGGATAGCGCTCGCGAAGCTCGGGAGAGACGACGCGGGCGCTGTCCGTGTGGCCGCCGATCTGGATGATGCGGTCCTTGAAGCGCGCGAGCGTGCCGGCGACCTGGAGCAGGACCTTCCGCCCTTGCTCTTTGATCTCCGTCTTGCCGGTGTCGAACAGGATCTTGTCCGAGACGTCGACGACGAGATCGTTGCCGCGCCGGAGAATGGCGATGTCGCCGCTCTGGATTTCGACCTTGAGGTTGGCCGAGAGGTCTTCCTTCAGGCGATTGAGCGCCTCGACCGCCTCCTGCTTCTCCTTCTGCACCTGCGCGTTCTGGGCGGCGAGCTCGTCGCGCTGGCGCTCGAGCTCCGCGCGCGCCTTCTCGACCTCTTTCGTCTTGGCAGCGAGCTGGTTCGCGCGGGCTCGGGAGTCGTCGAGCTGCTGAATCAGCACGGAATTCTGCGTGTAGAGGGGGCGGTGGTAAAACCAGACGAACGCCCCGCTCGCGCCGACGGCCAGCACGAACGCGAGCCACCCCGGCCACGCGCGCCCCGAACGACGGGCGAGCAGGAGATCGGAGTACGAGTGCCGAACCGGGTGTCCCATGGATCGCTGCATGTTCGCCTCCTCGAGCGAAGGCCGGATCGTACTCGTGGCGTTCGAGAGCAGCAACGCGCACGCCCAGCGCACGATGTCGGAAAGTCCGCGATGGGCGCTCGACATCATCGCCGCGCGACGGTGACTCCAATACGTTTGCGGACACCGTTTTCCGAGGTGAGGAGAGGCCCAATTGGCCCTTCGTGCCGCCACGCGGGTCGAGCTCCGTCCGTCGCGGCGTGTGTTGAATCCTGCTCGGTGTCCGTTGCTTTCGCACCTCGTTGGGAAACCCTCCGAGCTCCCGGCGGGAAGGCGGCGCGCGCCGTTCGGCCGTGGGGCGGCGTCGGCGATGCGGCGCCTCAGAACGCGTGCCCCGCGAGCAGGTACGCGCTCAGTGGGTGCGCATCGGGAGACCAGGCGACGTCCAAGCGCACGACGAACGCGCGACCGGAGGCGAGGCGAGGTCCCACGCCGAAGCCGTACTTCAGGCCGAGCCCGGTGCCGTCGAGCTCGGGATTCTTTCCGTAGTCGGCGACGACACGACCGGCGTCGGCGAAGAGGACGAGCCCGAAGCGGTAGGGCTTGGAGAACACCGCGAAATCGAAGAGCTGCGAGCGCAGCTCGAGATTGCCGAAGAGCTTCAGCATCCCGTAGTAGCGTTGGGCGGGGATGCCACGGACGCCTTTCGGACCGCCCAAGGCCGCCGAGTCGTCGAAGCGGGCGAGCTCGTAAAACGGCGGGTTGCCGAACAGGGCGTCCGTGACGAACCGAGCGGCGAGCGTGAAGCGTCCCGGAACGAGCGGGTGATAGCCGCGCGCCGCGAAGTCGATGCGACCGTACCGGTACGCCGGGGCGCCGAGGGCGCCCGGCGAGAGATCGACGCGCAGTGTGTGATAGGCGCCCTGTCGCGGCGCGGTTTCGTCGTCCCGCGAGTCCCAGCCGACTCCGAACCAAAACTCGGGGACACCGTGCGCCCCATCCGGCCCGAGCAGGGCGCGGACCTTCGGATCGCCGCGCTGCATGTCCTCGGCGAGCTTCGTCCCCTCGCGGATCTCGATCCAGTTCTGCGTGTAGGAGACACCCCAACGCAGGAGCACGGGGCCACTCCGGTGCTCTGCCTGGGCGGCGAGGGTCGGGTGATCTCGCGCGTGCTCGAAATAGCTCTCGGAGGGATCTCGACCGCTCGGGACGACGCTCGCGTTGCCGATCCCGTAGTATTTCAGCGCGGCCTCACGCGTGTAGGCGAGCCGGAGATCGAGGCGAATGCGCCCGCCAGCGAGGTGGGGGAGCGTCAACGAGACGTAGTTGTCGATGTACGGAATGGCGGGCTCGCCCTCCCCGCGCGACGGGTCGAAGGTGACGGTTCCCGCCGATTCGACCCGATACAGGTACGGGCGGTAGCCGGGCACGAGGCGGACGAGGCCCGCGACGTAGCCGCCGCCGAATCCGATGTCGCTGCTGCCACCGACGAAGGGAAGGACGGTGAGCTCGGTCGCGCGGGTCTCTCTCGGTGGCGGAGGAGCGGGCGGAGCGGCCGGGCTCGCGGCGGCGAGCAGCGAGAGCACCAACGCGCACTCGATCGCGCGTCGGCCCGACCGCGAGAGTCCGCGCGGAACCTTCACGGTCGACTCGCCCCAGCAAATGGCGCGCCGGTGCTGCGTGCGAATTCACTTCGCGGCTGCGCGCGTTCGACCTTCTCGCCACGCTCGAGGGCGCGGGGCGGCTCGACGTTCGGTGCGCGCGCGTCACGGAAGCGACGCGCCCGTGCGCCGGCTCGACGACGGATTCAAGTACACGTTTGCCACATGTGACGAAACATGAGCGGATGGGCGTGGCGTTCGGGCACTTGTCGGAGCGCACGGACACGGCAATAGTCGGTGTCGTGCGCATCTGGCCTGGTAATCCCTATCCGCTCGGCGCGACCTGGGACGGCGCGGGCGTGAACTTCGCCCTGTTCTCGGAAAACGCCACGCGCGTCGAGCTCTGCTTGTTCGATTCTGCGACGTCCAAGCGGGAGTCGGCGCGCATCGAGATGCGCGAGCGTACCGATCAAGTCTTCCACGTCTACTTGCCCGACGTCCTTCCCGGGCAGCTCTACGGCTATCGGGTGCACGGCCCGTACGATCCGAGGGCGGGGCATCGCTTCAACCCGAACAAAGTCCTGTTCGATCCGTACGCGCGGAGCGTGGGGCGCCTCACCTGTTGGGCGGACGAGCTCTTCGGGTACCGCGTCGGCGACAAGGGTGAGGACCTCACGATGGACCCGCGAGACAGCGCCGCCTATGCGCCGCTCTCTCAAGTCGTGGAAACGGCCTTTTCCTGGGGTGACGATCGGCCGCCCGCGACGCCCTGGCACAAGACGCTCATCTACGAGACGCACGTGAAAGGGCAGACGAAGCTCGATCCGAAGGTGCCCGAGCCCCTCCGCGGAACCTACCTCGGCCTCGCTTCGGACTCCGTGATCGAGCACCTGCTGTCGCTCGGGGTCACGGCCGTCGAGCTCATGCCGGTGCACCACCACGTGGACGACCGCGTGCTCGTCGAGCGCGGCCTCACCAACTACTGGGGATACAACACACTGAGCTTTTTCGCGCCCGACATCCGCTATGCGGCGCCGAACGGCATCCCCGCGACGCAGCAGTTCCAGACGATGGTGCGCAACCTGCACCGCGCGGGCATCGAGGTGATCCTCGACGTTGTGTACAACCACACGGCCGAGGGCAACCACCTCGGCCCGACGCTCACGATGCGCGGGATCGACAACGCGAGCTACTACCGCCTCGTCCCGGACGACGCGCGCTATTACATGGATTTCACGGGCTGCGGGAACACGCTCAACATGCAGCATCCGCGCGTGCTCCAGCTCATCATGGATAGCTTGCGCTACTGGGTGCTCGAGATGCACGTGGACGGCTTCCGCTTCGATCTCGCCTCCACGCTCGCCCGAGAGCTCTACGAGGTGAACAAGCTCGGCGCGTTCTTCGACATCATTCATCAGGACCCGGTCATCTCGCAGGTCAAGCTGATCGCCGAGCCGTGGGACGTCGGTCCCGGGGGCTACCAGGTGGGCAACTTCCCCGTCGGCTGGACGGAGTGGAACGGGCGTTACCGCGACGCGGTCCGCCGCTTCTGGAAAGGAGACGGCGGGTCGGCCTCCGAGCTCGCGACGCGTCTCGCCGGAAGCAGCGATCTGTACGAGCAGAGCGGCCGGCGCCCCTACGCGAGCATCAACTTCGTGACGTGCCACGACGGCTTTTCGCTCGAGGATCTCGTCAGCTACAACGACAAGCACAACGAAGCGAACGGCGAAGGAAACCGCGACGGCCAGAACGACAACCTGAGCTGGAACTGCGGCGTCGAGGGACCCACCGACGACCCGAGCATCCGCGCCCTGCGCGCGCAGCAGAAGCGGAACTTCATCGCGACGCTCCTGCTCTCTCAGGGCGTTCCGATGCTGCGGGGCGGCGACGAGATCGGGCACACCCAGCGCGGCAACAACAACGCCTACTGCCAGGACAACGAGATTTCCTGGCTGAGCTGGGAGCTGAGCTCGGAGCAGCGCGACTTCTTGGCGTTCGTGAAGCGCGTCGCGCGCATCTGGAAGCAGCACCCGGTCCTGCAGCGTCGCAAGTTCTTCCAGGGCCGGAGCATCCGCGGCTCGGACGTGAAGGACGTATCCTGGATCACGCCCTCGGGCGAGGAGATGAGCGACCAGGACTGGACGGGCTTCGTGAAGTGCCTCGGCATGCGCCTGGCCGGAGACCTGATGGACGAGGTCGACGAGCGCGGGCGCCGCATCCAGGACGCGACGGTCCTGGTGCTGCTCAACGCCCATCACGAGGCGATCCCGTTCAAGCTCCCGCCCACGCGACAGAACGAGCGCTGGGAGCGCCTCTTCGATACGTCGCGGCCGCACGTCTACACGGTAGACGTGCCGATCGTCTATCCCTTGTCGGCCCGCTCGCTCGCCCTGTTCCGGACGGGCGTGCTCGGCGAGCCGGAGAGCGAGCTCATTTCGGCGGAGCTCGCGCACCGGCTCGCCAGAACCGTGCGGCGGCGGTGACGTTCTCTCCCGCTTCCCCCGAGCGCCGTTTCCGCGAGCCGCGGGCGAGCTATCGCCTGCAGCTCGGGCCCGGTTTCGGCTTCATGGATGCCGCCCGCGTCGCGCGGTACCTGCGGGAGCTCGGCGTGAGCCACGCCTATCTCTCGCCCGTGCTGCAGGCCGCGCCGGGCAGTACGCACGGCTACGACGTCGTCGACCACACGCGCGTGAGCGACGACCTCGGGGGACCGGAGGCGTACCGGGCGCTCTCGGAGAGCCTCGAGCGCGAAGGGCTCGGCCAGCTCGTGGACATCGTCCCGAATCACATGGCCATCGATCCCAAGAACCCGTGGTGGTGGGACGTGCTCGAGAATGGTCCTTCGGGCGTTTATGCGAGCTACTTCGACGTGGAGTGGTCGCCGCCGGAGCATCGGCTCCGCGACAAGGTGCTGTTGCCCATTCTCGGGGATCACTCGGGCCGGGTGATCGACGCGGGCGAGATCCGCGTCGTGCGCGAGGGCGGCGCGTTCACGATCCGGTACTACGAGCACCGCGTGCCCGTCGCGCCGCGGTCGCTCGCGGAGCCACTCGCGCGCGCGGCGGCGAGCTCCGGCTCGAGCGCGCTCGGGTTCCTGGCGGACGCGTTCGGCGGCCTGCCGCTGCCGACCGCGACGGATCCGGAGAGCCAGGAG
>CAYYWA010000087.1:0-224 GCA_964475255.1 uncultured Sorangium sp.
CGTACCTCTAGCTCTCAGCGGCGGGCCGCCACCCGCGCTCGGATCTCCTCGAGGGGACGGGCGTTGAGCACCCGGTCGACGGTGACCCAGCCGCGCTGGGCCCAGCGGACACCGTAATCCATCCGGATCAGCTCGCGGGTGTGATGGGAGTCGGTGTCGATGCCCCCATCGACGCCGGCCGCCATCGCCCTCCGCGCCCCCTCGTCCGGGGCGTCGAGACGGTC
>CAYYWA010000087.1:234-18370 GCA_964475255.1 uncultured Sorangium sp.
GTCCAGTGCGCCGTTGATCTCGAGAGCCACGCCGGTCGTGGCCAGACCCTCGAGGACGGCGTCCACGTCGAGCTCGACCCCGGGGCGTCGACCCACGTATCGCCCCGTGAGGTGACCGATGGCGTTGACGGCGGGGTCGGACAATGCCTTGAGGACACGGATCGTCTGTTGCTCGGCCGGCAGGTCGAAGTGTGAATGGATGGAGGCGACACACCAGTCGAACTCGAGACGGAACTTCGGGTCGTAGTCAAGGCTCCCGTCGGGGCCGATGTTGAGCTCGCAGCCGAACAGCAGGTCGATCTCGGGATACCGGTCATCCAATTGCCTGATGCGGTCGCGATGGGCGAGCATCTCCTCCCGGCTGGAGCCGTTGATGGTGAGGTCCTCACCGTGATCGGTGAAGGCCACGTAGCGGTAGCCGGCCTCGATCGCCGCCTCCACCATCTCCTCGAGGCTGGACCGCCCGTCTCCCGACCGGTCGGAGTGGTAGTGCATGTCGCCGGCGATGTCCTCCCGCCGGATGAGCCGGGGAAGGCGATCACCCGCCGCGGCCTCGACCTCACCCCGCCCTTCCCTGAGCGGAGGCGGGACGTACTCCATGCCGAGGGCGGCATAGAGGTCCTCCTCGGTGACCGAGGCGACCACCTTCTCCTCCTCGAACAACCCGTACTCGCTTAGGAGCCAGCCCCGGTCGATCGCCCGCTGCCGCAGGGCGATGTTGTGGACCTTGGACCCGGTGAAGTAGAGAAGCGCGGATCCGAACTGGTCGGGATGGACGGCACGCACGTCCACCTGAAGGCCCTCGTGGGTGAGGAAGGACGTCTTGGTTTCGCCCGCGCCGATCAGCTCGGACAGGTGCGGGAGGTTGGCGACCTCGTTCATGACCACGACCGGGTCGGTGGTGGCGACCACGATGTCGACGTCTCCGATCGTGTCCGAGAACCGGCGAATCGAGCCGCAAGGCACGGCCTCGACCACGCCGGGGAGATCGCCGAGCCGGGCGGCGAGGGAGTGGGCCAGCCCGTAGACCTCGACGAGGGGGGTCCGCCGGTCCTTGCCATGCATCCCGAGTCTCTCCAGGGCCCGGCGGATCTTCTCCTCCGACTTCTCGCCCATCCCCGGCAGCTCGCGCAACCTCTCGGCGTCCAGGGCCTCCTTGAGGCTGTCGACGTCGACCCCCCCCCGCCGGGCGCGCCGCCCTGCCCACCCGTGAGCGTGGAGGGCGGAATGCTGGGGCCTCCCCCACGCACGCCGTCACCGAGCCCTTTCCCCTCTTCGTCGTCGCTGCAGGCCCCCATGCCGAGCGCGAGGAGGCAGCCGAGCCCCAAGAGCCCGAGGCTCCGCCGCCACACACTCGCGCCGATAGGTGGACCTTGTATCATTCCGGAACGTAGACGCCGCACGGGAACCAGATATCGATGCCTTGAGCCCCGGACTGGATCAACTGACATCCCGCTCCTTGCACGACCACTTGGTTGGCTCCGTTAAGTCGCCAGCCGTCGGGGTCGTTGTACGGAAGCTGTGTGCCGTCCACCGTCACGCGCCCCTGGTCGGCGGCCGACGGATTGACGGTGCCGTTCAGGTCGAACGTGCAGCTCCGGACGCCGTTGATGATGATGTCGAACGCCTCGGTGAGCTGCGCGGGGTCGTTCGCCGGGTAGTAGCGATCCATCGGGTCGTTGGCGGGGAAACCCTGTCCGAGGTTGGCGATCTCGTGCAGGTGATCCTCACCCACCTGATTGCCGACGCTGATGACGAACGTCTGAATGCCGGCGTCGAACGCCGCACGGATCGCCTCGACGGAGCGTTGCCGCCCTTCCTGCATCGCATTGACGCTCGTGCAGGTGTTCGGCTCGCCGTCGGTCGCGAGCACGATCACCTTGGGCCCGGGGAACGTCACCGGATCGAGATCGCGGAGCTTCGGCCAAACCACGTCGAGGCTCTGACCGGTGGGCGTGCTTCCCTCCCAATCGTCGGGGAGATACACCGCCGACATCGCCTGCAGATTGTTGAGCGCGACGGGCACCTCGATCAGGTTCGGGCACATCGCCGCTCCCGAGCCAGAGCCCGCGGTGCCGGACGCGCCGCCCGCGCCCCCGCTTCCGCCGAACCCTCCTCCGGGGGGTAGGCCGGGACCGAACCCACCACCGAAATTGGCCGGGCCCGTATAGAGCGTGAGCCCGAAGCGCACTTCGGCCTGGAGCTGCGTGACGATGCCCGTCGTCGGATCGATCAGCGCGTCGCGCACGACGTTCCAGCGCTCCTGGCCGCCGGCGCCGAAAGGCGTGTTCATGCTGAGCGAGCGGTCGACGACGAGCATGACGTTCGGCGTCTGCTTCTCGAACTCGACCTGAGACGTCGCGCACGTGGCCGCGCCGGCATTGCCCCCGCTGTTCGAGCCGCCGAGGATGATGCCGCCGCCGGAGGTTCCGGGCGCGCCTCCGCCACCGGGTGGTGCCTGACCCGTGCCGGTGGGAACGATGCAGCGGCCGTCGGCGCTGCACGCCTGCCCCGAGGGACAGGGGAGATACTCGCTGCAGTCCGCGCGACAGGTCTTCTCCGGACCGCAGTAGGTGCCGGTGCCGCATTCATTGCCGTTCGGGCAAGGCACCGCCGCGAACGATGGCAACCCGTTGTCCTGCGAACCGCTACTGCAGGCAATGGCCCACGCAGCTGCATTCGTCACAGCCAGCACCAAGAGGCTGCTGCTCCGCAAAACGCCAAAGCCCAAGGACATCGTCAAACCTCCGAACGGCTGTTTCCGGGAAATGGGGCCGCCGACTCCCGAGCCCGCCTGGAGCGCCGGGTGAGTCGCCATCGCATGGAGGCATAGTATCCCCTATCGTCCGGGTGCAGGCGTGGGGTCGCGTCCGAATTCGTTCCTCGACACGCGCGAATCACGGCCAGGCGCGCAGCAGCCACGGAGTTTTCCAAAGGCACTGTGCCTGGCGGATGAAAAGCCCCCTTCTTTACGAACCGGGCTCATGCGCAGTTGGCGTCGAGCCCGAACCGGGCTGGGCCCGATTCGCGCCAGGCGATTTTCGACGTCAAACCGGCTCGTTTCCGGGCTTCCACTTGATGTTGCAGCCGATGCTCGGCTTCTGTTCGGCGCTCGGACGACCTCCTGCGAGCAGCGCTTCCACGGCAGCGCGCGCGTCCCGTCCCGTGACAGGCACGTTATTTCCCGGGCGGCTGTCGTCGAACTGTCCCCGATACGCGAGTTTGCCCTCTGAATCGAAAATATACAGGTCTGGTGTACACGCGGCCTGAAACGCGCGCGCGACGGCTTGGCTCTCGTCGAACAGGTACGGAAAGACGTAGCCGGCCTCGCGCGCCTCGCGCGCCATCGGCTCCGGAGCGTCTTCGGGATACGCCGTGGCGTCGTTCGCGTTGATCGCGACCATCGCCACGCCCCGCTCTTTGCAGAAGGTTCCGAAGCGCGCGAGCTCCGCCCGAATGTGCTTCACGAACGGGCAGTGATTGCAGATGAAGATGACGACGGACGGTCGCCCCTGGAGCTCCGTCGACGTCACCGTGCGTCCGGAAACGACGTCGGGCAGAGAGAACTCCGGCATCGGGGTGCCGAGCGGCAGCATGGTGGAGGGAGTGCGGGCCATGGTCTCGGCCGTCACTATACCCGCGCTCCGCCGCGATGCAGCGCCGACCTCGCTAGCGAAAAACCCCAACGAGTGCGGCGCTCGAGAACGCAGCTCGCGGCCTTTTCACGCTCCGCCATGGCGCTAGAACGCCGATCGGTTTGACCGATCGGCGTTCTAGCCTCGTTTCGTAGGGGCGGCACGCGCCGCCCCTCCCCGCCGAGGTGAACTCGGCGGGGCCCCTCCCCACGCGGGCACTCTGTCCGACGCAGTTTTCCGAATATCTCGGCGCGTTCCTAACCGGTTGTCGCTCTAGAAGCCCGCCCGAGACCGGGGCTTTTTCGCGCGATGACGCTCGAGGCCCAACCCGATTCAGAGAGAGCTGGTGCGGAGATCTCCCGCGGCGCGGATGGGGAGGATGAGGCGCGCTTCGGCTTCGTTGCCGTCGTAGAGCGTCGCGTAGATCGCGCGGCTCGAGAGGACCCGCTTCGTGTAGTGGCGCGTCTCTCTGAACGGCACGAGCTCGACCCAGAGATCGAAGTCCGCGGAGGGACGCTCGCGCAGCCAACGCGCGGGCCGCCCCGGCCCCGCGTTGTACGCGGGAATGCCGAGCAGCGGATTCTCCTCGAAGCGCCCCGAGAACTTGGCGAGCGCGCGGCAGCCGAGCGCCACGTTGAGCTCCGGCAGCTTCAGTGTGCTCGGGCTCACGCGCATCTTGTCCTCGGGTTTGGCGAACATCCGTGCCGTGGGCAGGATCAGCTGCATGAGCCCGTAGGCGTTCGCGACGCTCACGGCGCGCGGATTGAACGCGGACTCTTCGCGCATGATGGCGTACACGAGCGCGGGATCCAGATTGTTCTCGCGCGCTTCGCGTTCGACGATGTCCGAGTAGAGCTTGGGATACGCGAGCTGCCAGGCCCGCTCCCAACCGCCGGCGGGCCAGCGTCGGACGATTCCGTGAATGCCCTGCCGCGCGAGGTTCGCGGAGATCATCGGGTAGCCCGCGCGGTCGTAGAGGAGCGCGACGCCCCACAGGAGCTCGCGCACGCCCTCGTCGCTCTCCGCGCGGATCGAGTTGAGCTCCGCGCGCGCAGCGGTCGGCTCACCGATCCGGAGCAGCTCGACGAGCCGCGCGAAGGCCGGGCTCGCGAGCTCGATGCGCCGCGGGAACGCGAAGGGCTCGGCCTCGGCCGCCGCGCGTCCGAGCTCGACGGCGCGCTTGGCCGCCTCGCTGTCGAGCGAGCGCAGATGCGAGTACGCCTGGAGCATGTAGTACGAGAGCGGGAAGGTGCGCACGACCTCCACGAGCTCCGCGATGCCCTCGTTGCGCTTGCCCGTCGACACGAGCGCGCGGGCGCGGAAGTAACGTTCGCGTCCCGCGTCGTCGAGGCCGCGCTCGGCGTCGCGCTCGGCGTCGCGGAGGAACGCGACCGCCCGATCGAGCAGCGGGAGCGCCTCTGCCCACGAGTCGCGCTCGAGCCGGCTCAGCGACACCTCGAAGAGCGCGTCCGCGCCCATGTCACCATCCGGATAGCGCTGGGGAATCGACGTCAGGTACTCGAGGAAGCGCGCTTCGTTCCCGAGCTCCCGGTAGATCCTCGCGGCTCGCAAGCGCGCGTCGTCCGCGAGGCTGTGCGTCGCGTGCCGGGCCTCCACGCCCGCGTAAAACTCGAGCGCCTCGGATTGGGCCCCCGCGGACTCCGCGTACTTACCGGACAGGTACCAGATCCAGGCCCCGCGAACGTTGTCGTTGCTGCACCGGGGGCGAGCGTGGACGAGCGCGTCCACCGCTTCGCGGTACTTGCGGCGCGAGGCGAGCGCCTTGGCGGCGATCAAATCCGCTTCGCAGCCGACCGCGCCGAAGCGCTGCCGTTCCCCGAGCACCCCGACGAGCTCGCGCGCCTCTCGCTCCGCGTCTTCGTAGCGACGCGCGCCGAAGAGCGCGCTGACCCGTATCAGGCGCTCCTCGGGAGTGCGCGTCGCGTAGGCGCTCGCGAGCTCGAGCGGCAGCGCGGCGAGCGCCCGCTTCTCGAGCGACTCGGCCCGCTCGCGCGGCACGTCGCGAGCGGCCATGGCCGCAGCGCCCCGTCGCGAGACCCGCAGCGCTTCCTCGCCCTCGGCAGGCGTGGGCTCCCCCGCGAGCAGCGTCGCGGCGAGGAGCAGCGCGCGATCCGCGCTCGCCCAGTCGAGGTCGTCGGGCAGCGTGTCGCGCAGGGCAGCGATGGCGCGCGCCCGGTCGCCGCTCGCCTGGGCCGCGCGGGCCACGAGCAAGCCATGCTCCTCCTCGATCGCGGGCGGGACGGGCAGGTTCCAGAGGCGCTCGAGCGCTTCCGGAGCGCGCCCGAGCTCGAGCAGCGCGCGTCCCGTGCACAGCGTCGCGTACGCTTGGAGCGGCGCGGTCACGACCGTCGCACGCTCGCAGGCCTCGAGCGCCCGCGCCGCATCCCCGGCACGCTCCCAGAGGCGGCCGAGCCAAAGATCCAACGTCGGAGTGCGCTCCTCCGGAGCGGCCTCGAGCACCCCCGCGAGCACCGTCGCGGCCTTGTGCGGGCTGCCCTGCTCGATCGCCTCGCCCACGGCGAGGAACCGGGGCTCGCGCGCGAACGGCACGAACTCCGTGAGCGTTTCGACGAACGCCGGCATCGGCCCGAACGTCGCCGCCGGTGCCGCGGACGCTTTCGGCGCGGGCCCCCCCGCCGGCTCCGTGCCGCGACTGTAGAGGAGGGCCGCCGAGGAGCACCCCGCCAAGAAAACACCGAGCAACGCGGCTGGACGGGCCGGGCGCCTCAGTGCTTGCGTGATTCGAGACGTAATACGCTCCATCGCTCCAAAGCCGTCTCTTCTTCCACCTTCTCGGCTTCGCGCGCGCACCCCGCGCGGAAGCGCTCGTAATGACGATGTACCAGGGAGAGCTCCGCGTTGGCCATTCCGAATGCGCGCGCGGCTCGGTCGCGCTCGGTGAGCGCCGTCGCCGCGCGCTCCTTCGAGGCGGCCAGCGCGCGAGCGAGCGTCTGCTGTTGATACGCCGCGGCGCGCGCGTGCTCCGCGGCGGCCGCCAGATCCGAAGCGCTCAGCTCGCCGTTCACGAGCCGCTGTCGTTCGCTGTCCTGCACCGCTCGCGCGCGGTCGCGGGCGGCTTCGAGGAGCCCTTCGGCGCTCGCCACCTCGTTCCGAGCGCGAGCGAGCGCGGCCTCTCGAGAGGAGAGCTCGCGCGCCGAGGCTTGCTCGCGTACCGCGCGCAGCACCTTCAAGCTCTCGAGCGGGTACTTTCCTCTCACCCCCGAAGGGTACACAAAACCCTGGCGCCTCGTCACGATTTCGGGGGCAAAGGGTGGGACTCCTCGCTTCGAGCCCCGAAATCTCCGTTCAGTCTCGCGCGCGTGCGGCGATGATCGCGCACGCAACTTGCGTGCGAACGCGCGGCTCCGCGTCGGCGAGCGCTCGCGCAGCGATATTCGACTCGCCGAGCGCGAAGGCATCGAGTGCGGCGAGCTGACGCCCCGCGGCGTCCGCAGCAGTGATATCCCGAGCGAGGGCGGGAACTACGGAGCGGTCGCCGATGGCCGCGAGCACGCTGCGCGCTTCCGCTGCCACGGCACTTCTTCCGGCTCCCAGTGCGCGGAGCTGCTCGTGCGCCCTCTTGCGGGTTTCCGGTCGCTCGAGCAGGCGGCGCAGCGCGGGCACTCGCAGCTCCGGGCTCGGGTCCCGAGCGGCGCGCTGGAGCGCCGTCACCACGCGGCCATCCCCGAGCGGCGCGACCGCGATTGCCAATCGCCGCTCTCCTCGAGTGCCGTGAGCGATCGATCGCGAGAGGACTCCAATGTGGGCCTCGGTAACCCGCCCGCGTCGAGCGAGCGCGTCGACGGCGGCAACGGAGAGGAGCCCCGCGCCGCCCTCGGCGACGCTGACGAGCTCCCGCTCGCCCCCCGTGCGGAACGCCGCCGGTTGCGACCAGGCCTCGATGATGGCGAGTCGGCCTGGCGTGTCCATCGCGGCGTAGCGATCGCGGAGCCCGAGAACGGCGCTCTCCCCGCCGATTTTGCCCGCCAAGCGGGCGGCAAGGCTCTGAATCACTGGATCCGGGTCGAGGCGGGCCGCCTCGAGCGCCGCCTCGAGATCGCCGGGATCGGGAGCGGCGAGCGCCGCTTCGAACGCCGCCAAGCGCACCCGCCGGTCGCCATCCACGAACGCGGCCCGACGGAACAAGACGTCCCGGTCCTCCACGGCCGCGCGCGCCGCAACCGCCCGGAACGGGGCGTCCATGGCGTTCGCGTAGCGCTCGACGAAGGGCTCGGGGCCGACCCGCCCCGATGCCAGGAGCACCAGGAGCGCTTCCGCGGCGACCGCGTCCTCCCCTTCTGCGCGGTCCCGAAGGGCGCCTTCCAGCGGCGGCGCACAGCCGCGGAGGCTTCGCACGCGGGATGCTCCGTCCAGCCCCCTCGCGGAGGCGATTTCTCGGCGCAGAACGGCCTCCGCGAGCTCTGTGGTGGCCGCGCGGTCGAGGCGCCCCGCCGCCGCTGCGGCCGCGATCTCCTGCTGGAGGTCAGCGAGCGTCCCGTGGAGCGCGGCCCGCACGGGCCCCGGCGGCGCACACGCCGACACGCCGAGGACTACCGGCCCGACACCGAGGACGAGACGAGCGAGCAGGGAACGACACCACATGCGTGTTCCCCGATAGCAAACGCGCGAAACGGCCGCCGATCTTTCGACGGCCCGGCTGCACCTCGGCTCCTCGGAGCGTTCGCCTCGCTTCGCAGGGGCGGCTCGCGCCGCCCTTCCCCGCCGAAGTGATTCGGCTGGGCCCCTCCCAGGCGCGTTCGACGCCGTTTTTCGCGTATCTCGGCGCGTTCCTAGACGCTGATCGCTCTAGTTCACGCGCGTTTCGCTGGTGGAGCTCGCGTGACCCGCCTGCTGCTCCTCGCGGGCAGAGCGGGCGATCGCGTCGCGACGAACGCAGGCCGCGCGCACGAAGTGCGAGAACAGCGGATGAGCGGCCATGGGCCGACTCTTGAACTCCGGGTGGAACTGACAGCCCAGGAAGTAGGGATGGTCGCTGAGCTCGACGATCTCGACGAGCCAGTCGTTCGGGCTCGTGCCGCTCAGCGTCAGCCCGGCTTTCGACAGCGTCTCCCGGTAGTCGTTGTTCACCTCGAAACGGTGCCGGTGCCGCTCGGAGATCTCCTCCTTGCCGTAGATCTCGACGGCACGCGTCCCGGGCTTGAGCACGCACGGGAACGCGCCGAGGCGCATCGTTCCCCCCTTGTCGTGAACGCCCCGCTGCTCCGGCATGAGGTCGATCACGGGATGGGCGCATTCCTTGTCGAACTCGGTCGAGCTCGCGCCGCGCAGCCCGCAGACGTTCCGGGCGAACTCGATCACGGCGAGCTGCATCCCGAGGCAGATGCCGAAGAAGGGAACGCCGTTCTCGCGCGCAAAGCGGATCGCGGAGATCTTCCCCTCGACCCCGCGATCGCCGAAGCCGCCAGGGACGAGGATCGCATCCAAGCCGCTCAGCAGCGCCTCGGTGCTGCCGCGCTCGAGCTGCTCCGAGTCGAGGTACTCGAGCTCGACGGCGACGTCGTTGGCGAGGCCGCCGTGGACGAGCGCCTCGTGCAAGGACTTGTAGCTGTCCTTGAGGTGAACGTACTTGCCCACCACACCGATGCGCACCGAGCCGTTGGCGGGCTTCTTGAACTTCTCGACGGTGCGCTTCCAGGGCGCGAGCTCCGGCTCGCGCGACCAGATGTTGAGGCGCTCGGCGATTTGATTGTCGAGCCCCTCGGCGTGCAGCACGAGCGGGAGCTCGTAGATGCACGAGACGTCCACCGCCGACACGACGCGCTCGACCGGGACGTTCGAGAATAGCGCGATCTTCTCCTTGAGGCCGCGCGCGATCGGGCGATCACAGCGGCAGATCAGGATGTCGGGCTGGATACCGATCTCGCGCATCTCGCGGACGGAGTGCTGCGTCGGCTTGGTCTTGAGCTCGCCGGCGGTCGCGATGTGCGGAACGAGCGTGACGTGCACGCTCACCGCGTTCTGCTCGCCCACCTCGAGCTTGAGCTGGCGGATCGCTTCGAGGAACGGCAGCGACTCGATGTCGCCGACGGTCCCGCCGATCTCGACGATGGCGATGTCGGCCTCGCGCGTCGCTTCGTGAATGCGCCGTTTGATCTCGTCCGTGATGTGCGGGATCACCTGCACGGTGGCGCCGAGATATTCGCCGCGCCGCTCCTTGCTGATGACGGACTCGTAGATACGGCCCGTGGTGGCGTTGGCCTTCTGCGTCAGGCGACAGGAAGTGAACCGCTCGTAGTGGCCGAGATCCAAATCGGTCTCGGCTCCGTCATCCGTGACGTACACCTCGCCGTGCTGATACGGGGACATCGTCCCCGGATCGACGTTGATGTAGGGATCGAGCTTCATGAGCGTGACGCGCAAGCCGCGCGCCTCCATGAGCGCTCCGATCGACGCGGATGCCAGGCCCTTACCGATGGAAGAGACGACTCCACCGGTGACCAAGACGAACTTGGTTCGCCGACTCACCGGAAAGCCTCCGTCACGGACCTTCTACCTATCATGCTTCCTTCCTTCATGCATCCCTGGATCTCACCGAACCATCGCCGCAATGCGCGGGCGAGTGGAGCCATGCCAACATTTCTGCGCCGTTGCGGCGCTTCCTCCGACGACGGGCCGTCAGGTTTCTGTTCGACGCGCGCGCTCGGGCGCGCACGAACGGCGTCCGGCTAGCAGCGCCGGCCTTCTAGATGGACGCGCGCGATTCTGCAAACGCTCGCGTCGTCCGCGCGTGGTGCAACGGCGTGTCCCCGCTCGGATCTCTGAGCCCGAGCGCGGGAGTACCCGCGGAATCCACTTCCACGGGACGGGGCAGCGCCCCAGTGCGACGCGACGACGCGATCGGAATCAGACGGGTCGCGCGGCGCGACCGGCCATTTAGAGCACCAGGGCGCGGCCGTCCAGAGGCCACGAACGATCCCGCGCGTTCAGAAGCTGCCGACGAGACCGAGCCCCACGCCGTCGCGTTTCGTCACGAGGACCGGGCGAACGGCGGTGCGCGCCGCGCGCTCGCCGCCAGCGGGAGCCGTCGGCAAGAACAACGCTTCACCGAGCACGGCGAGCCCGCCGAGCTGACCGATTCCGTCGGCGGCGGTCAGGATGGCGCGCAACACCACCGACGCCGTGCTGCAGTTCGGCTCGTCACTCGGGCAGCCCGTGTCACCGAGCGCGATCCACGGCCCAACCACCGGGATGCGGAGATCGGTCGCCCCCGGAGCATCCGGATAGAGGAAAGAAGCTCCGAGCGCCGCGCCGTACCACGCCGCGACGAGCGCCACGCCCGTTACGGCGACGGTGCCCCGCGCACCCGGCGGCGGATACTCCGCGGTGAGCACGGCCTCCGTGTCCGCGCGCGGCGGCGCGCTCACGTCCGCTGGCGCTTGCGCTCGAGCGCTCTCCGCCGCGAGTGCAATCACGCTGGCCGAGAGGATCGCGGTGAGGGGTCGCACGATGCGAGTCTCTCCGTGAACGGCGGCGGGCCGCAAGCGCAAAGCGCGTCGCGCGATTTCGGGGCGGACGGAGCCGAGGCGGACCGTGTTAAGCTCCGCGTTCGTGACCGGGACGAGCGCTCCCTGCGTCACGCTTCGCTGGGTCCTGCTCCCCCATGCATCGCTCGCTTCCCGAACGCGTTTCCGTTACCGCTCGCCCGACGCGGCGAGCGCTCCTCGGCTCTGCCGTCGGCCTCGGCCTTCTGCTCACCGAGCGCGCCTTCGCCGAGCAGGCGGCACCGCGACGAGCGCCAGCGCGCGCGCCGAATCCCGTCGAGCAAGCCGTCGACGAGCTCGCGCGCTGGGCGCGCGCGCAAAAAGCCGAGCTCGGCGCGTCGGTGCTCGACCTCCAGTCGGGTCGCGAGCTCGCCGCGGTGTCGTCGGAGCGCGCCTTGAACCCCGCGTCGAACCAGAAAATCCTGACGATTTGTGCGGCGCTCGAGACGCTCGGCCCCGGGCACCGCTTCGTGACGAGCTTGCACGGTCGGCAGTCGGGCGCGGTCCTCTCCGAGCTCGTCTTGCGCAGCGACGGCGATCCGGATTTGAGCACCGCCGATCTCGCGGAGTTCGTCCACCGCTTGCGGCGCATGGGCGTGCAGCGCGTGGAGGGCGACATTTTCGTGGATCAGAGCGCGTTCGATCGCCAATGGGAGCCTCCCGCGTACGAGCAGCGCCCGGACGACTGGGCCTCGTATCGCTCGCCCGTGAGCGCGGTCGCCATCGACAACAACGCGCTCGTCTTGCACGTGGTGCCCACCGCCGAAGGAAAGCCAGCGCTCGCGTGGGTCGAGCCGTCCGGCATCGCCGAGCTCTCCGGCGCGATCGCCACGGAGGGGCGGAACACGCGCTCGGACGTACGCCTGACCGTCTCTCCGAACGGTGAGAAGATGCGCGTCCTCGTCGGGGGCAAGGTGCCGAGCCACGGGCCCGCGCTCGCCTATGCGCGCCGCATCGCGGCGCCCGAGCGCGCCCCGGGCCACATCTTGCACGCGCTCCTCGCGCAACACGGAATCCCCGTCACGGGGAAGGTCAAATCCGGCGGAGCCGGGTTCGTTGCCGAGCTCGTGCGGCTCGAGTCCCGTCCGCTCTCGGAACTCGTGCACGCGCTCGGCAAGCAGAGCAACAACTTCGTGGCCGAGATGCTGCTCAAGGCGATGGGGCGCTCCGGCTCGGAGGCAGGCACGTCTCAGAAGGGCGCGGCCGTCATCCAGGACATGCTGCGCCGTCTGCGCGCGCTCACACCAGGAACACGCATCACGAACGGCTCGGGGCTGTACGACGCGAATCGCATCAGCGCCTTCACCCTGACGCGGGTCCTCGCGCACGCGCGCACGGATCCGAAGGTCGGGCCCGAGCTGCTCGCCGCGCTCTCGATCGGGGGCACCGACGGGACGCTCTCGTCGCGCCTCGCCGCGTTCAAGTCCGCGCGTACGGTCCGGGCCAAGACGGGCACGCTCGCGAGCGTCGTCACCCTCGCCGGTTACATCCTCGGCCCCTCCCCGCTCGCGTTCGCGTTCCTCCTGAACGGCGTCGGCGGGAAGGTCAGCGAATCGCGCCGCCGTATCGACATGGCCGTCGCGAAAATCGCGAGCTAGAGCGACGAACGGTTCGGAGCGCCGAGCGCGTCCCCGACTTCGCTTTGGGCGAGGCCTTTCGCTTCGGCGCTCGCCCCAAAGCCCGGGGACTACTGTCCCGTGAGGTGGAAGTTGTCGAGATCCGGCTGGTACTCGGCGCGATCGGTGAGGCTGAGCGACAGGAACAGGATCAAGAAGAGCACCGAGATCAGAAACAGGATCAGGTGGAGCTTCTTGTCCCAGACCAGGTGCATGAAGAACGCCACCACGAGCGTCGCCTTGACCGTGGCGATCGCCATCGCGACGACGAGGTTGCCGGAGGCGCCGAGGTCGATCCGCGTCACCGCGACCGTCAGCACCGTCAGGATCATCAGCATGGCGAGCACGCCGACGAGGAGCGCGACGGGAGTGGTGTGGGCGAGCCCGTGATGGGAGTGCCCGGGCGCGTGTGCGCCGTTCGCCCCATGAGCCGCGGCTACGGGCGCATTGCCGGTTCGAGCTCGGGAGTGTTCGTCTGCCATGGCCTAGTTACTCAGTCTCGGAAGTCGTTGTTCCGGTGGTCGAGCCGCCTCGAGGCGAGACCCGACCCTGCGCAAAATCCGCTGGATTCCGATGCTCCGGTCGGCGAGCTAGTGGATCAGGTAGAGGAGCGGGAAGAGGTAGATCCAGATGAGATCGACGAGGTGCCAGTAGAGCGCCGCGTAGTCGATCGGGCCGAAGTACATGGGCCCGAAGACTCCCTTGCTCGCGCGAATCAAGAGCCACACCCACACCCCGATGCCGATGAGCACGTGGACGCCGTGTAGCCCGGTCATGAAGAAGTAGATCCCGAAGAACACGTGCGCATTGCGCGGTCGGGAGGGCACGTTCGGATCCTCGGCCTTGGGCCCGAGCACGCCGGCCTTGATGAGCGGCTCGATCTGCTCCGCCGTCGGCTTCGTTGCCTCGGCCTCGGGAGCCGGCGAAGCCTCGGCCGCGGGTGCCGCGGCGCCTTCCGCCTTGCTGGCCGCCGCCTGCGCGACGAGCTTGCGCGCATACTCGGCCGCTTCGGGGTGCTTCTTCTGGAAGGATGGAACCTCCCAGACCTGCTCGGTGGGCTGAAAGTTCTTGCCCGGCAGGAGCCCCACGTGCGCCTTGTGGGAGTACTCGAAGTACTTCACGACCATGAAGGTCCCGGCGCAGACGATCGTGATCAGGATGTTGGCGACGAGCTTCTGCTTCTGCGCGAGCTGCGCGCTGCGCACGGCCCAGGCGGCCGTGAGGCTGCTCACGAGCAGGACGCACGTGTTCAGCGCGCCGAGGTTCGTGTCCAGGAAGTAGTGCGCGTACACGAACACCTCGGGCCGCATCGCCCGATAAATCGTGTAGGCGCAGAACAGCCCGGAGAAGAACAGCACCTCCGTCAGGAGGAACAGCCAGATGCCGAGCTTTCCGGCGTCGAACTGCTGCTGAGGCGTATCGAAGTGATGCGCCAGGTGCGGAAACTCGCCATGGCCATGGCCGTGGTCCGCGTGGCCGTGACCCGAAGGTCCGTGCGGAGCTCCGCCGGGCACCGGGCGAGCTTCACTGCGCGCTTCCGAAGTTTGTTCCGACATTGCCGACTCTCAGGCCACCTGGGCCGTTCTGGGGGGGGCCGCCTTCCTCGGCACGTACCCGTCGATCTTCTCGTCGTAAACGAGGTCCTCGTAGCCGTCGTACGGGCCACGAGTGATCTCGGGCGCCGAATGGAAGTTGTAGTAGGGCGGCGGCGAGCTGATCGTCCACTCGAGCGTGGCGCCTCCCCAGGGGTTCATCGCCGCGTCGTGCTTCTTCTTCCGGATCGAGGCCAGCAGGTACGCGGCCGTGAGCAAGAAGCCGAGGCCGAGCACGTAGGCGCCGATGGTCGAGAGCTGGTGGAGGCCCTGGAACTCCGGCAGATAGTTGTAGTAGCGCCGCGGCATGCCGCGCGTGCCCAGCACGAACTGCGGGAAGAACGTGACGTTGAGACCGACGAACACGAGCAGAGCGCCCCAGCGGCCGAGCGTCTCGTTGTACCGCTTGCCCGTGATCTTCGACCACCAGTAGTGGACGCCGCCCATGAAGGCGGTGATGGCGCCGCCCATCATCACGTAGTGGAAGTGCGCCACCACGAAGTACGTGTCGTGCAGGTGCACGTCGACGCTCATGGTCGCCAAGAACACGCCGGTGAGGCCGCCAATCGTGAACACCCACAAGAACGCCAGGGCGTAGAGCATGGGGGTGTCGAGGTGGATCCGGCCCTTGTACATGGTGGCGATCCAGTTGAAGACCTTGATGGCCGTCGGGATCGCGATGAGGAACGTGATCGCGCTGAAGATCGTGCCGGCGAGCACCGACTGCCCGCTCGTGAACATGTGGTGACCCCACACGAGGAAGCCGAGCAGCGCGATGGCGAGGCTGGAGAGAGCGATGAACTTGTAGCCGAACATGCGCTTCCGCGAGAACACCGGGATGATCTCGCTCACCACGCCGAACGCCGGGACGATCATGATGTACACGGCGGGGTGCGAGTAGAACCAGAAGAAGTGCTGGAACAGCACCGGGTCACCGCCGAGGGCGGGATCGAAGATACCGATCCCGAAGGCGCGCTCGACGATCATCATCAGCAACGTGATGCCGATCACCGGCGTCGCGAGCACCTGGATCAGGGCCGTCGCATAGAGCGCCCAGCAGAAGAGCGGCATCCGGAACCAGCTCATCCCGGGCGGACGCATCTTGTGGATGGTCACGATGAAGTTCAGCCCCGTGAAGATCGAGGCGAACCCGAGGATGAACGCGCCGAACGCGGCCGGGATCACGGCCGTCGCGGTGGTGGTGCTGTAGGGCGTGTAGAACGTCCAGCCCGTGTCCACCGCGTTGATGCCGAGCGAGGCGAGCATGAAGAGCGCGCCGATGATCCACAGGTGGTAGCTCGCGAGGTTCAGGCGCGGGAACGCCACGTCCTTCGCGCCGAGCTGGAGCGGCATGATGATGTTCCCGAGCGCCGCAGGGATCCCGGGGATGATCACCAGGAAGACCATCACCGCGCCGTGCAGCGTGAACATCTGGTTGTAGGTGTCCGGGTCCATGATCGTGCGACCGGGCGTCAAAAGCTCGGTGCGCACGAGCAGGGCGAACAAGCCCCCCAGCGCGAACGCCGCCAGCACGGAGCAGAGGTACATGACGCCGATCCGCTTGTGATCGAGCGTGAAGAGCCACGACAGGATCCCCTTCTCGTGGGTCAGGTAATTCTCGTCCGCGCTGGTCGGGCGCGGCACGACGGCGTCGGCCGTGGTGCTGGGAGATGCCATGGGGGGCCTCCTACTTCAAAGACTTGATATAGGCGATGATGCCGTCGATCTCGGCATCCTTGAGCTTGCCCTGGTAGGTGGGCATCGAGGGCACGAAGCCCTGGACGATCTTCGCGTTCGGGTCGACGATCGACTCGCGAATGTAATTCTCATCGACGGTGAGGGAGGAGCCGTTGGTGAACGACGACTGCTTGCCGAACAGCCCCTTCCAGCTCGGTCCGATCTTGGGGGTCCCGTCGACGCTGTGGCACGTGCTGCAGCCCTGCTTTTCGTAGAGGAGCTTGCCGAGCTCCTCCGGCGGCATGCTGAGCAGCTTGTCCTGCTGCTCCTGGAGCCACGCCTCGTAGCCACCGGGCGGGTGGACGACCACGCGGCTCAGCATGTCGGAGTGGGACGTGCCGCAGTACTCCGTGCAGAAGATCGGATAATCGCCGGTCTTCGTGGCCTGGAACCAGAGGTCCGTGTAGCGCCCGGGCACGGCGTCCATCTTCACCCGGAAGTTCGGGATGAAGAGGCTGTGGAGCACGTCGACGGAGCTGATCACGACGCGAACCGGCTCGTCCACCGGCACGTGCAGGGTGTCGTCCGTGAACCCACCCGGATACGTGAAGATCCATTTCCACTTCTGTGCGGTGGCGCGGATCTCCATGGCGCCCTTCGGCGGCGTGCGCAGATCCACGTACCCTTTGAAGCCCCACACGAACAGCGCGATGAGCAGGAAGAGCGGGAGGACCGACCACGTCACCTCGAGGACGGTGCTGTGATCCGGCGTTCGCTCCGCTTGCTCGTTGTCGCGCCGCGACTTCGCTCGGTACTTGAAGACGAAATACGCCCCCACGCCGACGACCCCCACCGTGAAGACGACGCTGATCCAGTAGAGGAAGTCGTAGACTCCGTCCACGGCGCGCGTCGTGACGGACGCGTCGAGGGGCATCCAGTAGGTCGGCGACGCGGGGCTCTCGGGCAGCCCGGGAGCGGGCTCACCGGCGAACGCAAGCAGAATCCTCGGGATCTCGGTCATGGGGTTGTGCCTTGGGCTAGGCGCCGCCTTCGTTTCGCTTCGGCCCGGAGCAGGACCGAAACGAAGCCGGCGAGCAGAACGACGGCGACGAAGCCGCCGACCTGCATGATCTTGCGCGCGACGGGCGCGTAACGCCCGACGCTCGAGTCGTAGTGGAAGCAGTAGAGGATCAGGCGATCCAGCGTGGTCCCGATGCGGCCCTGCGAAGCCTCGACGAGGCCGAGCCGGAGCGTCTTCGGATCGTACTCGAGACCGTACAGATAGCGGACGAGCTTACCGTCCGGCGCCGCGAGGGCCAGCGCGGCGGGATGCGCGTACTCCTGGCTGCGCTCGTCGTAGCGATACGAGAACCCGATGGCGTCGGCGAACGCGCGGACGTTCGCTTCGGACCCGGCGAGGAAGCGCCAGCCACCGCGCGCCTCGGGTCGCCCGTATTGAGTGAGGTAGCGGTTCAGCGTGCGCTGTGCGACGTCCTGCGGCTCGTTCGGCTCGAGGCTGACCGTCACGATGCGGTACTCGCGGTTCATGCCCCACTCGACCTGCTTCAGGCCCTGAATCAGCCCGTTCAGCTGCAAGCTGCAGAGCATGGGGCAGTTCGAGTAGTTGAGCGTGAGGATCACCGGCGTTCGGCCATCGAACAGATCGCCGAGGAGCACGGTTTTCCCGGATTCGTCGCGGAACGTGAGGTCCTTCGGCACGTACTTGCCGAGGCGCTCCTCGACGTCGACGGCGGCGAGCTGTGCCGGGACGGGATCGACGCGGTCGACGCGCTCCTCGGGCCGCACCGGTGCCGCAGCCGAAGCCCCGGCCCAGAGCAGCAGCGTGGCGACGAGCGCCACCCATCCGAAGAGAGCGTCGCGCACCCGCATCACGGAGCTCCCGAACGCCCTCCCGGAGGCAAGCTGGGGGTGCCCGCTGCTCCCTTCGAAGGCGGCTGCACGACGGCGCCCGCGCCGCCCGCGGCAGGAGCGCCCGTGGTCGCCGGAGGCGTCCGCGGGGCGCTGGTCGCGGTCGCGGTCGGTGCCGGCGTCGCGCCGGTCGCGGTCGGTGCCGGCGTCGCGCCGGTCGCGGC
>CAYYWA010000088.1:0-18319 GCA_964475255.1 uncultured Sorangium sp.
CCGGGGACGCCGTACGTAGGACGACGAGCGGGTTGCTCGCCCCCTCGTTGCGCCTTTTCGCGACCTTTTTTCGGGAGTCCGGAGGGGTCCCCGCGCGCACCGACCCGCCGACCGCCCTGCTCTTGTTACATCCGGAAACATGGATGTCGACTGCCGGAAATATACGGGTGCTAGAACCCCCCCGGTCGGGCGCTTGGCCGCGCCACCTCCCAGAAAAGGAAAGCGCATGATCGGCAGTACGGTTCGTCAGCAGGCAGTTTCTTCGATTGTGGATGGAAAGGGCCCGGTGCGGTCGGACATGAACGGCGTCCCCGCAGACAAGCTCTTCGGCACGAACGTGTTCGGCCCTGCGGAAATGAAGGCCCATCTCCCCAAGGACGTCTATCGCTCCTTGAAGCGGACGATCGAGCGGGGCGCCACCCTCGACCCCGCGATCGCCGACGTGGTGGCCTCCGCCATGAAGGACTGGGCCGTGAGCCGAGGGGCGACGCACTACGCTCACGTCTTCTATCCCCTGACCGGCCTGACGGCCGAGAAACATGACAGCTTCCTCGTTCCGGACGGCGAGGGCGGCGCGCTCACCGAGTTCTCGGGCAAGGCGCTGATCCAAGGGGAGCCGGACGCCTCGAGCTTCCCGAGCGGCGGAATCCGCGCGACCTTCGAGGCCCGCGGCTACACGGCCTGGGACGTCACGAGCCCGGCGTACATCCTCGACGGCAACACGCTGTGCATCCCCACGGCGTTCGTCTCCTGGACGGGCGAGGCGCTCGACAAGAAGACGCCGCTGCTCCGCTCGATGCAGGCGTTGAACGTACAGGCGCAGCGCGTGCTCAAGCTCTTCGGACACGAGAACCCGGACCGCATCGTTTCGTACGCCGGTGCGGAGCAGGAGTACTTCCTCGTCGATCGGAAGTTCTACTACGCGCGTCCCGATCTCCTCGCCGCCGGCCGCACCCTGTTCGGGGCGAAGCCGCCCAAGGGGCAGGAGTTCGAGGATCACTACTTCGGGGCGATCCCGGAGCGCGTGCTCGCCTACATGGTCGACATGGAGCAGGAGCTGTTCAAGCTCGGCATCCCCGTCAAGACGCGTCACAACGAGGTGGCCCCGGGCCAGTTCGAGGTCGCGCCGGTCTTCGAGAGCGCGAACATCGCCTCCGATCACCAGCAGCTCGTGATGCTCACGATGCGCAAGGTGGCGGAGCGCCACGGCTTCGTGTGCCTCCTGCACGAGAAGCCCTTCGCCGGCATCAACGGCTCGGGCAAGCACGTCAACTTCTCGTTCGGCAACAGCACGCAGGGCAACCTGCTCGAGCCGGGCGACACGCCCCACGAGAACGCGCAGTTCCTGGTCTTCTGCTCGGCCGTGATCCGCGCCGTCAGCAAGTTCGCGCCCCTGCTGCGCGCCTCGATCGCCTCGGCCAGCAACGATCACCGGCTCGGCGCCAACGAGGCCCCGCCCGCAATCATGTCGGTCTTCCTCGGGGACCAGCTCGCGGACGTCTTCGATCAGATCCGCGCGGGCGGCGCGAAGTCCTCGAAGAGCCGGGGAACGCTCGAGGTCGGCGTGGACACGCTCCCCAAGCTCCCGAAGGACGCCGGGGATCGCAACCGCACGAGCCCCTTCGCCTTCACGGGCAACAAGTTCGAGTTCCGCGCGGTCGGCGGCGGCCAGTCCATCTCGGGACCACTCATCGTGCTGAACACGGCGATCGCCGAGTCGCTCGACTTCATCGCGACGCGCCTCGAAGCCGCGGTGCAGTCGGGCAAGCCGCTCAACGCCGCGATCCAGGAGCTGCTCGCACAGATCATCGCCGAGCACGGCTCGGTGGTCTTCAACGGCGACGGCTACTCGGCGGATTGGCACGCCGAGGCGGAGAAGCGCGGCCTGCCGAACCTCCGGACCACGGTCGATGCGCTCGCGGCGCTCGAGCAGCCCGAGGTGATCAAGCTGTTCGACAAGTACAACGTGCTCACGCCGCGTGAGCTTCACAGCCGCTACGAGATTTATCTCGAGCAGTACGTGAAGGCGATCGCCGTCGAGCAGAAGATCGGCACGCGCATCGCGAAGACGATGATCCTGCCGGCGGCCCTGCGCTACCAGCGCGAGCTCGCGGAAGGCGCCGCGGCCGTGAAGAACGCCGGGCTCACCCCCGACACGAAGGCGCTCGAAGAGGTCACGCGACAGATCGGTGAGCTCACGAGCGGCATCGCGGCGCTCGAGAGCGCCGGCGCGCACGAGGGCGGCTCGACACTCGACGAGGCCAGGCACTGCCGTGACAAGGTCCTTCCGGCTCTCGAGAAGGTCCGCGCGGCGGCCGACACGCTCGAGGGCATCGTCGCCGACAACCTCTGGCCGCTCCCGACGTATCAAGAGATGCTGTTCATCCGCTGATACCCGGACACCCCTGAAAATCGAGAGCTCCCGCTGGCTCCTTGCCGGCGGGAGTTTTCGTTTTGTCAGGCGAGGCCGGGAGGGCGCTCGATTTCGGCGCGGAAGCGCCCCGGGTCCTGAAACGTCGTGTCGAGGCGCTCCCAGGCGGCGTCGGCGAGCGCGCCCGGTTGAGGACCGAGGCGGCACTGGAGAAAGACGCTCTCTCGGAGGAGCGGGGCGAAATCTTCGGCGCAGCGCGCCTGCCACACGGCGTCGGTGAGCGCCGCTCTTCGGGCCGCCCCCTCGTAGTCGATGATCACCATCTCGAGCGGCGACGGGCAGACGATGAAATTGTGCAGTTGCGTGTCGCCGTGCACGAGCCCTCCGTGGTGCAGCGCGGCGAGGCGCTCGAACCCCTGCTCGAGCAAGCGAAACAGGCCCGCGGCGACGGCGAGCGAGAGCTCACGCGCCTTGCGGAGGTTTTGCTCTTCCGGCGCGTCGTCGAACGGGGAGAGACGGCTGTATGGGATGCCCGGAACCAGGCAGCTCCGGAACGTGTCCGGCGTGAAGCCGATCGGAGGCGGCGCGTCGAGCAGGGCGCTCGCCTCCGCTTGATGCTCGTATTCCTCGCGCGGATCGCCGTGGAGCCGGCCCGGATAGTACGTCTTCCGAAAATGGAGCGGATACTTCGCGGCGAGCGGATACTGGTCGCGCGTCTCGCGACCGGCGATCACGATCTCGGCCGCCATCAGCGGCAGGCCGTTCGCCTCGCGGCGCGTGATGGTCCGCACGACGTAGTCGCGGCCCGGCGGGCGCTCCAGAAGGTGCACGTACTCCTGCGCGAGGCGCACCGAGTGCCGCGGCGAGACGGGCACGAACCGCTCGTCGTACATGACCTCGACCGTTGCAGAGTCCTCGTTTCCGAAGCAAGGCCTCCCGCGCCCCGACGGCGCCGCTCGTCCGCGCAGAAATGCCCTTCCGCCCGCGCCTCCGGACGCACCGTGGCGTCGGCGGGGTCGCCCAGGGCCGGCCGAGAGGCCACATTCCGGCGTCGCGGGCTACCCCAGGCGCCGCGACCGGTGCTAGTAACCTCCGCCCCGCGGTGCCCTAGGGCTCATTCCGGCCCCACCCGGGGTGAAGGCCGGAGAAATCCTCCCGCGTGGGCAATTCTGGCCTCGGCACCCCGACTGTCATGGCGTACATCCGCCCGAACGAGGTTCCGGGTCGATGGAGTCAGCGACCCGGGGTCAGTTTGGGACCGGACGCCCCGCGCTTCCCCGATAGGCCGCTTCTACCATGGATCGAGGTACCCTCCTTCGCTGGCTGTTCATCGCAGCCGCCGTGTTCTTGCTGATGACCGGCCTGCCGAAGCTGTTCGGCGGGGGAACCACGGAACGCCAGCCGCTCCAACCCGAGGGCAGCAATCTACCCGCGCAAGCGAGCCGTCCCCGCGAGCAGCTCTGCGATCTCTGGGGTCCGCGGTTCCGCGCGCAGATCTCGACGCGCGGCGGCGGCATCAAGCACTTTTTCCTGCTCGACGCCAAGTACCGCGAAGACGGGCAGCCCATCGATCTTTCGACGACGCCCGACCTCGAGCTCCGGCGACAGCTTCGCTTCGATTTCCACAATCCCGCGGCGAAGATCCCGGAACCGGAACGACAGCTCGGTTACGACTCCGTCGACTTCACGCTCGAGCGCGCGACGGGCAAGGAGTGCGTGCTCGTCTTCCGCGACGACGCCGTCGAGCTCCGTAAGACGGTGAAGACAACGGAGCGCCCGTACGAGCTCGTCGCGACGGCGACGATCCGAAACCTCGCCTCGAACGCGCGCCGGCACGCGCTCACCGTCGAGACGACGGCCTGGCGCACCGAGGCGGAGGTGAAGGGCGGCATGTTCCGCGTGAGCCCTCTGCTCACGCACGTCGAGTGCGTGCCGCGCGAGGGCGACGCGACGCGCCTGAACCCGCAAGACTTCGAGCCGTCCGACTTCGAGGATCGCGAGCGCTTCCCGATCACGCCCCGGACCGCGGGAGACTGGTTCGAAGCGCCGTTCCCGCCAGCGGTCGCGGCGGTGTCGAACGCGTACTTCTCGCACGCGCTCGTGCCCTTGGCGGGCTCGACGCCGGCCTGTCAGCTCCAGATCGAGGATCGCTGGGACCACCGCCGCTTCCAGAACAAGGGCGCCGACCCGAACGCGGGCGCGATGTACCGCGCGCGCCTCGCGTACCCGCCGCGAGAGCTCGCCCCTGGCAAAGAAGCGACGTACTCGGTGCTCACCTACGTCGGGCCGAAGGAGCGCAGCGTGCTCGCCGAGGCCGCGGGCGGGGATCAGCGGCTGACCGAGCTCATCGATCTCGGCTTCTTCTCGTCGATCGCGAAGGTGCTCGTCGCCTTCTTGCTCAAGGTCTACAGCGTCATCCCCAACTGGGGCATCGCGATCATCGTCCTCACGGTGACCGCGCGTCTCTTGCTCTTCCCGCTCGCCGTGCCGGGCATCAAGGGCATGATCAAGATGCGCGAGCTCAAGCCCGAGATCGACGCGATCAACGAGAAGTACAAGGACGACCCCCAGCAGAAGGGGCTCGCCCAGATGGAGCTCTGGCGGAAGCACAACGTCAATCCCCTGAAGGGGTGCCTGCCCCAGCTCGCGTCGATGCCCGTCTGGTTCGCGCTCTACACGACCCTGCAGACGGCTGTCGAACTTTATCACATCCCTTTCTTGTGGTTCCCCGACCTGTCCAAGGGTGACCCGTACTACATCCTCCCGTTCATCATCGGCGCAACTTCGTTTCTCCAGCAGAAACTGATGCCGATGCAGGGAGACCCGGCACAGCAGAAGATGCTCCTCTACTTCATGCCGGCCATGTTCACGGTTTTCATGCTGTTTTTGCCCGCCGGCCTCGGGGTATACATGTTCACCAACGGCGTGCTCGGGATCATCCAGCAGCAAGCGGTCGAGTGGCACGTACGGCGCAGCATCCGCCCCGGAGGCGGCTCCGGCTCCGGCGACATCAAGGTGAAAGTCGTCGGCGAGGGCCCCGGACCGAAGGGCGGCGGCGGCAAGACCAAGGGCGGGCAGAAACCCGACAAGGGCTCGCCCTCTTCGCGCTCGGGCGGCGGTGGACGCCTGCTCGGGGAAGGTAAAGCGTGACGATGAGCGATAGCGAAATGAAAGAAGTCCCCGACTCCGGGTGGGATTCCGATGCGGACGATGCTGAAGCGGGTCGGGATCCCGAGGAGCTCGAGGCTTCATCCAGCGAGGGCGAGGAAGCGCGGCAGAGCAGCAACGGTCGCAGCGAGGGGCGGCGGCGCCGTCGCGATCGCTCGGGCGACGAGATCGCTGCCGACGACGAACGAACTCGCCAAGCGCTCGAGTTCGTGACGCGCGTCGTTCAGCAGATGGGAATGGACTGCCGCGTGCGCCTGCGGCGTCCGCGCGAGGAGAACTCGGAAGGCGAGATCAACCTCGAGATCTCCGGACGCGACGCGGGACGGATCATCGGCAAGAAGGGCCAGGTCCTCCAGGCGCTCCAGTTCCTCGTGCACCGCGTGGTGAACCGTCCGGGGCTCGACCGGCGTCACATCCTGGTCGATGCGGAGGGCTACCGGGACCGCCGCGATATGTCGCTCGCCAACATGGCGCGCCGTTTGGGCAAGCAGGCCGTCGAAGAAGGCAAGATCATCACCTTCGAGCCGATGAACCCGCGCGATCGCCGCGTCGTCCATCTCGCCCTCGCCAAGTTCGAAGGGGTGATCACCCGGAGCGACGGTGAAGGGGACCAGCGTCGCGTGCAGATCATCCCGGTGCGCCGCCCGACCCCTGCCGAAACGTAATGCCGCGCCTCGAACGGTGCGAAACGCAGCATTTCGGCGCGTTCCGAACCGTTGTCGCTCTAGAGGGCGGTGCGCGCGGGCGAGCCCTGGGCCGAAGGCTCTGGGGAATGCATGATCGGGGCGCCTGGCCCGTCCAATGGTCGGTAGCCGATGTCTCGAACCCGTCGGTCTGGTCTCGCCAAACCGGGGCGCTCCCCCGAAACGACGGCCGGCCAACGGAGCGTCTCGCTTCGCAGAGTCGTCTCGCTTCGAGGCGGCCAGCTTGACTCGAGGGGCGGAACGCCGCACCTAAACGGTTCGGCGGCGTGTCCGCGTTCGGAAAGGCAGAAAGAATGGCGCGTTCCCGTTTCTCGATAGCTTGGATGCTTGCTGTTCCCGTGGCCCTCGCCGCGTGCGGCGGCCCGAGGGCCGTTCGTGGTGAAGACGTCCCTGGTCTCGATGACCAGGCGATGAGCACGGGCCTCGACCGGCGCGACTTGCAGAAGATGCTGCACGAAAACATGGAGGCGCTGCAGCGCTCGGCCGTGGTGCAGCGGTGGCAGGGAGAGAGCCGCCCTGCGGTGGCCGTGATCCCGATGCGCAACGAAACCAGCGAGCACATCGACAGCGCCCTCGATGCCTTGCTGAGCGAGGTGGAGACGCGGCTCGTGAACGCGGGTCACGTGCGCGTCATCAGCATGGAGCAGCAGCCGAAGCTCGTGGAGGAGATCAAGCGGCAGTACTCGGGGGCCTTCGACCCGAGCTCGGTCGCCAAATGGGGGAAGCAGATCGGCGCGCGCTACCTCGTGACCGGCAGGGTGTACAACACCGACGAGCGTCAGTCCGGCGAGCGCCGTGTTCAGTACTTCTTGTTCATGCAGGTCATCGACGTCGAGACCGGGGAGATTCTGTTCCAGAACCGCTCCGGGCTCACGAAGGCTATCATCTGACGATCGAGTCGTGCACACGGGGTCCGCTCGAACCGCCCCCTTGGCGTTCGGAGCTCCCGATGCCCGCATGAGCCGCTTCTTCGCGTTCGTCGTCGTGTGTTGCGTGTGGCTCGCGGGCTGCGCGAGCCACTCCGATCACACGCGGGCGATCCGCACCGCGTTGGACGCCGGCGATGCCGAGCGCGCGCTCGCGGCCGTCAACGATCGCCTCGACGTGGACAGCGAGCACGAGCTGCCCGACGACACCGGCGGCGAGAACGCGCTCTTCCTGCTCGATCGCTCGATGATCCTACAGCAGCTCGAGAAGTACGAGCTGTCGAGCCGGGATCTCCAGATCGCCGACAAGTCCATCGATCTGCTCGATCTCTCGCGCAGCGCGACCGACGACATCGGCCGATACCTCTTCTCCGACGAGACGGGCCCGTACAAGGCGCCCGCGTACGAGAAGCTGCTCATCAACACGCTGAACATGGTGAACTACCTCGTGCGCGGCGACCTCAACGGCGCGCGCATCGAGGCGCGGCGGCTCGCGGTCATCCAGCGCTACCTCGCCACGCACGAGGCGGAGGGGCGCACCTTGCTCGGTCCGGGCAGCTACCTCGCGGGGTTCACGTTCGAGAAGAGCGGGCGCGACGACGAGGCGCTCCGCTACTACGACGAGGCGCTGGCGTTCGCCGAGTACCCTTCCCTCGCGGGACCGGTGCAACGCCTGCTCTCGACCGGTGGCTACCGCTCACCCCGGCTCGCCAAGGCGGCAGCCGCCGCACCCGCGGAGGAAGCCAACGCCGAATCGGCCGAGATCCTCGTCATCGTGAGCTACGGGCGCGTGCCGCACAAGGTGGCGATGCGCGTGCCCATCGGTCTCGCCCTCCCCTATGCGTCCGACTCGCTGAGCCCCGGCGATCGGCAGCGCGCCGCCATGCTCGCCGGCCAGGGACTCGTCACGTGGGTGAACTACCCGGAGCTCGCGCCGTCCGCGATCCTGTTCGGTCGCCCCGGCGTCTCGCTCGACGGCGCTTCGATGCGGCTCGAGACCGCGCTCGCCGTCGACGACGAAGCGCGCAAGGCCTGGGAAGACGCGCGCGGAGCGGTGGTCGCCTCGGCGATCACGCGCATGCTCACGCGCGTCGTGGCCGGCGAAGGCGCGCGCCGCGCCGCCAAGGACAGCGTGGTGGGCGCCCTGCTCAGCCTCGGCGTCCAGGCCACGCTCACGGCGACCGACGTCCCGGACACGCGGAGCTGGGCGACGCTGCCGGCGCGCATGGCCATCGGCCGTTTCCGCGTGCCGCCCGGCAGTCACACCGTCGACGTCTCGGCGCGCGGGCAGCGAAAGCGCGCCCGCGTCACGCTCGAGCCCGGCGGCTTCGCGGTCGTCGCGCACACCGTCCTGCGCTGAGCGTAGCTTTCGGGCCGAGCGCGGGACGCGACGTCAAATGCCGTAGCGCTGCACGGTGTTGACCTCGGGGCGTCGCTTGCTCTTCGAACGCCGCCGAGCGGGGGCCTTCTTCGCGGGCTTCCGTTCTTCGCAGCACTCGCCGTTCGGGCCGCACGGGGTGCACGGCTTCGTCGCGGCCGAGCTTGCCGGCGCGGGCGCCTCTGCCTCCGGTGGCACTTCGCGACCGGGCTCGGCGCGCGCGGCGTCGGCAGGCGGCGCTCGCCCTGGAGCCCCGAGCCCTTCCGGGCCCGCCGAGGCAGCGGCGACGTTCGGCGCCGGGGCTCCGGAGGCGAGGGTCGTCCACTGACGAACGGCGAGGACCAAGAACGCGGCGGTCACGCCGAGCGCCATCGCGCCGAGGACCCGGCCCCGTCCGCGACGCGGCAAGACCTCGGGCTCGGCGCGCGTGCTCATCACCGTCGCGGGCACCGTCGACGAGGGCGGGCTCTCGACGTCGGCGGTGCGCTGCGACGGGGGCGCGATGCTGTACGGAGGGAACGAAGCCGCGAGCTGCTGCGACGACGGCGAGCGCTCCGAGAGCGGGTGGTCGAACGACTCGACCAGCTTCAACGCATCGGCGATCGCGGCGCGCCGCGCTGCGAGCTCGGCGCCGGAGATGTGTTGGACGAACGCGGCCATCTCCGGCGGCTCCGCGCGGCGCGGCACGGCCTCGGAGAGCGCCGTCATGAGCTCCTCGGCGTTCGCGAAGCGCTCGTTCGGGTCGTGGCGCAACGCGCGGAGCACCACGTTCTCGAGCGCGTCCGGAAACTCGGAGTGGTACACGCTGGGCGGCGGAAGCGACGCCGCGTCGCGGATCCGGCGCATGGTCTCCGTCGGGTTCGCGGCGGCGAACGGGTGCTTGCCGGTCGTGAGCAGATAGAGCACGAGCCCGAGCGAGAACACGTCCGTCCGCGCATCGACGACCCCGGTGAGGATCTGCTCCGGCGCCATGAACGACAGCTTGCCGCGCACCAAGCCATCGTCCGGCGGCGCCGCCCGATTCGTCGCGCGCGCGATGCCGAAGTCGATGAGCTTGACCACGCCGGAGCTCGTGAGCATCACGTTCTGCGGCGACACGTCGCAGTGCACGAGCCCGAGCGGCATCCCGTTCGCGTCCCGGAGCTCGTGCGCGGCGTGCAGGCCGCGCGCGGCTTGCACCACGATCTCCACGCCGATTTCGATGGGGATCCCTCCGTAGAGCCGCGACCGCTTGATGAGGCTCCCCACCGGCTCGCCGTCGATCCACTCCATCACGAGGAAGAGCAGCCCGTCGTGCTCCCCGAGATCGAGATACTGCGCGACGTTCGGGTGCTGAATCGCCGCCGCGTTGCGGGCCTCGTCGAGCAGCATCTGCTCCAACGTCTCCCGACCGGGACCGTCCGGCAACAACGTCTTCAGCGCGACCACCTTCTGGAACCCGCGCGTTCCTCGCAGCCTCGCCGCCCACACGCGCGACATTCCACCGCGCGCGATCGGGACGAGGAGCTCGTATCGCCCGAACGGCTGTCCCACTCGAATGGCGGACGGATCGCTCTCCATGGTGCTTCTGGGATCGCTGCCGACTGGACCCCTTGCGGAGCTCGCTTCCGTCCGCCGCACGCCGGGCAGCCGAAAGCGCTCTCGGCCCCTGCAAACGGCTCGACGACTCCTCGCTATAAGCGCTCGCGCGAAAATGTCGCCGTCGATTGCAGCGAGTTTTCTGCATTATTCCCGGCTACTCGGAACACGTCGCGCCCGTGACGCATGGTATACGCCAGAACATGCGGAGGCTCGTTCGTGGTCTGGGATTCTCGGTCGCGCTACTCGGAGCACTCGGTGCAGCGCGGAGCGCCGAAGCGAAAGCGCGGTCCATCGTCGCCGAGCCGCGCGAGGGCGACAAAATCCGCGTCGACGGCGAGCTGCGCGAGTGGCCCGCGCGAATGACGCCGCTCGATCGGAAGCTCAAGGGCTCGGGCATCACGGCGCAGGCCGTCATCGGCTACGACGAAACGAACCTGTACCTCGCGCTCCGCGCCGACGACCGACGCATCGCGCGCACGGCCGCGGCCGGCAAGGCCGAAGATCACGCGACGCTCGCGATCGCGTTCCCGAGGGGCAAAGGATACGCGACCTACGAGGTCACCGTTCACCCGGGCCGCCCGGGCAAGCTGCCCGCCGTGGTGCGGGTGAACGGCAAGAAGGTCGCGGGCGCCAAGGCCGTCGAGAACCCGACGGATCAGGGCTTGTTGCTCGAGGCGCAAATCCCGTGGTCCACCTTCCCCGAAGCGAAGACGACGCGCGTCGGCCTGCGTGCGGCAGTGACGTACACGGACTGCAATGCACCCGGCAAGGTCGCCTCGATCGTTTCGACGGGCACCGGAGGCAAGGGTAAGCGTCTCGGCGCGCTGCTGCTCGAAGGTGAGCAGGCGCTCGAAGGGCTCCTCCGCAACAACGGTCTCTCGGACGTCCCGGCGCGCGAGGCGTACGGCAACGTCGCGGGCGGCGCCGGCCGCGAGCGGGTGGCCGTGTTCGGGAAGTTCCTCACCATCAGCGGGCCCGAGTACCGCGGTGGCAAGGAGCTCGGCTTTCTGGATCTCGGCGTGAGCGGCGCCGGCATGGTCCCCCGCCTCGAGCTCCGCGATTTCGACGGCGATCAACTCGCCGAGATCGCCGTCTGGAAGCGCATCGGCTCGCGCGACGCCTACCGCGAGGTGCTCGAGATCTTCAAGATCGGCAAGGACGATGCGCCGTTCTCGATCTTCGCGCACGAGGTCGGCATCAAGACGGAGAAGGGCGAGCTCGAAAACGAGGTGCGATTCGACGGGAGCGCGATCGAGATCTCCCGAGGCAAGTCGAAGGGCTTCGATCCCGAGACGTACGACGAGCCGCTCGCGGGCAACATGCCGTCCGCGCTGCTGCCGTGGCAGAGCGTGACGAGCCGCACGTTTCGCTGGCAGGGCACGCGCTTCGCCGCGACGGACGAGGGCGCCGGAGCCGCCCCTCGCGCGGCCGCGAGCGGGTCGAAATCGAGGAGCGATCGCGCCGCGACCCCGGTGCGGCCTCCGGCGCCCCGCCCGCCGACGGCCGAAGAGCTCCTCGATCGCGTGTACGCGCTCTACCGCAAGGATCGGAAGGTGCGAGGCGGCAAGCCGCGCTTCGACTTCGTCACGGACGTCGCCGGCGATTCGACGCCGGAGCGCGTGCTCGTCCACGACAAGGACATCGTCGTGTTCGGGAAGAGGTTTCGGGGCGGCGCGAGCTACGCCTTCATCACCGTCGGCGTGAGCGACGGCAAAAACGTGCTCGACGCGACCGCCCGCGACCTCACCGGCGACGGCAAGGCCGAGATCCTCGTGCGAGCCGTGATGCACGCCAAGGCGAGCAAGGCCCTGGGCGGCGGCACGGTCGAGCGACACGCGCTGCTCGTCTACGGCGTGCGCGGCGACGGCCTCGTGCGGCTCTTCGGCGCCGAAACGGGACGGTCCGTCGGCGAGAACCAGGTCCTCGGCGCGGTCGCGTTCCACCCCGCGGGGGCCGCGACGCGCATCGAGCTCCGTCCCGCGCGCGCCGTCGGTTGGACGGAGGAGACGTACCCGTTTCCACCGGACACGACGGCGTCCGGCGGCCTCGAGCCGCTCCTTTTGCCCTGGAGCGGTGAACGTCGGTCGTATCGATTCGACGGCAGCGCGTTCGTGCAGGAGTGAAGCTCGAGCCGCGCGCCGCCGCGGACTAGCGCTTGACCCGCAGCGGCGCTTCCTCGGCATCGAGCTCCGCGAGGGCTCGCGCGAGCTCCTCCTGCTCGGCGAGATCGAGCTCTCCCTCGCGGGAAACGCGCGCGGCCTCGACGGGCGCGGGCTCGGGCGGGGCGAGGCCCATCTTGCGCTTGAGGGCGAGCAGCTCGTCGTCCACGCCGTGCGTCGCCTCGAGCTCGCCGAAGCGCGTGGCCAGCGTATCGCCGGTGAACTGCTCGTGGAGCTCTGCCTGCGCTTCCGCCTCGGCCTCCATCTGCTCGATCTTGCCCGCCATGCGATCGAAGGCCTCGAACGCGCTCGCGTTGCGCAGGCCGCTCAACGTCTCCTGAATGGATCGTTGGGCTTCGGCGCGCTTCTTCCGCGCGATGAGGAGGTTCTTCTTGCGCTTGGCCTCCTCGATCTTGTTGTTGAGGGCGCGGAGCGCGAGCTTGAGCTGCTCCACCGCGTGCTGCTGCTTCTGCAGCTGTTCCAGGAACTGCTCGCGGGTCGCGTCGTGCTCCTTCTTGCGCGCCAGCGCCTCCTTCGCGAGCCCTTCGTCGCCCGCGCGGAGCGCGAGCATCGCGCGCCGCTCCCATTCCTGCGAGCGGACCGCCTGCTCCGCGGCTTGCTTCTCCAACCGCTTCTCGTCGGCGATGCTGGCGGCGACCTGCTTGCGCGCCTCGGTGAGCTGCTCGCCCATCTCGATGACGATCTGATTCAGCATCTTCTCCGGATCTTCGGAGCGGCTGATGAGGTCGTTCAGGTTGGATTTGATGAGCTGGGCGAGCCTTCCGAAAATTCCCATGTCGTCCTCATCCCCCGTGACGCACGAGCTCGTGGAGAACCGGCACCTGCTCGGCGAGCGCGAGGTCCACGTCTCCGAGCACCGCTTCCAGTTCCCCCGGATCCGCGGTGGCAAGCTCGAGGGCAGCGCCGAGCACGATGCGATCCCCCTCGAGCCCATAGGCGGCATGCAAGAGCTCCACGGCGTTGAGCTCGAGCAAGCGACGAAAGAGTGCTCGGCTCCGCTCGGGATCGGCGGGCGCGTTTCCGATCTCGACGCGCACGACCAGCACGGGAGGCGCGAGCTTCAGCGCGACCAGCGGCCGCCCCGGACCGACGGAAACGACGTAGGTGCCGTCCTCGAGGCGCTCGAAGCGCCGTTCGAGGCGTGTCAAAAAGCCCTCCAAGTCGCCTTCCGCTTGGATCATCCTCGCGATCGTACCACTTCTCCCTTCCCCGTAAACTCGCCCGCGCGCATCCGCGTCGCGGAACGCTCGTGGCCTCCGGGTCGGGCGATGCCGCCCGATTCGGCTCACCCGGCCCGCGACAACGGCGCGCCGTCGCGGCTCCGGCGAACGCGCACGAGGTCGTCCGGCGGGGGCGGCTCGGGCTGAATCGTCACGTGATCGAGCCCGTAGTCCCGCTCGAGGCGCTCGGCGACCACGCGACACACGTCGGTGCCGTGGCTGCCGCGTTCGAGCACCACGTGGGCGGTCAGCGTGTCGAATCGGTCCGAAATCCGCCACACGTGCAGGTCGTGCACCTGGGCCACCCCCGGGCACTCGAGGATGGTCCGCTCGATCGCCCCCACGTCGAGGTGCGGCGGCACGCCCTCGAGGAGAATGCCCGCGGTCTCGCGCAGCACACGGTAGCCGCTGTACGCGACGAGCAACGCGATCGCCACGGAGAGCACCGGGTCGGCCCGATACCAGCCGAAGAAGACCACCGCGAGACCGGCGAGGATGGCGGCGCACGAGCCGAGCGCGTCCGAGACGACGTGCGCGAACGCGGCGCGCACGTTGATGCTGGTCTTCTGACTCCGGAGCAGGAGCAACGCGACCCCTAGGTTGACGAGCAACCCCGTCGATGCGGTGAGGAGCATCGGCGTGCCCGCGACGGGAACGGGCTCGAGCCAGCGCTCGATCGCCTCTTTCACGATCAGCACCGCGACGCCCGCGAGCGCCATCCCGTTCACGAACGCCGCGAGCACCTCCGCACGGCGGAGTCCGTACGTGCTGCGCTGCGTCCGCGGGCGCTCCGCGATTCGACTCGCGACGAGCGCGAGCCCGAGCGCTCCCGCGTCGGCCAGCATGTGCCCGGCGTCCGCGATCAACGCGAGGCTCTTCGCGTAGATCCCGACCGCGACCTCGACCAGCATGAAGGAGAAGGTGATCGCCAGCGCCGTTGCGAGCGCACGGCGCGGCGTCGCCGCGTGGTCATGATCGTGAGCGTGCCCGTGGCCATGGCCGTGACCGTGCCCATGGCCGTGGTGACCATGACCGCCATGCGCCCCGTGCGCGCCGGCCCGCGCCGAGCCGCGCCGACGCCCGTTCGTGCGCGAGCCTTCGGCCTCCGTCCCGGAGACCATTGCCGCCCATTCCGGGCTTTCGGGCAGAAGAAGAGCGGGGCCGGCGCCGGTCGTCACGCGGGGATCCTACCGCTGCTCGTCCGCCCCGACGAGTAGCCCCCGGGGCCGAGCGCCGAAATCCCGGCGGTTTTCGCGGGCATCCCGGGAAGAACCGCCGCACGGGCGTGCTTCGGGCGTTGCGCCGTGCGCGCGCATACGTAGACTCGGCCATGTTTGAGAAAAACCCGCGCGAGTGCCTGACCTTTGACGACGTCATGCTCGTGCCGGCGTACAGCGAGGTGCTTCCGGCGGAGGTGGATGTCCGCACTCGCTTGACGCGCGGCATCGAGGTCAACGTGCCCATCGTGAGCGCTGCGATGGATTCGGTCACGGAGGCTCGGGCCGCGATCACCCTGGCCCGCCAGGGTGGGATCGGAATCATCCACAAGAACCTCTCGATCGCCGACCAGGCGCAAGAGGTCGATCGGGTGAAGCGGGCCGAGAGCGGGATCATTCTCAATCCCGTCACCGTGCGGCCTTCGCAGTCCCTGCGTGAAGCGCTCGCGGTGATGCGGGCGCACGACGTCTCCGGCGTCCCGGTGGTCGAGGGCGATCGCCCCGTCGGCATTCTCACGGCACGCGACATTCGATTCGAGAAGAACCTCGATCAGCCGGTGAGCGCGCTGATGACGACCGAGCTCGTCACCGTCTCTCCCGGCGTGGCCACGGAGCAGGCGCGCGAGCTCCTGCACCGCCATCGGATCGAGAAGCTCCTGGTCGTCGATCAAGGCAAGCTCGTCGGGCTGATCACGATCAAGGACCTGCTGCAGGCCGAGCGCAACCCGCTCGCGGTGAAGGACGACCGGGGCCGGCTCCGCGTGGGCGCCGCGATCGGACCGGGCCCGGATCGGCTGGAGCGCACCGCCGCGCTCGTCGACGTCGGGGTCGACGTGCTCGTGATCGATACGGCGCACGGCCACACGAAAGGGGTGATCGAGGCCGCGCGTGACACGAAGCGGCGCTACCCGAACGTCGAGCTCGTCGCCGGAAACATCGCCACGGCGGAGGGCGCGCGGGCGCTGATCGACGCCGGCGTCGATGCGATCAAGGTGGGCATCGGCCCCGGCAGCATCTGCACGACCCGCATCGTCGCGGGCGTCGGCGTGCCGCAGGTCACCGCGATCGCAGACTGCGTGGAGGTCGCCGACCGCCACGGCATTCCCGTGATCAGCGACGGCGGCATCAAGTACTCCGGCGACGTCACCAAGGCGCTCGCGGCCGGCGCCTCGTGCGTGATGATTGGCTCGCTGTTCGCCGGTACGGACGAAGCCCCCGGTGAGCTCGTTCTCTATCAAGGGCGTAGCTACAAGGTGTACCGAGGCATGGGCTCACTCGGCGCGATGAAGCGCGGCAGCCGCGATCGCTACGGCCAGGCGGGCACCGCCGACGAGAAGCTCGTGCCCGAGGGCATCGAAGGACGCGTGCCACATCGTGGCTCGCTCGCGTCGATCATCGCCCAGCTCGTGGGCGGCCTCCGCTCCGGGATGGGCTACACGGGCAGCCGCACCATCCGCGAGCTGCAGCAGAACGCGAAGTTCATCCGCATCACGAGCCAGGGCCTTCGCGAGAGCCACGTCCACGACGTCATCATCACCGAGGAAGCGCCGAACTATCACGTGTAGCCGCGGTCCCATCCGGAGCCGCGTCGTCACGCCACGGGGCGCTCGGAGGGGGAGCGCCCGCCGTTCGTGAGCCTCGATTCGGGCTTGCTTCGTTTCGATGGGGCACACCCGCCGCCCCCCGCGCCGAAGTGAAGTCGGCGGCCCACCACGCGGGCGCTCCGCTCGGCGACGAAAGCGAAGTCCACTTTCAGCTTCAGCGAATTTCTGCGCGCGGTTCCCCGCGGGAAGTGGGCCCTCCCTCCCCTTGTTGAAAATGGTTGTCATATTCACTGAGCTCCGGTACCGTCCGCCCCCGTTGCGCCTACTTCGGCGCACCTCCGAAACTGCGTAACGAACAGGAGCGAAGCGAAACATGAGAACGCGACTTTCTTTCGGCGCACGCGCCGGGTTGCTCGGGATGCTGACCGCGGCGCTCGCCTTGGGTGCCGGTTGCGGCGACGACGAGGGGGACGACGGGAGCGCCACGGGCGGCAAGGCCGGAAGCGGCGGCCAGCCCTCGGGAGGCACCTCGGGCTCGGGAGGCAAGCAGACCACGGGCGGAACCACGTCCTCGGCCGGGGAGACCGGCGAGGGCGGAGACACCGGTGACGCCGGAGCCCCGGGCGAGCCGACCGCCGGAGAGGCCGGAGCCGGAGGAGCAGCGGGAGAGGCCGGTGCGCCGGGCGCGGCCGGAGAGGCGGGCGCCGGCGGCATGGGCCCGATGCCGCGGACCGATCGGGATCGCGTCGTCGTGCGGCTCACGGCCGATGGCGAGCTCGACGACGATTTCGCCGATGGCGGCCTGTTCGTGCTCGACGTCGACGGCCTCGAGCTCAACGACAACGCCCGGAACGGCTTCGTGCAGCCGGACGGGAAGATCCTGTCGGCGGGCTATACGCCGGTCGAGGGCAGCAACCAGATCGTCCTCATTCGCTTGAACGACGACGGCTCGCCGGACACCGATTTTTCGGAGGACGGTGTCGCGCGCGTGGCGGCGCTCGCCGCTCCCGGAATGGCCGAGGCGTACGGCGCCGCGCTGCAGTCGAGCGGCCGCTACGTGACGACCGGCTACGGGCGCGCGGAAGCCGCCGGAGCCGTGGATCTCGTTTCGTTCGGCTTCAGCCCCGAGGGAGAGCTGGACACGGACTTCGGCACGAACGGCGGTTTCTTGCTCGACATCGCGGGCGACAACGATCGCGGCCGGAACGTCGCGGTGCTCCCCGACGACTTCCTCCTCCACGTGGGCAGCGGGATGGCGGAAGCGGAGAACATCGACGCGATGCTCGTGGTCCAAGACCCCGACGGGAACGCGGTCGAGAGCTTCGGCCAGGGCGGCTTCGAGCTCTACGACTTCGATCGGCCCGACGAGGCGTTCTTCGGCGTCGCCGTGTCGCCGGACGGCGATCGGGCGATCGCGGTCGGGTACACGGCGTTCCCCTCCACGTCGAACCCCGACATGGAAGACGACGACTCCCTCGTCGCCGTGCTCGGCATCGGCGAAGACGGCGAGGTGACGCCGGACTTCGTGGACGTCGTGCCGCTGTCGGAAGACGAGAACGATCGGCTCTGGGGCGCGACGATCGACGCCGACGGCAACCTCTATGCTGCGGGCGTCCTCGGCTCGGGCACCGACAACCAAATGGTCCTCGTGCGCATCACGCCCGATGGCGAGCTCGACGAGTCGTTCGGTGAGGACGGGCTCGCGGTGCTCAACGTCGTCGAGGGCGGCGCGACGGAGACCGCGCGCGCGGTCGCGGTGCAGTCGGATGGCAAGATCGTGATCGCCGGCCATGCCGAGCACGATCCCGACGCCGAATACCCGGACGCGGATCTGGTCGTCGCTCGCTTCGACGCCGATGGAACGCTGGACGAGACCTTCGGCGAGGACGGCGTCGCCATCGTCGACCTCGGGCCCGGCGCGGAGAACGTGAACGATCTGCTCTGGAACGTGGACGTTGACGACGACGATCGCATCGTGCTCTTCGCGAGCAAGAAAGCTGCAGACCCGGCGCCCTGACCGGGTCCTCCCC
>CAYYWA010000089.1:0-18098 GCA_964475255.1 uncultured Sorangium sp.
CGCTGATCGGGCTCGCCGACGACACCGGAGTGCGCCTCAACAAGGGGCGTCCCGGCGCGAGCGCGGGACCCACGGCGTTTCGCGCGGCGCTCGCGCGCTTCGGTGCGCCCTGGGACGGCCGCGCGGGCAAGGCGATCACCCCACGCGTCTTCGACGCGGGCGATCTCATCCCCGCCGAGAGCGGCTCTGCCGAAGCGCTCGCCGAGACGCACCGCCGCGCCCTCGAGTGCGTGCGCGCGCTCCACGCGCTCGGGCTCTCGGTGGTCGCGGTCGGCGGCGGACACGATCTCACGCTGCCGGCCGTCACCGCGCTCGCGCTCCACGAGGGGCGCGCGCTCGGCGGAGTGAACGTCGACGCTCACCTCGACGTCCGCCCGCGCATCGGCTCTGGAATGCCGTTTCGTCGGCTGATCGAGGCCGGGCATCTGATTGGCGAACGCTTCGTCGAGGTCGGCCTCGGTCGGTTCGTGAACGATCGGAGCGACACCGAGTGGGCCCTCGCCCAGGGAGCGCACCTCTTGTACTCGGACGAGCTCTCGGAACGGCAGGCCCTCGTGCCGTCGGTGTTCGACGCCGCGTTCGAAGCGGGTCCTGGGTTCGTCAGCATCGACCTGGACGCGATCGATCAGGCGCTCGCTCCGGGTGTCAGCGCGCCGAATCCGCTCGGGCTCGACGTCTCGACCGTCGCGCGCTTCGCGGAGGCCGCCGGGCGCGACCCCGACGTCCGGCACTTCGATCTGATGGAGCTCTGCCCGGCTCACGACGAGGGCGGCCGGACCGCGCGCGTCGCGGCACGGCTCTTCCTGAGCTTCATCGCTGGCTTCGGCGAGCGGCCGCGATGAGCTTCTGGATCGAGAACGCGCGAGTCGTGTCGGGCGACGGGAGCGCCCCCCTGCCCCGAGCCGCCGTCCGCGTCCAAGGCGACCGTATCGCGACCGTGACGAGCACGCCGAACGACGACGAGCCGACGCGCGTCGACGCGGGTGGGCGCGTGCTCATGCCCGGGTTCGTCGATGCCCACACCCACGCGCTCTGGGCCGGGGATCGTCTCGACGAGTTCGAGCAGCTGCAACGGGGGCGGAGCTACGTCGACATCCTGGCTGCCGGCGGGGGCATCCTCTCCACAGTGCGCGCGGTGCGCGCCGCGTCCGAAGAAGAGCTGGTGGAGCGGCTCTCGGCGCGGCTCGCGGTGCTGCTGCGCGAAGGCACGACGACCGTCGAGGTCAAGTCGGGCTACGGCCTCGACACGACGACCGAGCTCAAGATGCTGCGCGCGATCCGAAAGGCCGCGGAGCGCTCGCGGGTCACGGTCGTGCCCACGGCATTGCTCGGGCACGCGCTCGACCCGGACGTGCCGAATCTCGTCGATCGGGTGCTCTCCGAGACCTTGCCGGCCGTCCACGCCGAGTTCCCGGGCATCGCCGTGGACGCCTTCTGCGAGCGCGGCGCCTGGTCGCTCGCGAGCTGCCGAGCGCTGCTCGAGCACGCCGCGGCGCTCGGCCATCCCGTTCGGCTGCACGCCGACCAGTTCACGGCTTTGGGCGGGCTCGAGCTCGCCATCGAGCTCGGAGCACGGAGCGTCGACCACCTCGAGGCGAGCTCCCCCGACGCGCTCGCTCGGCTCGCCCGGTCCCGCACGGCGGGCGTGGTCCTCCCCGCGTCGGCCTTCCACCTCGACGGCAGCTACGCGAATGCGCGCGCGCTGCTCGACGCGGGCGGTCGGCTCGTGCTTGCGAGCAACTGCAACCCCGGCTCGTCGCCCACCTCCTCGATGCCCTTCGTGATTGCGCTCGGCGTGCGCAAGCTCGGGCTTTCCATCGGCGAGGCGATCGCCGCCGCGACGGCCAAGGCCGCCGACGTGCTCGGGCTCTCCGATCGCGGGCGCATCGCGCCGGGCATGCGCGCGGATCTCATCCTGCTCCGGCACACCGACGAGCGCGCCCTCGCCTACGAGCTCGGCGGAAACCCAGTCGAGCTCGTGGTCGCAGGCGGCCACCTCGTGCGCTCGGACCCGCTCCCTCCGCGCGGGTCCGAGTGACAGGCGCCGTCTACTGGCAGCCCGAGACGGCGAAGGCGCCGAGGAGCTCGTGCAGCGGCGCCTCGGCTCCCGATTCGACGAGGCAAGAGCCCGCCGGCACCGAGACGTTGGCCTCGGGGGTGGCGTCGCTCGTCAGGTGCAACGTCCCTTCGACGACGCGGAGCCGCTCCTCCTCTGCCTGGACCTTCGGCTCCGTCCCCTCGAAGAAGAAGCGGAGGGTGTCGCCGAGGGCATAGCTCGGAAGCTCCGTGAGCTGGTCGGCGAGCGGTGCGAACGCGAGCAGGAGGCGCACGTCGAGGGTCGGCGAGAGGGTCATCGTCGTTTGCCCGGTGTCGTCTTTCTCGACGTGCAGGTCGAAGTGCCGGCCCGACTCGGGGTTCACGTCGAGCTGAGCGATCAGCGAGCCATCGTGCTCGAGCGTCGAGCTCTCGTCACCGAGCCCGATTCCGGTGAGGTCGACGGCGTCGGCCTCACCGTCGAGGGTCACGCCACCCTCAATCCCGGCGATCGACAGCGCGATGTCGCCGGTGTACGTCTTTTCGGGCATCGGGCTGCCGAGCGCGTCGGATTCCTGCTCGTCGAAGCTGTCGCGAAACGCGTTCAGCGGTCCCTGCACGCCGAAGCGACCGAGGTCGTATGACCCGAGCACCCGCCGCGCGTTGCCGTCGAGTCGAAGCTCGAACGTGGGGACGCTCTGCCCGATGCTGACGCGCACCTCCTGCCCCAGATCGTCGATGGTCCCGATCTCGAGCGTCTCGAGCACGTTCGCCCGCAGGCTGTAGTCGAGCTCGGCGTTCTTGCGGAGCTCGAGCCCGACGCGTCCAGCAAACTCGGAGATCCCGTCGAGCTCCTCACCGAGCGCGTCGACCGTCGCTTTGAACTCGCCCAAATCGAACACGACGCCGACGTGGTCCCGATGGAGCTCCAGCGTGGCCGGGTTTCGCTGCTCGGCCGAGAGCAAGAGCGAAACGTCCACGTTGCCGGGGCTCGGTGAGCTCAAACGCAGGCGAATCTGCAAGCGATCGGCTTGTTCGACGCACTCGGGGTCGGGCCCGGTGTCCTCGACGCCCGTACCGGCGGAGTCGCCGCACAGGAGATCCGCACCGAGCCGATAGGTCGCGGACGAGCCGTCCTCGGACTCGAGGTTCTCCGGTGTGAACACGCGCTCGCGCAGGACCTCGACGAGGTCGTCGATGGCGGCGTCCACGTCGCTTCGCGCCTCTCTCAGGTCGTCGACAGTGATCGCCTCGGGGACGCACTCCGCCTCGCAGACGCTCCCCGTGGCACACGGAGGCTCCGAGTCACACTCGTCCACCGCGACCGCGCTCAAGAGGTCGGCCAGCGTGGCGGAGTCCGCGACGAACGAGCCTGCCGACGAGGCTCCGCGCAGGGCTGATTCGACGTTCTCCTGCGCCGTGAGCGCGAGGGCTTGCCCAGAAACCTCTTCCTCCGAGCTCGGTCCACAGCCAACGAAGACTGGAAACGCGAGCACCCACACCCGATTCATCGTCCGTGCGTTCATAGGCTCAGAACTCCTGCCTCGAGCTCGAGGCGTAAGCATCGATACTCGATCATTGCACGAGCGCTTCGGGCTCCGCCAGGGAGCGCTCGGACATCGATGTGGGATGAAATCGGACGAGCCTCTCTTCTCGTTTGCATTCCGCCTGGAACACCGGCGCGGGCATGGCGTGAATTCGCGCTCACGACGAGCGGATTCTCGGTGACTACCGCCATGCCCACGACCTGCGGGCGCTCGTACACTGGAATCGATGCACGTCGATTCGCGGCACGTCTGCACCGAAGTCGGGCACTCGCCCCAGGAGGGGCGTCCATGAGCCGCCTCGGCATTCGCTGGACGATCGGTGACGTGAGCGACCAGGGTTTCGAGGCGCTGCAGTGCTCGATTTGGGGCGCGTGGAACGCCTTCGGTCCGGACACCGCGTACGCGGTTTGCGTGAACACGGTGTCACTCGATCGAGCCCGTTCGCTGACCGGCGTCGTCCCCGAAGCAGTGCGCTGGCATTGGGTCGCGCGCGACCTTCCGGCGTTCCTCATCGACCACGTGGACGCCGCGATGGCGGAGGGCGTCGCCTGGAAGCTCGCCCCCGTGCGCATGTACCCCGATCGCTACGAGCTCTCTCTCGACAACGACTGCATTCTCTGGGACGTGCCCGAGGCGATTCGCGCCTGGCTCGCTCACGGTGAGGGCTGCGTGCTCGCAGAGGACGTCCGTCGCTGCTTCGGCAAATTCTCCGCGTTGTGCGGTCCTCGCCCGATGAACCTCGGCATCCGCGGCATCCCGCCGGGCCTCGATCTCGGCGATGCGCTCGCCACCCTGCTGCGCGAGCACCCCTGCGTGCTCGAGTCGGAGCTCGACGAGCAAGGACTCCAGGTCGCCGCGGTGTCGCGAGTCCCGCCGCTCTTCGTGATCCCCATCGACGAGGTGACCATCTGCTCGCCGTTTCCCCCCCACTTGCCGCACCTCGGCCGTCGAGGTGCGCACTTCGTCGGCCTGAACTCGAAGGCCTTGCCGTGGTCGTACGAGGGCCGTCCCGCAACGGAGCTCACGCGCGAGCACTGGGCGCGACTCCGTCCAGAAGTCGCTCGGCGCGTGCGCCTGCCGACGCAGAAGTAATGGTGGAAAATTCTCACCACCATGCCAGAGCGGAGTCTCATTCGGCGCAGAGTTCCGCTAGGCGTAGAAGTATGAAGAAACCGTCGCAAGTAGGCGCTTGGCGGGTTATAAGGGTGTTTAACTTAGTTCTCCCACCCCACGCAGCCGTCCCTAAGTAGTCGAGACCGATGCAGGTTTCGAGGGCGGCGGGCTCGGTGCGTGCCTCCGGAGCCGGACATGGGCGGCACGCGCTCCCCGACCCCCTCAAAAGCCTGTTGAGGGACGCCCTCGCGACCAAATCGGGCGGCCGGAAGAAGAAAACAAGGTCCCATGTCCGCAGAGAGCGCACTCCCCCTTTTGTCGAGCTGGCCACTGACCAGTGGTGAAGGTGCACGGCCTCATGCCCCCGCGCGGGCTTCGGAGTGGAAGGGCGTCGTCTCGGTGCTCGCCGCTGCCGACGAGCTCGCCACGTCTACCGAGGTGGACTCGATGCTGCGCCGAGCCGTCGAACTCGCACGCGAATGCATCGGGCTCGAGCGCGCGGCGCTGTACCTCTGTGATCCCTCCGCCGCTCCCCGGCACGTCCTGCGGGGCACTTGGGGGACGGGCGCAGACGGGGAGACGACCGACGAACGCGGAGTCCACTTCGAGTGCGCGGACGAAGACTACGAGGCGCTCCGCCAGATCCCGCAGAACGGCGCCCGCTGGCTCTACTGCGCCCGAGCTCGGCATTTCATTCAGGATTCCGGGAAGAGCACGGTGATCGGTCACGGCTGGCTCGTGATCACGCCGCTCGTCGCCGCGGGCGAGCTCATCGGCGTGATGTTCAACGACACCGCGATCACGCAGGCTCCGATGGACGAGGGGCAGCAGGTGCGCGCTGCCGTGTTCTGCAGCCTGCTCGCCGGAGCCATCCTGTCGCGCCGGAGCGCGGCGGTCTCGCGCGCGCTTCGGCGCGCCTCGGAGCGCAGCCCGAGCGTCCAACGTGTGGTGGACGCGCTGAATCAGGATCCACTCGTCAGCGCACAACGGCTCGCCGGGGAGATCGGCATCAGCTCGGGCCACCTCTCCTGGCTCTTCAAGGCGGAGATGGGCGTTTCCGTCGTCGAGTACCGAAACCGGTTGCGCATCGAGCGCTTCTTCAAGCTCGTGGACCGGAGCGGCGGAAACCTGCTCGATGCGGCCCTCGAGGCCGGCTTCGGCAGCTACTCGCAGTTTCACCGCGTATTCAGGAAGCTCGTGGGCACGACCCCGCGCGAGTACCTGACCGGGCGCACGCCGAGCTGGCGGGCGAAGCCTCGCGCTCGCGACGCGTGAAGGGCCGGGCCGTCTAGAGCGACAAACGGTCGGCAACGCGCCGCAATACGCGAACAACAGCGTCGAACAGGGTGCCCGCGCGGGAGGGGCGGCGCATGCCGCCCCTCGGAGAAAGGCCAGTCGGACCGATCGGCGTTCTACGCACGGCTCGGCGCTACCCACGCGCCGGGACGACGCTCGGGTGCCGAACGTCCTCGCCGCGGACCATGAACACGACCATCTCGGCGATGTTCGTCGCGTGGTCGCCGATGCGCTCGATGTACTTGCCGACTGACAAGAGCCGCGTCGAGCGCTGCACGACGCTAGGCTCGCTCATCATCTTCGCGAGGAGCTCGGGGAAGAGCTGCGCGTAGTACGCGTCGACGGCGCCGTCGCGCTCCATGACCTGGCGTGCCTTGTCCGGGTTGCCGTCGACGAAGGCGTCGAGCGCGTCGTGGACCATCGCCTGCGCGAGCGCTGCCATCTTCGGGATGGGACCTTGCGCGGGCGTCTCGAGATCACTCGAGAGCTCGAGAGCGCGCTCACAGACGTTGACGCACAGGTCGGCGATTCGCTCGAGATCCGTGACCAGCTTCAGCGCCGTCGTGACGAAGCGCAAGTCGGACGCGACCGGCTGCCTGCGCGCGAGGATCTGGAGACAGAGCTCGTCAATCTCCACCTCGAGCTGATCGATCTGTCGATCCATGGGGATCGTGCTCGCGGCGAGCGCCGTGTCGCGCTCCACCAAAGCGCGGATCGAGAGCGCCAACATCTCCTCGACGCGCGCTCCCATGAGCAGAACGAGCTCGCGAAGCTTCTCGAGCTCGTTCTCGTACTCCCGATCGGTGTGGCGGCGGTCCGACATGAGGAGCCAGTGCGCCGCTCGAGCGACGCTCCCAAGAGTGTAGCCAAAATCGAGGGCGGGTGGTGCCGTCTGCCCGGTCGCGGGTCGAGATGCTACTCTCCTCCTCGGCCAAATGAAGCTCGGGCTCAGGTGGTTCCGGTATTGGACGCTCGTCGTCCTGCTCCCGATCTCCTGTGTGCTCGATCCACAGCCGGATTTGCCAGGACGGAAGGCGGCCCAACCCGACCTCCCCACGGGCCCTGGCGCCTCGCCCCCGGGGGATTCGGGCGGCGTGCCCACGACGGAAGGCCCCCGAGCGTCGGACGACGAAGCGGGCGGGTCGGACGGCGAAGGCAGCGCGGGTGCGGGCGGCAGCGCAGATTTCCCCTGATCGTCCCCTGCGCGGCGAGGACCACGCGGCGGGTCATTCCTCGGCGAGGAGCACTTCGCGGGGCCAACAGACGGAGTCGAAGCACGGCTGCCCGGCGGGGCAGTCCGCGTGCAGGCGGCACTCGGTCGCTTGTCGGCACTCCCCGTCGATGCAGTAGTGCTTCCACGGGCACTGCACATTGATGACGCACGCCTGCACTGGCGGTTTGGGGTATTTGCGATTCGGGCACGTTGGGTCGCATTCCTCGCCCAGCGTGCAGCGGAACGCTTCGAGGCAGCGCCCGGCGCTCACGCACGCGTGATCGAGGCACACGCCCGCCGGACCGCAGTCGGAATTTTCCCGGCACGCGGGCGCGACGCAGGACCCATCCCGACAGACGGCTCCCGAGGCACAGTCTTCGTCTCCGCTGCACAGCGCGACGGAGCTCTCTTCGCACGCGTCGTCCACGCAGCGCTCACTCGAGCTCTCGATTGCGGTCGTGCTGCCACACGCGCCGAGAGTGAGGACCAGCATCACCACCGCGCCGAACGCTGCCTGGAACCGGGCGAACCTCATGCTCGGCGAAACGGCCTTCTCCGCCGATCGTTGAGCCATTTCGGCGTGAGCGCTCCCTGGTCACGGCGTCGCGGAGCCTAAAGGGAAAGTTCCTCGACGCCGTTCCTCGGGGAAAGGAGCTGCCCTCGCCGCAAAAGATTTCATGACCATCCCCCCCGTCGAGCAGGACATCGTAGTGCGGGTGCTCGAGCGCCGTCGAGGGCTCGACCCGAATCGGCTCGCCGAAGATCTCCTCGAAACCTTCGGCTCGCCTTCTTACAGACCGCCCGTGCTGCCTTCCGTGGCCCTCGAGCTGCTCTCGATCGCCCGCCGCCCCGACGTGCCGATCCCGGCGGTGGTCAAGCTCCTGATGAACGAGCAAATCCTCGCCGCGCGCGTCCTACACCTCGCACAGTCCGCGCTCTACGGCCGCGGCGTGGGGCGCACGCTCACGCTCGGACAGGCGATTCTGAGACTCGGTCTGAAGCGCATCGCCGACATCTTCATGCAGGCGGCGCTCGAGGTGCGCATGTTCCGAGCGCGCGGGTTCGAAGAGCCCATGAATCGGCTGCGCCGCCACAGCGCGGCCACCGCGGAGGTCGCGCGCCTGGTGTGCCAGCGCACCGCCCTGGACGACGACCACGCGTTCCTCTGCGGCCTCTTGCACGACGTGGGCATGGCAGCGAGCCTCATCGTCGTCAGTGACGCGGCGGAAGAAGGTCCGATAGACCTCGCCGCCGCGTGGCCCGCGATCGTGGAAGTGCACGAGAGCGCAGGGCGCAAGCTGGCCGACCTCTGGACGCTTCCTCCCGAGATCGGAGCCGTCATCGAGGGGCACCATGGAAAGAACGGGTTCCCGACCTCGACGGCGGCTGCCGTCGCGCTCGCCGACATGCTCGTCACCGAACAGGGTGCGGGCATCGGCGCCGAGACGACGCTCGAGGGGCTCAATCTCGCCTGCGACTTCCTCGTGATCGGACAGGCAGACTTGGACCAGCTGCGCATCGACACGACCCGCGTTCTCTCCGACCTGGGTTGAGCTCGCCGGAACCCACGCACACGAGGACGGCACGACGCTTGCCCCCCGGGAGGGCGTGGAGCTACGCGACAAGGTTGTGGTGATCACGGGCGCGTCGGCAGGTGTCGGGCGCGCGACGATGCGCGCCTTCGCGGCAGAAGGCGCCCGTGTCGGGCTGATCGCCCGAGGCAAGGCGCGCCTCGAAGCGGCGCGCTCCGAGGCGGTCGAGCTCGGCGCGCCAGCGGTGGCCGTGTCGGCGGACGTCGCGGATGCGGAGGCCGTCGAGGCGGCGGCAGAGCGCTTCGAGAACGAGCTCGGGCCCATCGACGTCTGGGTCAACAACGCGATGACGACCGTCTTCTCGCGATTCGACGCGATGACGCCCGAGGAGTTTCGTCGCGTTACGGAGGTCACCTATCTCGGCACGGTCTACGGCACGCTCGCGGCCCTCCGCCGTATGCGGCTCCGGGACCGTGGCGTGATCGTCCAGGTCGGCTCGGCGCTCGCGTACCGGGGCATTCCGCTGCAGTCGGCATATTGCGGAGCCAAGCACGGGGCGCGCGGGTTCACCGACTCGGTGCGCGCCGAGCTCCTGCACGACGAGAGCGCCATCCACATCACGATGGTGCACCTTCCGGCCATGAACACGCCCCAGTTCGAGTGGTGCGAGAGCCGCATGCCCCGCCGAGCGCAGCCCGTGCCCCCCATCTTCCAGCCCGAGGTCGCGGCCGACGCCGTGGTGTGGGCGGCGCGCCATCGGCGGCGTGAGCTCTACGTCGGTTGGCCCTCGGTGAAGACGATCTTCGGGAACAAGCTGGCTCCCAGCATCGCGGACCGTGTCGCCGCGCGCGAGGGCTGGGATGGCCAAATGACGGACGAGCCGGAGCCCGAGGTGCGAGCCGGCAACTTGTTCGTCCCCGTCCCCGGCAACTTCGGCGCGCACGGCCGGTTCGACGAGCGCGCCAAGCCGTCGAGCGTTCAGCTATGGCTGAGCACGCACCGGCGTCACCTCGCCCTCGCGCTCTCCCTCGTGGCCGCGGCGTCGAGCACGGCGTTGTTCGCGAACCGCGCATAGCGCGTCGCGATCACCAGGCGAGGTCTCGAGGGCTCTCGCGGCGCTCGTTGCGCTCGACGGCGACCACGCGTCCAGCAGAAAAGCGGATCACACGGTCGGCCATGCGCGCGATGGCGACGTTGTGCGTGATCACGGCCGTGGTCGTCCCGAGCTCGCGATTGACCCGCTCGAGCGCCTCGAGCACGAGCACCCCCGTCTCGAAGTCGAGGGCGCCCGTGGGCTCGTCGCACAAGAGGATCTGGGGGCGCTTGGCGATCGCGCGGGCGATCGCGACGCGCTGCTGCTCGCCGCCGGAGAGCTGGGCCGGAAAATGGTGCTGCCGATCGCCGAGCCCGACGACGCGAAGGGCAGAAGCGGCGTCCATCGGGTCCTCGGCGATCTCGGTGACGAGCTGGACGTTCTCGAGAGCCGTGAGGCTCGGAATCAAGTTGTAGAACTGGAAGACGAAGCCGACGTGCTCACGCCGGTACCGCGTGAGCTCGCGCTCGTCGGCCGCGGTGAGGTCGCGCCCACGGTAGATCACCGTGCCGGACGTCGGGACGTCGAGCCCGCCCAGGATGTTGAGCAACGTCGATTTGCCGCTCCCCGAAGGCCCGAGCAAGACCACGAGCTCCCCGACGTAGAAATCGACGTTCGCGCCGCGGAGCGCGTACACCAGCACCTCCCCCTCCCCGTACGTCTTGGTGAGGTCCCGCGCGGACAGCACGACGGCGCCGTCGGGCTGCGGCGGCTCGTTCGGAACCGGAACGGCGCCCGAGCGCCAGTCGGTCATCGCGGAGCGACCTCCGTCCCGGTCTCCACCTGATCGCTCGGGTGGAGGATGACCCGGGCGCCTGGAGACAGGCCCGAGACGATCTGGACGGTGCGTCCCGTGCGCTCCCCGATCTCGACCGGCGTGAGCTGTGCCCGAGACTCCTCGTCGATACGGAACACGACCCAGTCCTCGCCGCGTCGGAAGACGGCGCTCGCCGGCACCAGGGTGAGGTCCGAGCCCTCCCAGGCGACGATGCGCGCCTCCACACGGAAGCCGTCACCGAGCGCGGTCCACTTCTCTCTGGGATCGGTGATGTCGAGGATCACGTTCACGCGCTGCTCTTCGACGCCGAGCGCGCTCAGCCGCGTGAACGCCGAAGGCTCGATCCGGCGCACCCGGGCGGCGAGCGGCGCGCCGCCCCACGCTTCGATCGTCGCCTCGGCGCCGGGACGCAGGCGGACCGCATCGGACGAGAGCACGTCCACCACGACCTCGAGCGCGTTCGGCTCCCCGAGCTCGAGGAGCGCTTCGCCCGCCTGGACGGGGCCCGCGTTCTCGCGGACCACGCGCAGGACGCTGCCGTCGATCGGCGAGGTGACGTCGAGCGCGCCTTCCTTCTTGCCGTTGCCGGAAATGCGCAGGAGCGCGGCGCGCGCCGTCTGCACCTCGTGCTCGGCCACGCGCACGCCGAAGCGCAACGATTCGAGCTCGGCCTCCGCGCTGCGCTCGTTCACGAGCGACTGCTGGAGCGCCGCGCTCGAGATGGCGCCGCTCTCCATGAGCTTCCTGTCTCGCTCCGCCTCGCTCCGGGCGAGCTCGGCTCGCGCCTCCGCGCGGGCGATTTGAGCGCGCGCCTGGCGCTCGGCGGCGAGCGCCGCCGACAAGCGGGCCTCTGCGGTGGCCCGAGTTCGCTCGTCCAAGAGCGGCGGCGGCGCGGGCGTGATGCGCGCGAGCACCGCGCCGCGCTTCACCGCGTCGCCCGGCTCCCAGTCGATGCGAGCGAGGTTTCCGGAGAGCGGTGCCGCCACGGAGTAGCGATCGATGACTCGCGTGCGCCCGTCTTCGTCGACAGTGACGCGCAGCGTGCCCCGGGTCACGGTGCCGACCTCGACCGGGACGGGCTCCGGCATCCACGCGACGACGAGGCCCGCCACCACGACCACCGCGAAGAGAACGAGCAGCCCGCGCCGGACGAAACGCGAGAGCGCTCGGCGCCGTCGATTCTTCTGCGCGGCCGACGGCTTCTCGGGCTTCGTCGGCGCGGACGCGGGCTCCCGTGTCCGCGCCGGTTCGGCCCGCACCTGGGTGTGGTCGCGTTGCGAAGGGTCTCCGTGCGCCATCATTCCCTCGTCTTCAATACTCCGATCAGGTCCAGCCGGTCGATACGCCGCCGCACGAGCAGAGCGCTCGTGGCGCCGGAGACCAGCGTAACGACGAGCGCGAAAGCATAGCTCCGTGTCGTGAGAACCACCGGAATCCGATAGGTCTCCGGATCCACGAGCCCCGCCATCGCGCTCACGAGCCAGTGGCCGAACCAGAGCCCGAAAGGCAGCGCGACGAGGACCTGGAGCGCGAGCTCTCCCAAGAGCACGCTGGAGACCTCCGCCCGCGTGAAGCCGAGCACGCGCAGCGTGGCGAGCTCCCGAGCGCGCATCGCCAGCGAGATGCGCGCGTTGTTGTACACGACCCCCACCGTGATCACGGCCGCGAACAGCGCCACGATCACGGCGAAGGTCGTCAAGAGCCCCCCGCTCTGCTCGTTGAAGCTCTGCATCAAATCCGAGCGCCGCGTGATGTCCGCGACGGCTGGAAACTCGCGCAGACGGCGGTTGGTGCGCGCCGCCTCGAGCGGATCGGCGCGGAGCAGGGAGACGGAGACCAACGGCTCTTCGCCGAGCACCTCCCGCAACGCGGCCATCCGCATGTGCCCCTGCAAACCGAAGGGCTCCTCGACCACCCCGGAGACGACGACCTCACGCGTATCGTGGCGCCCCTCGCGGATTCGGATCGAGATGGTGTCACCAATCGAAACGCCGAGGCGCTCGGCAAGGACGTCCGTGAGCACCACGCCGGAGGCGGGGAGTGAAACGCGCCGCCCGTCGATGTCGGTGAGCGTTCGAAGCTCGCCGTCGTCGGGATAACCCCAGATCACCCCGTCACGCGAGCGGTGACCGACCTCGAAACGGACGGGAACGGTGCGCAGGCCCTCCGCGTGGAGGATGCCCGGGACGTGCGCGAGCTCGCGAACCACCCGCTCCGGCTGGGGATCACGGAACGTTACGGTAATGTCCTCGCGCATCACCTCGGAGAATTGGAGGCGGACGAGTCGTTCGACCCCGTCGTAGAGCCAGCCGCCGACGACGCTGAGGCCCGTCGAAGCGGCAATGGCGACCGCCGAGCCCAGGACGCGCAGCGGGCGCCGCTCCGCCTCGCGCATCACGAGAGAGGCCATCGTGCCGAGCAGGCGCGAGAGGCCCAAGCGATCGAGGATGCCCACGGCGTAGCGCGTGGGAGCCGGCGGCCGCATGGCCTCTGCCGGTGGCATCCGCACCGCATGGCGAACCGCGGCGAAGGCGCCGACGCTCGCGGCGAGCACGCTGATGCCGACGGCGACCACGGCGTCGGCGACATCGAGGCGGAAGGCGAGATCGGGGAACTTGAAGAACCCGCCGTAGAGCTCGACCATCGCCCTGCCCGTCCAGAGGCCGAAGCCCAAGCCGAGCACGGCGCCGAGCCCGCTGATCAGGGTGACGAGGAAGAGGAAGTGCCCTCCGACGCTGGTGTTCGAGTAGCCGAGGGCCTTCAGCGTGGCGATGTCGGGCTGCTGGAGGCGAACCAGCCGTGAGAGCACCATGTTCACGAGCAGCGCCGCGACGGCGAGGAACACGCTCGGCAAGAACGTCGCCATGGCACGAAGCTGCGTCAGCTCGCCCTCGAGCATCTGATTGGAGGCTTGCTGCGCGCGTCCGTACGCCCCGAAGCCGCCGTACGGCGCGAGCACGGTGTCGAGCTCGGCGATCACCGCCTCCTGCGAGGCGCCGGGAGCGAGATCGAGCGCGACGTCGTTGAAGGCCCCTTCCATGCGGAAGGTGCTCGCCACCGTATCGGGATCCATCCAGAGCACCGCGAAGCGATCGGGCTCCGCGGTCACCGCGCCAGGGCCCACGGCCATCACGTACTCCGGCGAGGTCGCCGTGCCGACGATCGTCACCATCCGGCGCGTGCCGTTGATGACGGCCGGAATCCGATCGCCCGGACCAATCCCGCGCGCCTCCGCGAACGAATGCAAGAGGACCGCCTCCTCCTTCCCGCTGCGCTCGGGCCGCCTCCCTTGTGACAACGCGATCGCGTTGAGCGCCTCGCGCTCTCTCGGCGGAAGCCCGATCACGCGGGCTTGGATCGGATCGGAGACGCCCTCGAGCAACAGCGTCGCGCCCTCGGACACGCGCGCCTGCACCCGCTCCACGCCCGAGATGGCCTCGATGCGCCCGACGAGGTGGTTCGGAGCCCGCTCGAGCAACGCGAAGACGTCCGCGAGGCGATAGCGATCGTAAAATGCGGTCCGCGCCCGCTCGAGCGCGGCGTAGCTTCCGCCGAGCGCGGTGTAGGTCGCGATGCCGCACGCCACGACGAGCGCGATCGTGATCACCTGGCCCTTCATTCGGGCGAGGTCGCGGAAGGCCTTCTTCCGAAGCGCGGCCGCCATGTGGGGGCCGTACCCCGACGCAAGGCGGATGCCAGCGCCGACGAGCCAGCCTAGGTTTTTTCGCTGAGGCCGGAGACGCGCGCCCATGGGCCGGCCGGGCGCTCCGAGCCGCGCTCGCCGGGTCCCGTGGCTGCCCGCTCGAGGCACGACGGCGTCGGGGAGCGGCCCCCGGCTCAGATCACGGGCAGCCGCTTCTGCCCGAACGGCAGCGACTCGTTTCCGCTGTCGATGCGCAGGATGGCGCCGCTATCGAGCGGACGCGTCTCGCCAGGCGCCTCGTCGAGCACCGTCCAGTCGTAGGTCTCGTCCGCCAGCTTTCCGGGCAAGGTCGGCTGCTCCGTCCGCTCGAAGAGCTGAAAGTCGTGCCGCGCCGTGAGCTCGAGCGGTAGGTTCCGCGCGGGGCCCTGCTCTCGAAACCAGGCTCTCGCGCGCTCGACGTTGCTGATGAGCACGTGATGCTGAGGGTCGGTCCGCGCGGCCGTGAGAAAGGCGTTCATCATCCCGTCGAGATCCCCGCAAGCCTTCGCGATCAGGGCGAGATAGTTGTAGGCGAGCCCCGGCGCCGGAAACCCGAGCTCGAGCGCGCGCCGCACGTGCGCTTCCGCCGCAGCGAGCTCCCCGTCTCGGTAGTAGGCGGCGCCGAGGTCGAGGTGCGCAGCGTGGTGATCCCCGAGCCGCCCGAGGATCGCCCGACACTCCTCGACTCCCTCGAGATAGCCGTCGCGCAGACCGCTGTTTCGGGAGAACCACTCGCTCAAGATGCGGGTGTCGGCGTCGCTCGCATCGAACGGCACCTTGAGCTCCTGGAACGTGCCCGTGAAGTACGCCTCGCGGTCGAGCCACCCGGCCGCCTCCGCGTCCGTGAAATCGTGCGTCCCCGGGTACACGGAGAGGCACGAGAAGATGTACTGATGGGGGCGCGCGAGCTCCAGGAACTCGAGGGTTTCTCGGAACGTCTCCGCCGTTTCACCCCGGTTGCCGAGCATCATGTAGAAGCGCACGTGCACGCCGTACTTCTTCGCCATCTCGACGGCTTCGAGGATCTCCTCCTTCGTGATCCGCTTGTGGATGGCGTCCAGGATGCGCTGGGACCCCGACTCGACGCCGAGGCTCAAGCGCTGGCACCCGGCGAGGCGCATCTCGTAGAGCAGCTCCTCGCTCAAGACGTCCACGCGCGTGTCGCAACTCCAGAGGAAGTTCAGCTTGCGCTCGCGGATACCGCGGCACAGCTCGATCACCCGCTTCTTGTTGGTGGTGAAGGTGTCGTCCTTCACTTGCACCATCTTCACGCGCAGGCGCGGCAGCAGGCTCTCCAGCGCGTCGAGCACGTAGGGCACCGAGTGCCCGCGAAATCCGCGCCCCCAGCTCGTCTCCGCGCCGCAGAAGGTGCACGCCCACGGGCAGCCACGCGACGTCATCACGATGTGCGTAGCGAAGTAGCGATGCGGCGAGGCGAGCGCGTCGAGGTTCCGGATCGACTCGCGCTCGGGGGCGCGCTCGATCGCGGCGCCCGAGCGGTACACCGTGCCTGCGATGCCGGACAGGGACTGGCCCTGCCGAAGGCGTTCGATGATCTCGAGGAACGTGACGTCGCTCTCGCCGACGCACACGAGATCGATGTCCGGATGGTGCGCGAGCATCTCTCGCGCGAGCGGGGTCGCGTGCGGCCCGCCGACGATCACGGGCCGCTCCGGGCGGCGTCGCTTGAGCTCCCGCGCCACGAGCGCGACGCCGCGACGGTTCGCCGTCCAGCACGACATCCCATAGAGGTCGGCGTCGAGGCGCTCGATCACCTCTTCCACGGCGGCCCACGCGAAGCCCGAGAGGTTCAGCACCTTGACCTGGTGTCCGGCGCGGAGCGCCTGGGCCGCGAGCGAGAACAGACCGTACGGCGTCTGGAAGAAATCGGCGTCGAGATCGCCCTCCCGGTACTCGTCGGGAGGACCATCGCGCCCGAAGCGCTCGGCGGATTCGCCGCGAAGCGGGATCTTCCAGGGGGGTGGATAGATCAGTGCGATACGCATCGAGATACGGCCGGGTCAGAATAGCAGCTCCGGCCTCGCGCGGCCCTCTGCGATTTCGGGGGACTTGCCCGGGCGCCGCGCTCTCGAATACGAAAAGGCCATGGATTTCTGGGCGCGCACGCCCGGTCCCCTGCTCTATGCGCACCGCGGCGCGAGCGCCGAGCTCCCGGAGAATACGCTGCCGGCGTTTCGCCGCGCGCTCGAGCTCGGAGCCGACGTGCTCGAGTGCGACGTGCACGCGACGCGCGACGGTGTGTTCGTGATCTCGCACGATCCGAGCGGGCTCCGCACGTGCGGTGTCCCGAAGCGGATCGCCGAGTGCACCTTCCGGGAGGTGTCGAGCTGGGACGCCGGCGTCGGGTTCGTCGACGCCGCGGGGCGAAGGCCGTATTCCGGCTCGGGCCTCCGCCTCGTGCGCCTCGAGGCCATTTTTGAAGAGCTGCCCGCGGCGGCGTTCAACATCGACGTGAAGGAGGCAGGGCTGGCCGAAGCCCGGGCGCTCGTCGAGCTGTTGGAGCGCGCCGGCGCGCGGGAGCGGGTTCTGCTCACGAGCTTCTCCGCCACCGTCCTCGAGCGGCTCCGGCGCGCCGGGGACACGGGACCGTTCGGGCTCTCGCGACGCGCCGTCGCCTGGCTCTACTTCGCGCCGGAACGGCTCCTCCGTCTTCTCCCGCTCGCGGGGGCTCGCGCTCAGATTCCCACGCGCGCCGGTCGTCTCGACCTGACGAAAGCACGCTTCATCGGGAAATGTCACCGCGTCGGTATCGCCGTGGACTACTGGGTCATCAACGACGCGAAACGCGCGGAGCGCCTCCTCGACCTCGGCGCGGACGGGATCATGACCGACGATCCCCGCGCGATCGCACCCATTTTCGCGCGCTCCCCGCGCACGGATGCCTGGCGCGCCCGCCACCCGAACCGCGGCGCTGACTTTCCCGAGACACGGGAGTAGCATGCCCCCGCGTCGCCCGCGCTTCGGCGCGAGCGCCTCGGCGGAAACGGAGGACGAAGGCCATGCGTATCGGTGTGCTGGGAACGGGAGTGGTCGGCCAGACGATCGCGACGAAGCTCGTCTCGCTCGGCCACGACGTGAAGATGGGCTCGCGCACGGCGGGCGGTGAAAAAGCGCGCGCGTGGGTGGCCCGAGCGGGTAGCCGTGCTTCCGAGGGAACCTTCGCGGACGCGGCGGCCTTCGGAGAGCTCGCGTTCAACTGCACGAACGGCGCGGGCTCACTCGCCGCGCTCGAGTCCGCCGGCGCCGAAAACCTACGCGGGAAGATTCTGATCGACCTCTCGAATCCGCTCGACTTCTCGAAGGGCTTTCCGCCCACGCTCTTCGTTTCGAACGACGACTCGCTCGGCGAGCGCATCCAGCGCGCCCTTCCCGAGACCCGCGTCGTCAAGACGCTGAACACCGTCAACAGCGACGTGATGGTGGACCCGGCGCGCGTCCCGGGGGATCACACGATCTTCATGAGCGGCGACGATGCGAGCGCGAAGGCGCAAGTGCGCGAGCTGCTCGTCGGCGGCTTCGGGTGGCGGGACGTGATCGATCTCGGCGACATCACCACGGCGCGCGGGACCGAGTCCTACCTTCACCTCTGGGTTCGCCTCTACGGCATCCTCAAGAACGCGAACTTCAACGTCCACGTCGTGCGTTCGTGAGCCCCGTCTCGAAGATCCGCCGGAGTGCTGCTCCGTTCGGAACGGCTTCGCCGGAGCCCTGCCGCGCAGCACGGGCCCTCACTAGCTAGAACGCCGATCGGTTTGACCGCTCGGCGTTCTAGCCTCGTTTCGTAGGGGC
>CAYYWA010000090.1:0-17889 GCA_964475255.1 uncultured Sorangium sp.
CGACGCAGTTTTCCGCATATCTCGGCGCGTTCCTAACCGTTTGTCGCTCTAGGCGATCGCTTGGGGGGGCGGCGCCGTGCCCTCCTCGGCGCCGGGGGCCGGGAAAATGCCGCTCGAGTGCTCGAGCTCCGCGCCGTCGAAGCGCACACGGATGGCGACGCGCGCTTCCTTCGAGTCCGCGATCAGCGTTTCTGCGAGGGTGAGCAGCTCGTCGCACAGCTCCGGTTGCATGGGCCTGCGCGCGAGCACCGTCAGCTCCTTGCTCCCGGAGCGCGCGAGGCGGTCCATGACCGCACGTGCCACTTGGCGGCGCACGGCGCGGGTCGCCGGGTCCGCGCTGGCGCGCACGAGCAACACCGCGTCCGCCACGCCGCGATCCCCGCGCTCGAGCGCCGCGAGACGCCGCTCCGTGCGAGCGAGGAGCTCGCTCGCGGGCTCGTTTGCCCCTTGGGCAACGAGCACGAGCTCGAGCCCCTTCCCGGGCTCGGGAAGAATGTCGTCCTGTCCGAGGGTCCCCTTTTCGGCGACGATCAGGCGTACCGCGGAGCGGCGGGAGGTATCGCTGAGGTGACGCAGCGTGGAGGCGAGCTCGGTGCGAATCGTGGAACGTGAAAGCGACATCGGGACCCTCGGCGGCCCTCGATAAGCAAGAGGTACGCCACCGAAACCCGACGGAAAGGTCGGCACCGTTTGACGCGCGCGGCTACCCGGATCCCTCGCGACGCGGCCCGTTCCGGCGCGCAACGCCTGCATCGGCTGTTCTTGCGCTGCGCAAACCACGCGCCTCGTCCTGTGACGTGCTGCCTCGTGCTCGCGAACCTGCCACGCCCGAAGCGCACGCATCGCGAGGACGGCGATCCGTTCGAACGGATCGGCGTCTCGCCTCGCTTCGCAGGTGCGGCTGTGCCGCCCCTCCCATTCGGCGCGTTCCGAACCCGCTCGTCGCTCAGAACCCGCAGCCCTCGTCGCGGCGAGTGAGGTGGAACAGCGCGAACCCGGGGCGGCGGGCGGCGTTGGCGTTCGGGGGAGGAAGCGCGGCGGGCTTGAGAAGGCGAACCTCGACGTCGCCGTTGCGCATGAGTGAAACGACGGCGAGCAGCGTGTTCAAGCACGTGGTGTCCACCCACCCGAAAAAGTTGTATTCGCGTCCCTCCCCGAACTCGAGCGTGGACAGCGGGTCGTGATCGAGCTCTGGAATCACGCGAAGCGGGGCGTCGTCGAGCAGCGGTCGGCTCTCGTCGGCGCAGAGTCCGTCGGTCGCGTCATCGGTGGCGAGCGTGCCCACGATCACGGTCTCTGGATGCGGCACGTGGCTGGCGGCCGCCTCGCTCGTCCCTACGGCGCGTGCCGTGCGATCGCGAAGCGCTTCGATGTCGAGCGTCATGCGCAAGCGCAGGGTCGGCGGAACGCCGTCCGGCAGGAGGCCCTCGTGAAACGCGGGCGCGCCGACCATCGCACCGCAGTACGCTCCTCCGCCGCTCGTTCCGAACCGATCGAGCGAGGTGCACGCGAGCAAAGACGCACCCACGACGAAAATCGCGAGGCACCGGCGGAGTCCGTGAATCATGGAAGGCTCGCCGCGAGGGCGGAGGCCGTCTTTCTAACCCGAGGCTCGGGATCGGTGCTACGGGCGCGCTCGATCACACTGCGTGCGGCGCTTCCCCCGGATCGTGCGAGCGCCCGCAGCGCGGCTTCGCGCACGAGGGCGGTGCGGTCCTCGATGGCTGCGTGCTCGAGGGCTGCCTGAGCCTCGCGGGGCTCGCCGCCCCGGATGAGTCGGCCGAGGGCCTCGACGGCGATCACGCGCACGCTCCAGTCGGGGCTGCTCGCGAGGGCGACGACGGCGCTGGCGGCGGGCGCGTGCCGCGTGTCGAGGCTCGCCAGCACGGCCCGGCGGGTTTCGGGGTTCGCGTCGCCGATGCCGGCCACGACGGCGCGTACACATTCCGGCTCGTCGCGCTTCGCGAGGAACGCGAGCGCTGCGGCGCGGACATCCGCCGCGGGGTGCTCGGCGAGCGCGAGGAACGCGGGGACGAGCTTCGCGGCGACTCGTCGAGCCACGGCTTCGGCGCGCCCGCGCACTTCGAGGTCGTCGACGGACTCGACGAGGAGCGCAGAGAGCGGGAGGCGCCCTCCGTCGTTCGACAGGGCCTCGGCCACGGCGCGGGCGCCCTCGGTGCTCGCGCGCGCGGTCCGAATGGCGGCAAGCTCGAGATCCGGCGCCAATCGCTCGAGCGCCTTCGCTTCGTCCGCCCCGGTGTAGTCGGCCGGCACGAGCCCCGACAGCACTCGACTCACGTCGAGATCCCCGTTCGGGATGGGCAGCGCTGGCCCGACGCGCCGGTACTGTCCGGTCGTGAGCACGAGCGCGGCGGCACGCGCCGCGGGCCGTACCGCGGACTCGTGAGAGAGGAGCAGGCGCGCGATGCGCTCGCCGGCCCCTTCGGCCCCGAGCCGCGCGAGCGCGACGAGCGCCGCGGAGGACAGGGTCGGGTCGGGAGATTCCGAGAGCTCGCCGAGCAACGAGGCGTGCTGGCGAAGCCCGAGCTCGCCGACCGCGAATGCGGCCGCGGCGCGGGGCAGCGGCCCGGCCTCCGCGGACGCAAGGACGCGGGCGATCGTCGGCTCGGCGCGACGGTCACCGAGGAGCGCTAGGCCGATCACTCCGAGCGCCCGTGGGCCGGGCGCTGCGCTCTCGGCGAGGGCGACGAGCGCGGGGCGTGCTTCGCGGGCCTCGAGCCGTGCGAGGCCAAACGCCGCCGCGAGCAGCACGGGATCCGACTCCGCCGATCCCGCGCGCCCCGAGGGTGCGGCGACCGCGGCGAGCTTCGGCGCGAGCTTGGGATCGCGCAGCGCGCCCACGGCAAGCATCGCGCGAGCGCGGAGCCGGGGATCGGCGTCGCTCGTGGCGTACGCGAGCAGGGCAGGGGCCGCGCTCGGATTGCCGATGTACGTGAGCAGCGTGGTCGCCGTCTCTTGCTGCGAGCCGCGTGAATCTCCGAGCGCATCGAGCAGAGGTTTCACGGCGCGCTCGCCGAGCTTCTTGAGCTCCGCCTGTGCGCGGGCCGCTTCTTCCGGGTCGGGGCTCCCTGCTCGATGCAAGAGGGGATAGGCGAGGGCGCCGTAGACCTCCACGAGCAGGCGCCGATAGACGGGGCGCTCGGGGTTGTCGAGCGCGAGGGGAAACAGATCCTGCTCGAGCGACTGAACGGTGCCACGCCCGAGGTTGATCTGCAGGCTCAGCCGCGTCGCACGCACGACGAGCTCCTCGTCCGGGGCGGCTCGCACCACACGCCGGAGGAGGATGTCCGCTTCTTCCGCCTGACCCTGGCCGAGCAGGAGCTCGGAGAGCTCGAAATAGACGGGGAACAGGCGCTCGTTCTTCGTGATCGCTCGTCGGAACGCGGCGATGGCGCGCGAAACGTCGCCCCGCTTGCGATGCATTTCACCGAGCTTTCGGTGACCCTCGGCGTCGTCGGGGCTGAGCTCCACGACGCGGCTCGCGTAGCGGATCGCGTCCTCGTCCCGGTAGAGCTCGGCCGCGTATTCCGCCATACGCTGATAGCACTCGCGGGCGCGCTTCGGGTCCGCCCGCGCGAGGCGCTCGAGCACGGCGATCGCCTCGTCGAGCTTGCGCTCGAGGCCGAGCACGCGTTCGAGGCGCGAGAGGCTCTGCAAATCCGACGGAGCCGCCGCGAGGATGCGCTTCAGCGTGCGCTCGGCCTCCGGATAGCGGCGGAGGCGAATCTCCGCCTCGGCGAGCAAGCGGCCGGCTTCGAGATCCGGCGGATTCCCCCTCAGCCGGCGATCGAGCGCCGCCGTTTGGGGTGAAAGGGTGCCCGAGAGGCTCCAGAGCGTGACGATGTGCTGGCGCGCTTCGCGCTTGAGGTCTTCGTTCTTACCGCTCTCTTTGAGCAAGCCCTCCCAGATGCGGAGCGCCGCGTCGTGGTGGAGCTTTCGACCGTCGCGCGTGGACGCCGTGGACCCGGCGCGCTCGAGCGCGATGGCGAGCGCCTTCTTCGGGCGGATTGCCTTGGGCTCCAGCCGGACGGCTTCCTCGAGCAGGGCGAGCGCTTCGTCGACGAGATCGTGCTCGAGGTAGAGCTCGCCGAGCCGAAGCAGGCCATCGGCGCGATCGCGTCCGAGGGTGCGGATGCGCTGCCAGGTTTGGAGCGCCTTCTTCTTGTCGCCGTCACGCCAATAGCGCGCGCCGAGCTCGATCAGGTGCTGCGGATCGGCTCCACCCCGCGCGGAGAGGCGTTGCAAGAGGGCGAGGCTCCCCGCCTTCTCGCCGACGCGCTCGTAGAACTCGACGAGCGCCGCCAAGACTTGTTCGTCGTCGCCGGCACGCTTCTCGAGCGCACGGAGATGCTCGAGCGCGCGCTTCCGATCGCCTCGCTGGATGAGCGCCTCGGCGAGCCGGAACACGAAGTCGGGATTGCGAGGCGCCGCGCGGACGAGCGCTTCGTACTCGCGGATCGCGTCCTCGAGCTGCCCCTGGACCTCGTGGATGTGCACGATCTTGAGGCGGGTCGCGAGATCGCGCGGGTCTTGCTTGAGCACGCGGCGGTAGGCGTCGAGAGCCTTCTCGAGCTTGCCGGTCTCCTCGTACAGCGCCGCCAGCACGCGCTGCTCTTCGATGTCTCGAGCGCCGCGGCGCTCGACCTTTGCCAGGAGCTCTTCGAGGCGCCCTTCGGCGCGATGGAGCTCGACGAGCGTCTCGTAGATTTCACGGCGCACGCCGGCCTGGGCGCCCGCCACCGCGAGCGCTCGCTCGAGCTCCTTCTGCGCCTTCCCGCGCTGGCCCGCGCGCGCGAGCGCCCGGCCGTAGTCGCGGAGCGCCGGGGCGAGGACGCGGTTGTCACCGGTCGCGGCCTTGACGAGGCCCGAAAGCTCTTCCACCGCGGCGTCGTACATGCCGCGCTGATAGAGCTCGCGCCCGAGCTCGGCGCGCACGAAGAACGAGCCCTTCTGCGCGGCCACGAGCTGCTCGTGGTGGCGTTTCGCGGCGGCGACGTCTCCGGCGTCGAGCGCGAGCGTTCGCAGCGTGCGCAGCACCTGCTCGCGCTCGGCGTTGTCTTTGATCCGGGGCAGCGCGCGTTCGAAGCGGGCTCGCGCCTTGTCGCGCTCGCCGCGTTCCGCGAACAGGTGCGCCACCGCGAGCTCGGCAACCACCGCGCCCGGCGACTCGGCGAGGGCGCGCTCGTACGTCGCGATCGCGAGGTCGAAGTTGCCGTCGTGCTTGTAGGCTCGCGCCAGGGCGAGCAGCGCCGCGAGCCGCGTGGGCCCCCCGGCGTCCACCCGCCGACGCAGATCGTCGATCAGGGCGTCGAGCTTGCCGTCGCGGTCCCGGTAGAGCTCCGCCAGACGCTGGACGGGAAACTCGGCCCCCGGTTGCCCGAGCGCGATGCCCGTGTAGCGAGCGATGAGGGCGTCGGTGTTGGGCCCGGACGGGGCCCGAGCGGGAGGGGAGGTCGCGGCGGGCTTCTTGGGTGCCGAAGCGGGAGCCCGTGGCGGCGGCTTCCTGGTTCGGCCCTGGGGATTGAACTGCGCCGGCGCCGTGCCGGGGACCGCGAGCAGTCCGAGCGCGAGAAATCCGACGAGCCGTGCCCGGAGCCTCACTCGGAAATGGTACGCGGCAGCCCCGAACCGTGCCAGCTCCCGAGGGGAGGGACCACATTCCGTTCCTTTGCCGCTACGGGGCTCCCGTCCCGCACTCCCTCTCGCCACGTGAGGCGTGGTACACCGCTCGCCCATGAGCGAGTCCCGGCACCGGGAACGGCCGGCTCTCGATGAGAGCGACGCAGCGCGCGCCTCCGGTCCGGCACGGCGCGTACCTGACGGCGAAGACGATTCCGCGCGCCCGAGCGCGCCCACGGAGCCCGGAGCACCGCGTAACGCGGCGGACCCCGGCGCGGTGGGGGGGCCCGTCGCCGCGGAGGCCCCCCCCGCGTCGCGCGACGAGGGCGACGTGGGCGACCGGGGCGTGGAGGAGGACGACGACGAGTCGAGCGCCGAGGACGACGCCGACGTCGAGCGCGACGACGACGAGCCACCGCCTTCCGAAGCGGTGCCGGACTCGTCGCCGATGGTGAGCGGCGACGCGGTCTGGGGGGCGGCGGCGCGCTCCGTCGCCCTGTGCACCCTGCTCGGCTTCGCCGTCGCGACGTTCCTCAAGCTCCTGCTCGCGGGCAGCTGGGTCGTCGAGTTTCTCTCCGAGAATACGCTGCCCCCGTCACGGCGGACGAGCCTCATTCGCGCGTCGGTCACGGGCGCGGTCGCGGGCGCCTCTTTCGGCGCTTACTGGGTTTGGGCACAGATCAAGAGCCGCCGCAGCATGGCGGAGCTCGAGCGCTGGCTTTGGTTCGCCTCGCCGCTGTTGCTCCTCCCCGCGTTCCCGACTCTGTTCCGCCACGAGGCCTGGGCGGGGGAGTACGATCGGCTGCTGCCCATCGTCCTCTTTCTGGCGATCGTGCTCGAGGTGTTGACGGTCCGGGCGCTCACCCATGCGCCGGGACGAGCGCGGAAGTGGTGGACCGATGCGCGGCAGGCCATCCCGGAGCTCGTCCGCCGCCGTGGTCCGCTGGTTCTAGTCGTCGGCGGGGCGCTCTTCTATGCGGCGTTCTTCTCGTTCTTCCTCGTGCGCTGGCACTACAAGCTCCGCACGGGCAACTTCGATCTGTCGATCAACAACAACCTGATGTTCGGTGGGCTCCACGGGCGCATCCTGGAGAGCACCGTCGTCTTCCCGGACGATCCCGGCAAGTACCTCGCCAATCACGCGAAATTCGGCGGGTATCTCTTCTTGCCGATCTACGCGCTCTTTCCCCGTGCCGAGACGCTGCTCGTCTTGCAGTCGGTCCTGATCGGCGCGGGCGCGATTCCGCTTTGGGCCTTCGCTCGCCGCCACTTGCCGGAGTGGACGGCGACGATCCTCGCGCTCGCCTATCTCGCCTACTACCCCATGCACGGGGCGAGCTTCTCGGAGTTCCAGTACGTCCCGATCGCGGCGTTCTTCCTGTTCACCACGGTGTGGGCGGCCGACACGCGTCGCTGGGTCGTGTTCGGGGTCTCGTTCGTGGTTGCTCTGCTCCTGCGTGAGGACATCCCGATCGGCATGGCTCTGGTCGGGGGCTTCATGGTCCTCTCCGGCTACCGACCACGCGCGGGGCTCGTGCTCGCTTCGGTTTCCCTCGCGTACTTCCTCGTGCTCCGGTTCTACGTGATGAACCAGGCGGGCGACTGGTGGTACCCGAACATGTACAAGGAGCTCTGGGCGGACAAGCAGAAGGGGTTCGGCAGCGTGATCAAGACGCTGATCTCGAATCCGCTGTACGTCTTTTCCAAGATCACCGTGGAAAAGAAGGTGATCTACCTCCTGCACCTGCTCGTTCCTCTCGTGTTCCTGCCGGCGCGTCGCTGGTATCTCTGGGCGGCCTTCATCCCGGGGATCCTGCTCACGCTGCTCATCACCAACTACGATCCGCCGATCACGTTCTCCTTCCACTACGTGATGCACTGGGCGCCGTTCTTGTTCTTGGCGGCGATCCTCGCGCTTCGTTCTCTGGAGCGCTCCGAAGGCGGGCTTTCCCGTCGACACGCCGCGACGCTCGCCATGGCGTTCGCGAGCCTCGTGCTCACCTTCAACTACGGCGCGTTCGCGATGCGGGACCGCGCGTTCCGCGGTGGCTTCCACAGGGTGGAGTTCACGATGAGCGATGCAGAGCGGAAGCGCTACGCGGACCTCCAGTCGCTCATCGCGATGGTCCCGAGCGACGCGTCGGTCGCGGCCACGGAGAAGATCGGGCCCCACCTGTCTTCGCGGCTCTACATGTACACGATGCGCCACGGGCCGCCGCAGAACGCCGAGTACATCCTCGCGTCGAGCCGCGAGCTCAAGCTCGCCCGCACTCGACCGCGCCTCTACGAAGCGCTCAAGGAGGGTCGCTACGGGGTGGTCCGCCGTGTCGCCGACTTCGCGCTCATGAAGCGCGGGTACGACACCTCGGGCAACGCCAAGCTCATCCGGGACTGGAAGCTCGCCGACACGGGCAAGAAGAAGACCCGCTCGAAAGCCCGCGACGCGGAGCGAGAATCGGAGCGGGAGCGCGACGCCGAGCGCGAGCGGGAGCGCGACGCCGAGCGGGAGCGCGACGCCGAACGAACACGCGAACGGGAGAGCGAGCCCGACACCGACACGGAGACGGCGCCCGAGGACGAGCTCCGAGGTCCGGGATGAGTGAGGCCGAAGGGGCGGGCGCGCCGGCGGCGCCCGCGGCAGGAGTCGCGCGGCTCAAACGCTGGCTCCGTCCCCTGCTCGGGCTCTTCGCGTTCGCCTTCGTCGTCGCCACGGCCGTCGATCTCGCGGCGCGCTGGGACGAACGCGCCGTCGCCGTCGACGTGGGCTTCGCAATCGCCTCGCTCGTTCCGGTGGTCGTGGGCACCGCGCTCCAAGGGGTCGCCTGGATCGCGCTCGCGGAGCGCATGGCCGGGCAGAGGACGCCACGTCTCGCCGCGCTCGCGCTCTACCTCGACTCCCAGCTCGCGCGGTATACGCCGGGCAAGGTCGGGCTGCCCATCGTTCGCATGGCAGGAGCCCCGCGGCTCGGCCTCACGGCGCGCCTCGTCGGGACCTCGGTCCTCGTCGAGATGCTCTCCTGGTGCGCCACCGGCGCGCTGGTCGGGCTGCTCCTGCTCGCCGCGACGAGCGCACCGACCGAGGGCATCATCGGCATGCTCGGACGGAACTCCGGGGTGCTCCTCGGTCTGCCGCTCGTCGGGGCGGCGTTGCTCGTCGCGGTGGATCGGCGCCGGCTCCCGGGAAAACTACGCGGCCTGCTCGGCCTCGAGGGCGTCGGCCCGCTCGCGCCCCCGGTGCTCGCCGCGCTGCAGGTGCTCTACTGGATGACCTGGGCGGTGCATGGCTACTTGCTCGTCCGCGCGCTCGGCGCACCGCCCACGCCGGCGGTGGGGACGACCGGGTTCTCGCCGCTCGCGAACGTGCTCGGGTTTCTCGCGCTCGCGGCTCCGGCGGGCGTGGGCGTGCGTGAGGCCGTGCTCGTCGCCGGGCTGTCGCCCGTGCTGGGAGCTCCGGGAGCGCTCGCGGCGGCCGTGCTCTCGCGGGTCGCCTCGCTCGCCGCGGAAGTCGGCGTTTGGGGGCTCGCGCGGCTCGCCGCTCACCGGGCGGCGTAGTTCTTCTCGAGCCACTCGCGGTACGCGCCGCTGCGCACGCGCTCGATCCAACCGGGGTTCGCGAGGTACCAGCGCACCGTTTCACGCAGCCCCGAGTCGATGTCGTGCCGCGGCACGAACCCGAGCTCGCGCTCGATCTTGGTCGCGTCGACGGCATAGCGGCGGTCGTGCCCGGGGCGGTCCTTCACGAACGTGATGAGCTCGCGCAGACTCGAAACGGACCGTCCGGTTTCGGCGCCGACGATCTCGATCAACTTCTCGAGGAGCTTCAGGTTCGGCCACTCGCTCCGGCCCCCGACGTTGTACGTCGAGCCCGCCCGACCGAGTCGGAGCACGTTCCAGATCGCCTCGGCGTGATCGTCCACGAACAGCCAGTCGCGGACGTTCATGCCGTCGCCGTACACGGGCAGCGGTTTGCCCTCGAGCATGTTCAAGATCATGAGCGGGATCAGCTTCTCCGGGAACTGATACGGCCCGTAGTTGTTGCTGCAGTTCGAGAGCGTCGTGGAGATCCCGTAGGTATGCGCGTACGCCCGCACCAGGTGATCCGAGGCCGCTTTGGAGGCGGAGTACGGCGAGTTCGGCTGGTAGGGGCTCTCCTCGGTGAACGCGCCGGTGGGTCCGAGCGAGCCGAACACCTCGTCCGTCGAGACGTGGTGGAAGTGGATGTTGGGTCGGGCGCGCACCACCTCGAGCAAGCTGAACGTCCCCATGACGTTCGTCTGCACGAAGGCCGCGGGTCCCAGGATGCTGCGGTCCACGTGGCTCTCGGCGGCGAAGTTGACGATCCCGTCCACGCCGGCCTTCTCGCAGGTGCGAAGCACGAGATCCCGATCGCAGATGTCGCCGCGCACGAACTCGTAGCGGCTTTCGTCCACCGCGCCTGCCACGTTCTCCAGATTGCCGGCGTAGGTGAGGGCGTCGTAGTTCACGACGCGGCCTTCGAACCCCGCCTGCCGGAACAAGAAGCGGATGAAGGCCGAGCCGATGAAGCCGGCACCTCCGGTCACGAGCAAGCAGCGAAAGGAGCGGGGCGTCTTTTCGTTCTCGTTCATTCCTGACCTCTCATTTCGCGCTCGAGGTGCTCGTCGAGTGCCTCCATCCAATGCCGGGGGGTGATCCCGAGCGCTTTTTCGATGCGACCCGTGTCGAGCACGGAGTAGGCCGGACGCGGCGCAGGGCGAGGGAACTCCGCGGTGCTCACCGGAACGATGCGGGCGACGCGCAAGGGAACGCCCCTACGGAGCGCGGCATCATGGATGCCGTGCGCGAAATCGTACCAGGTGGTCGGCCCGGCATTCGCGAAGTGGTAGATGCCGGCGGGCGCCGCCGCGCCGCCGACGCCGACCAGGCGCAGCGCGACGTCGGCGAGATCGTGCGTGTACGTCGGGCGGCCCTCCTGATCTCGAACCACCCGGAGCTCCTCACGCTCGCGCATCAGAGTGAGCATGGTGCGCACGAAGCTCGGCCCATTCTCTCCGAAGAGCCACGACGTCCGCAACACATAGGGGCTGCCCCCTTCGAGCGCTCGCAAGACGCCGACTTCGCCCTCGCGTTTGCTCCGTCCGTACACGGACGAAGGGGCGCAGGGCGCCGTCTCGACGTAGGGCGCTCGCGCTTGCCCATCGAACACGTAGTCCGTCGAGAAGTACAGGCAGGCCGCGCCGAGCCCGCGAGCCGCGCGGGCCAGCGTGGCGGCGCCCTCCGCGTTCACGCGGAACGCGTCGGCTGCCTGGCTCTCCGCGTCGTCGACGCGCGTGTAGGCCGCAGCGTTCACGATCACCGACGGGCGCTCGGCGTTGGCGAACGCCTCGACGGCCTCGGCGTTCGCGATGTCGAGATCGACATCGGTCGCGACGAAGGGGACCGAGCGCTCCGCGAGCTTCGCCGCGATCACGCGCCCGAGCATGCCGCGAGCCCCGGCGAGCCAGACCTTGGCCGAGCTCATCCCGGGCGCTCCGTCACCCGCGGACCCGTCGCGCGAAATCGCGGAAACGCTCGCCGCTCTGGTCTCTCGTCGAGAGCAGGGGCTCCTGAACGGGCCAATCGATGCCGATGTCGGGATCGTTCCAGGCGATCGTGCATTCGGTGCTCGCTTCGTACGGCGACGAGACCTTGTACAGGACTTCGGCCGCCTCACTCGTGACGCAAAAACCGTGCGCGAACCCGACGGGGATGAAGAGCTGGTGGTGCTCTTCGGAGTCGAGGTAGAGCCCCTGCCAACGCCCGAACGTCGGTGATTCGGGGCGAATATCGACCGTCACGTCGAAGATCCGCCCGCTCGCGACGCGGACCAGCTTTGCTTGCCCCGGGTGCGATTGGTAGTGCAGGCCGCGCAAGGTCCCGCGCACGGAGCGCGAATGGTTGTCTTGCACGAAGTCGACGGGGACGCCGGCCGCCTTGTAGCGGGACGCGTGATAGGTCTCGAGGAAGAAACCACGCGGGTCGCGGAAGACCCGCGGCCGGATGAGCTTCAGCCCCGAGAGCTCGAGATCGAGGGCTTCCATGGTCGATGACCGAGGTCAGAGCCTGTCTTTGATACACGAGCGCAGGTAAGCGCCGTAGCTGCTCTTCCCGTGCGCTTCCGCGAGCCGCGCGAGCTGCTCGTCGTCGATGTAGCCTTTTCGCCAGGCAATCTCCTCGATGCAGGCGATGCTCGTGCGCTGCCGATGCTCGAGCACCTGCACGAACTGACTGGCCTCGAGCATGCTGGCGTGCGTGCCCGTGTCGAGCCAGGCGAAGCCGCGACCGAGCACGCGCACGCGGGCGCGCCCCCTGTCGATGTACAGCTTGTTCAAGTCCGTGATCTCGAGCTCCCCGCGCGCGGACGGCGTGAGGGAGCGGGCCAGGGAGACCACGTCGTTGTCGTAGAAGTAGAGCCCCGACACGGCCAGGCTCGACTTCGGCGCCTTCGGCTTCTCCTCCAGCGAGAGCACGCGCCCGCGCTCGTCGAGCTCGACGACGCCATAGCGTTCGGGGTCCTGCACGGAGTAGGCGAACAGCGTGCAGCCGTCGAGCTCGCGTCGCGCCGTGACCAGGAGGTCCGAGAGACCGGCCCCATAGAAGATGTTGTCGCCGAGCACCAGGCAGGCGGAGTCGCCACCGAGGAACTCGGCGCCGATGAGGAAGGCTTCCGCGATGCCATTGGGCGCGGCCTGCTCGGCATAGCTGAACGAGAGCCCGAGCTGCGAGCCGTCTCCCAGGAGTCGCTTGAACAGAGGAAGGTCATCCGGCGTCGAGATCACCAAGATCTCCCGGATCTCCGCCAGCATCAGCACGCTGAGCGGGTAGTAGATCATGGGCTTGTCGTAGACCGGGAGGAGCTGCTTGGAGACCGCGCGCGTCAGGGGATAAAGCCGCGTTCCGCTACCGCCGGCCAGGATGATGCCTTTCACGATGATTCTCCGAGTCTTTCAGTGTGTTCCACACTTCGCGAGCCCTGGAAAGGGTTTCCGTCATTTCAGCCAATATCCGCGCGGCCCGTTCGCGTGCGCCCGAAACCCCGCAACGCGGAGCGAGCGCCCGCATCCGCCCGTAGCGGATCACTCGCCGTGGGCTTCGCTCGCGATGGACTCCCGCGGGATGCCGAGCGAAACGAGCGACTTCACCGAATCTTTCACCATGGGGAGTGTTCCGCAGACGTAGACACGCGGGGCAACCAACGACTTTACTATGGCGGGCAAGTGATCGTGCACGCGCCCCCGTCTGCCTTTCCAGAGTGGACCGGGACGCGACAACGTCGGCTCGAAATGAAACGCGGGAGACTGCGCGGCCAGACGCTCGAGCTCGGTGCGAAACAACACATCCGCCTCGGTGCGTGCGCCATAGAGCAGCACGCGCGTGATTTGCGTCGCGCGATTTCCCGCCTGGATCATGGCCCGCAGCGGGGCGATTCCCGTACCCATCCCGACGAAGAGCTCCGAGTGGGCGCCCCGCTCCCAAACGAAGCTCCCCTGGGGCGGTGAAGCGAGCACGGGTGCGCCCAGCGGGAGCTCGGCGAAGGGCAAACCACTCCCGGCGCGGGAAACGGCGAGCTCGAACTCGCCGGGTCGTTCGGCGTCCGGGGCCGATGCGATGGAGTAGGGCTGAACGAGATCGGACGGGTCAGGAAGGGCGATTTGCACGTACTGTCCCGGCTTCCACGCGAAGGCGGGGGACTCGACTCGAAAGGCGAGCAAGACGACCCCGGGTGAGAGCTCGCTGCGCCGCACGACCGAGGCTCGGAGCCACGCCTCTTCTTCCCCGGAGCTCATCGCCCTCGGACCTTGCCCCGGGCTTCCGTCCCCGTCGAGCACCCGCTCTCTGCGGAAACATCCGTCCTTGAGCGACCGGCCGCCCGGAACGGGTGGTTCGACCTGGGAACGGAACGGAACGTGCTTAGCCCCAGGGAGAAACTGACGACTCGTTTCAACCAGGGACGTGCCGTGGTTTCGCCAACCCAGCCGGGTGATATTCGCATTCTCCTCCGATCCATGCGAACCCCCCAACACCGAAGCACGCTGCCGACACCCTTCGGCCCGCCCGACCCCTCGAGCGGGTCCGCTGCGCTCCCCAGCGCCCGCGCAAAGGCCGCGAAACCCTCAGAGTTTCGCCGAAGCCCGGAGGCCCGCCGGCGCCCGCGAGCCGGCACCCGGCCCGAAGCCCTCGGGCTCCCAAGGCGGCGCTCCCGGCCCGCTGTCCCCGCTACGCAATCTCCACCCGAAAGAACCAGTTCCAAGGACAGGGCCAGGTCGGGACATCCGAGACCAAGGCCCTCGAAAACGCGCCTGAACGCGCCTGGCACGGCGATCCGTCGCTCCGAAGCCGCGCGCCCGAGCACTCCTTGGCCCAGCTAACGATTTGACCATCCCTCGAGGATTGCACGCGTACACTTCACTATTTACTTTCTTGCCCCTCAGGGGCTAGTTGAGGGTTGGGTTTAACTTGCCTAAGCCCTCCCTCCGAACCCCGAGGCTCGCTCCAGAGTTTTAGAGGTACGAACCGCAATGTCCGTGCTCGATGGCTCAAGACCTGGGCTGCTCAGATCGCACCAGTCGACTTTGTCGATTCTGCAGCGTGCGTGCGATGCCATTCTGATCGTTGGCGGCGAGTACATCGCGTGTCGGCTCTATCCGGAAGCCTGGGATACGGAGAAGACCCTGGCCGCCACGCTGGCGGTGATCGCGTTCTACCTGATCGGCGAGATGAACGGCCTGTATCGCTCGTGGCGCGGGCAGCCGTTCCGGAACGAGGCCTTCCAGGTGCTCTCCACCTGGTTTCTCACGATCCCGGTCCTCCTCTACCTGGCGTTCATGGCCAAGGTCTCGGCGGAGTACTCGCGCATCATCACGCTGACCTGGTTCTTGGTCGCGCCCGCGCTGATGTTGCTCTGGCGCCTGACCTTCCGCGCGATCCTGGCTGAGCTTCGGCTCCGCGGGAGGAACACGCGCACGGTCGCCATCGCGGGTGCCACGCCGATGGCCGAGTCGATCGCAGAGCGCATCGAGCGCGATCCCGCGCTCGGGATGCGGGTGGTCGGCTTCTACGACGATCGCATCCCTTCGCGGCGGCACAGGATTCCTCCCCAGTACGGCGAGGTCGTGGGCAACACCGACAAGCTGGTGGAGGACGCCCGCCAGGGGCTCATCGACATCGTGTACATCTCGCTCCCGCTCAAGGCGGAGCCGCGAATCAACTCCATCGTCCGCCGCCTGGCGGATACCACCGCGACGGTGAACGTGGTCGCCGACTTCATGGCGTTCGACCCGCTGCATTCACGCTGGGGCGCCGTCGGAGACATCCCCGTCGTGAGCATTTTCGATACGCCGTTCTCCGGCGTGGGCGGCTGGCTCAAGCGCCTCGAGGACATCGTCCTCAGCACGCTCATCCTCTTCATCATCTCGCTGCCGATGTTCGTCATCGCGGTGCTGGTGAAGCTGAGCTCTCCCGGGCCGGTACTGTTCGTGCAGCGCCGGTATGGCTTGAACGGCAAGCCCATCCACGTGCTCAAGTTCCGCACGATGACCGTCTGCGAGGACGGGGACGACGTGCGCCAGGCCACGCGCAACGACAGCCGTCTCACCCATCTGGGTAAGTTCCCGCTCGGAGCGTTCCTGCGCCGAACCTCCCTCGACGAGCTCCCGCAGTTTCTGAACGTGCTGCGGGGGGACATGTCGATCGTCGGCCCCCGGCCGCACGCCATCAAACACAACGAGCTCTACCGCGCCAAGATCCACGGCTACATGCTGCGGCACAAGGTGAAGCCGGGCATCACGGGCTGGGCCCAGGTGAACGGGTGGCGTGGGGAGACCGACACCGACGAGAAGATGGAGAAGCGGATCGAGCACGACCTCGCCTACATCCGCAACTGGCGGCTGCTTTGGGACCTCGAAATCATTTTCCTCACGATATTCGGGCGGAAAACCAGCCAGAACGCCTACTGATGCGACCCGCTCCGCCCTGGGGCGGAGCCCTCTCGCGGACCCTCTCTCGAAACAGGCTTTGACAGCCGAGACCAGGGGGATAATGGTTCGCGTTATTGCGAGGAGGCCCGAGTGCAGTCCGGAAAAGCCAGCGGTTCCGACCGAGCTCCGGCACTGAGCGGCCAGGTATCGCGCGTTTCCATTCCTGACCTCCTGGCCACGCTCGAAGCGCGCGGTCGCCCCGGGGTGGTGCGTTTCCAGACGCCATCCGGAACGGCAGCCGTGTGGTTCGGCGAGGGTCAGCTGTTGGACGCGGAAATGGGCGTGCTCGGCGGTGAGGCGGCGCTCTTTCGCATTCTCGCGCTCGGTCAGGGAACCTTCGAGGTCTCCTACGAGGCGGTGCGGCGCTCGCAGGTGATCCGGGACACGGTCGCCACGCTCATCTCGAAGCGGGCCCAGCGCGCCGCGCGCTGGGAAGATCTCGTGTTCGGCGGACCCGGGCTCGACGAGGTTCCCGTGCCGCGCGACGAGGCGGAGATCGAAGCGGACCCCACGCTCGCGGCAGACGACAAAAAGCTCCTGGGGTTGATGGACGGCCGTCGAACCTTGTTCGAGGTCATCGACGAGAGTCGTCTCGATCCGGTGCAGGCGCTCGAGATCCTCACGCGCCTCCGCCGAGACAACCATTACTCGACGGAGCGTTCGAGCCTGCCTCCGCGCCCCGAGCCCCCGCGAGCGGAGTCGACCGAGGGCGCCGCACCCGTGCAGGACGAGGCGCGCCGGACCAAATCGCTGGGCACGCTCATCGAGCCCGTCTTGCCGCGAAATTCCACGACGACGAGCCCTCCCCCGAGCGGACGCGCGCCGCGCAGCGCGAGCGTTCCGCCCCCGGGCTCGCTGCTCGGGCCTTATCGCGTGCTGTTTCGACTCTCGCAGGGAGCGCGCAGCGCGGTGTACGTGTGCCGCGAGGCGGAGCAGGGGAGCGTGCGCGAACTCTCGGCGCTCAAGGTCCTCGCGCGCCGCCTCGATGAGTCGACGCTCACACGGTTCGTCGACGCCGCACACGAGACGGCCGGCCTTTTTCATCCGAACATCGTGCGTTTCCTCGGCAGCGGCGCGTTCGAAGATCGCCCGGTGATCGCGTCCGAATACATCGACGGGTGCAGCTTCGCGGCGCTCTTGCGCCGTCACCCGCGAGAGCGACCGCCCGCGTGGATCGTGGCGGTGCTCTTCGATGCCCTGCGCGCCCTCGCCGCGGCACACGAGTGGAAGGAGCGCGCGCTGATCCACGGCGACCTATGCCCGCGCGACCTGTTGCTCGGCGTGGATGGTGTCTGTCGCGTCAACGACTTCGCTGCCGCCCACGGCGAGCGGGCGATCGACGTGCGCGAGCTGCCGACCGACCTCGGCAAGCTCGCGTATCTTTCCCCGGAGCGGTTGCGGGGCGAGCCGTTGGATCCGCGCTCCGACGTGTTCTCGGTCGGCACGATGCTCTACGAGGCTCTGACGGGCATCGAGCTCTTCGCCGGAAAGACGCTCGAGGAGGTGCGCGAGCGGGTGACGAGCCTGCCCGTGGCGCCACCCAGCACCGTCGGGCTCGCTCCGCCTTCGGTGTTCGACGCGGTGTGCCTGCGGGCGCTCGAACGCGAGCCCGACAAGCGGTTCCCCTCGGCGCGCGCGATGCTCGAGATGCTCGAGGAAGCCGCGCTCCAGCACGACACGCTCGCGAGCTCCTCCGATCTCGGGAGCTGGGTGGTTCGGACTTTCGGGCAGGAGCTCGAGCTGCGCCGGCTCAGCGTGCTGGATGCCTCACGCCGCTCGCGCGGGAGTCTGCGTCCGTCGAACGCGCCGAGCGCGCCACCGCCGGCGGCGCCCGCGACGACGAGCGTCGCGAAGTTTCCGGAGCGCGAGGCCTCTCCCATCGATCCGGTTCCCGTCGTGGCACCCGAGGAATCGATCGCGATTCCGGTGCGTCCTCCGGGGCGAGCGCTGCAAGGCGCAGTCGCCGGCGCTGCCGTCGTGGTGGCGCTCGTCGTCGGAACGCTCTGGGCACGGCGCACGCTGCTTCCGCCGCCTTCGCCCCCACCAGCGGCCGTGCAGATGGACGAGCGGCGCGGCTCTGTCGACAGTGGTGCGGCTGCCCTGCCGGTCGCGACGTCGGAGCTGATTCCACCGCCTCCCTCCACGGCTCCGGCCGACGCCGCTGCCGATGCAAAGGAGAGCGCTCCCGAGGTCGTCCCCGGCGGGGCTCCCGGGCAGCGCGCGCAGCCGACGAAGCCGCCGCCCAAGGCTCCTC
>CAYYWA010000091.1:0-17863 GCA_964475255.1 uncultured Sorangium sp.
CTCGTCGTGCGCGGGCCGTGCGGCAAACGCAAGGCGGCAGGGGCGGCGCTCACTCGGTACTGCGTGCGCACTCCACAGGGGAGCTGGTTCGAAGTGCCGACGCCCTCCAGGGCCGGCACCGAGCGCGTCGTGGCGCTCGCCGACGGGCGCGCGGCGGTGCTGTTCCCCCCGCGGCGCGGACAGCGCGGCAAGCTCGCGCTCGTCGACACCGTCGGCACCGTGAGCACCGTGCCGCTGACCATCTCGGCACGAGACGAGGCGCTCCGAGCGCTCGTCAGCGAGGGCTTCTGGATGGAAGGCCTCGTCCAGAACGGCGCGGAAACGCTCGGCGGATGGGTCGTGGGCAGGGGAGCCTTCACGGGCGTTCGGATCGCCCTGGACGGGACCGTGACCTCCGGTCCGTTGCAGCACGGCATCGAGCATGCGCTCATTTCGGGCGCGCGCGCGCTCGTGCTTGGTCCCTCCGGGATCGCCGAGCAAAGCAGCGACGGGGGGTTCACCTGGAGCGACGCCGATCTGCCCGCGTCCGTCGAGCTCGAAGCGAGCCGCGAGCAGCGCCTCGCGCCCGGCGTCGAACAGGGATGCTCGCCAGTCGGCTGTGCGTTCCTCGGCTGGCTGCGCATCGGTTGGAACACGGACGAAAGCCCGCGCCCGCTGCCCATGGCCAAACGCCCGAGCCCGGCGGTGCTCCCGTCGCCCGGCGGTGGCCGCTGGACGCTCGAGTGCGCCCCGACTGGCGTCGCTTCGCGCCCGGCGCTGCCGCTCGTCGCGCGGCGCGGTGCCCCGACGGGCGTGACCGCGCATGCCCACGCTCCGTGGTTGCCGTTGCTGGAAGTCCCGGCGCCGACCATCGGCCCGAATACCGTGGGCTTCGACACCGGGACCGAGGCGGAGCTCGTGCAGCTGCGCGCCTATCTCTGGGCACCTCGCCAGACGGCGCTCTCTCGGCACGGCAGCTTTCTGGTTCGCGTCGCGGACCGCTTCCAAACCCAAAATGGCGTCTGGGCGACGACCGCTTCCGCGAGTCCCTGGCCCGACCTGGATCAGGCGGCCGAAGCGTTCGGTTACGAAGGGGCAGGCGCCGCTTCGTGGCGGCTCGCCCTCGATCCCTCCGGTCGTGGAGGAGTGCTCGCTGTCAGCTCCCGAGGAACGACGGACCTGTACATCGTCGAGGAAAACCGCCCGATTCGTCCGATTGGCAACGCGTCGCGCCAGGGCATCGGGACGCTCACCTCCGCGGTTCGCCTCGGGCCCGTTTGGCACATCGCCACGCAACAAGACGCACGAACGGTTCGGATCTTCGCGCTCGAGGCGAACGGTCCGCGCCTGCTCGGCGAGTACCGGGACGTGCCGCTCGGTCGCGCCGGCGTGCCCCTGCTCGTGCGCAGCACCCGTGGAGAAAGCCTCGGCATCTGGATGCGAGGTGCGAATTGGTACGTGTTCCCGATCGACGCCCGCACCGGCAAAACGGATGCTCCCATCGAGATCCCGGCGCGCGCCCTCGCGCGACTGCCGCGTGTCTGTACCGAAGACGAGGAAGGCTATCTGCTCGAAGGGCCCCTCAACGTGGAGCCTCATGTAGAGTTCCCCGATAAACTATCGGAGCTTTCGGCGCGCACCGTCGAAGGGCGTTTCATCGCCACTCCGTACGGAGTGTGCGTTCAGTCGCTCGCGGCTCAGGCGGATCGCGCGGTTCGCACCGTTCCCGCCCGCGCCACCCCTTCGAGTCCGCGTGCAGAGGCCGTTCCCCTCGTCCTGACCGATCGCGCCGAGGGCGGCCGCCGCATAGAATTTCGCTGCGACTAGCCGTCCATCCGAGAGTGGGAGTTTCGGACCGATGTGGCGAATGACAGAGCGAGCCCGCTGCACCCGTGCGCGACGGGCGGCCAGCGGTCCGGGGCGCCCCTTTTCGAGACCCGAAGAGGCTCACCCTCTCGGTTGAGCAGAACCCCGATGGTCGAGGACGCTCTCTGCGTGTTTGGGAGATCGAAAGCGCGCACGAAGGGGTTTGCTTTCAGAGCGGGCTACTGGTAATGCAATTGCGTCCGCGGGGAGCGAGGCTGGCCCCCCCCCGGCCCCTTCACGCGGACACTTTATTTTGTGCCGCTGCCGTCCTCGCCCGTTCGCGGACGCGAAGCGCGCCGTCAGCCGATTTCGAGCTTTTTCGCCATCTGCTCGCCGAGCTCTTGAGCCCTGCGAGTCGCCGCGTCCACGGCGTCGATCAACGTGCGCCGGAGCCCGCCGGACTCGAGCGTGTGCAGTCCGGCAATCGCGGTGCCCCCTGGGCTCGTCACCATGTCTTTGAGACGCCCTGGGTGCTCGCCGGTGTCGAGCAGGAGCTTCGCGGAGCCGTAGACGGTTTGGGCCGCGAGCAGGAGCGCCGTGTCGCGGTGCAAGCCCACCTTCACGCCGCCGTCGGCGAGCGCCTCGATCATCAGCATCACGTACGCGGGGCCGCTGCCCGAAAGGCCCGTGACGGCGTCGATCAAACTCTCGTCGAGCACCACCGAGCGGCCGGTCGCGTCGAACAGCGCGCGCGTGATCTCGAGATCGGCCGGCGTCGCGCGGGAGCCGGGCGCGATGCCCGTGGCCCCGGCGAGCGCGATGGCCGCGGTGTTCGGCATCGCACGCACGACCCGCACCGAGGACGGGAGCCGCGCCTCGAGCGCACGGATCGGAACGCCCGCGGCGATCGAAACGACGAGCGTATCCGGCAGGAAAACCTGGCCGAGCTGCCCGAGCACGCGGTCCACGACCTGCGGCTTGACGGCGATGACGACCACGTTCGCCCACGAGACGAGCTCTCGGTTGTCGTGATGCGTGCGGATGCCGTACTCCGCTTCGATCTCGACGAGGCGTTCCTTGCGCTCGTCACTCGCGCGGATTTGCTCCGGAGCCACGCGCTTGCTCGCGAGCATGCCGCGGATCAAGGCGCTCGCCATGTTGCCGGCGCCGACCATTCCGATTCGCTTCGCTTCCATCGTCATCCTCAGCCGAACAAGCCCCGGAGCTTCTCCATGAAGCTCGCCGGTTGGGGCTGGACATTTTCGCCGAGCTCGCGCCCGAGCTCTTCGATGAGCTGCCGAGCGCGCTCGCTCAACTTCGACGGTATCTCGACGGTCACTTCGACGAGCTGGTCGCCGCGTCCCGAGCGGACCCGATGCGGCATCCCTTTGCCCTTCATGCGGAGGATGGTGCCGACGCGCGTCGCGGGCGGGATGCGGAGCAACGCGCGGCCGTCGATCGTCGGCACCTCCACTTCGCCCCCCAGGGTGGCCTGGCTGAACGAAACGGGAATGCGACAGAGGATGTCGTCTCCATCGCGCCGGAAGAAGGGATGCTCGGCCACGTGCACGACGATCTCGAGATCACCCGCGGGCCGGTCGGGGCGCTGGCGATTCCCGCCGCCCTCGATAATGCGCACGCTGCCCGACTCGATGCCCGGAGGGATCTCGATCTCGAGCCGCCGCTGCGCCTTCGACAGCCCGCTCCCCCCACAAAGGCTGCAAGGCACGGTCGGGATACGACCCGTTCCCCGGCACCGCGAACAGGGCCGCTCGACCGCGATCGGAAAGAGCGCCTGCTGGAAGCGGACGCGCCCGCGCCCGCCGCAGGCGCCGCAGGTTTCGACGCGGGTGGAAGGCTCGGCGCCGCGGCCATCACAGCGAGAGCAGAGATCGAGCCGCTCGTACGTGAGCTCGCGCCGGGCGCCGTGAGCCGCCTCCTCGAAGCTGATTTCGATGGTCTTCCGCAGGGTTCCGCGGTCGCCTCCCCGAAACCCGAACGCACCCAGGAGGTCGCCGAAGAGGTCCTCGAGTCCCCCGAAGTCGGCGATGTCGGGGCCTCCGCCCCCCGGGCTGAAGGCGGCCTCTCCGTAACGGTCGTACGCGGCCCGTTTGTCGGGGTCGCTCAGGATCTGATAGGCTTGGTTGATCCGCTTGAACCGTGTCTGTGCGTCGGCATCGTTGGGATTCCGATCCGGATGGTGTTGGGCCGCCAGCCGGCGAAACGCGGCTTTGACTTCGGCTTCGGTGGCTCCTCGTGAGACGCCGAGGACCTCGTACGGATCGAACACCCCGCCGTGCATAGCATCACGGGCCGGCGAATGCTCGGGGGCTCCGCCCCCGCCCCCGATGAGCGTTGCCCATGCATGAACGTCGCCGAACGCCGCGGGCTCCGATTGAGCTCAAGGTCGAGTACAAGCAGAAGAACACATTTTTTGCCGACTACACGCGCAACATTTCGCGTGGCGGCACCTTCATCGCGACGGACAAGCCGCTGCCGATCGGGACCGAGTTCTCGTTCGCGCTCGTGGTGCCCGGGTTCGAGGAGCCCCTTCGGCTCCGGGGCAGGGTCGCCCGCATCGTGCCCGCTGGGGAAGGCGACCCGGGGAGCCCCGCGGGGATGGGCATCGAGTTCGTCTACGATGTGGCAGAACGCGCCGAGAAGGAGGCCGCCATCGAGCGGCTGATGGTCGACGAGCTGGGCGAGCACCTCACGACGAAGCTGCTCGGCCGCGCTCCGGCCTGAGCTATAGGAGCCGGATGACGATTGACGCGCGCTCCCCCGAGGGGCGAATCCCCGCGCCGGAGGCGCTGGCGCTCCTCCGGGCCGGCAACGAGCGCTTCGCGGCGAACGTGCGCAGCGTGGAAGCGCTGCAGAGCGGCCTGATGCGCGCGGAGCACGCCGGGCGTCAGCAGCCGTTCGCGATCGTCCTGGCCTGCTCGGACTCTCGCGTTCCGGTGGAGATCCTGTTCGACCAGGGGCTCGGGACGCTGTTCGTGATCCGCGTCGCGGGCAACATCGTCGCCCCCTCGCAGATCGGCAGCATCGAGTACGCCGCGGAGCGCTTCGGGACCCGTCTGGTCGTGGTGCTGGGTCATTCGCAGTGCGGCGCCGTCGGCGCGACGCTCGAGGCGCTGAGCGCGCCGCGTGGGCCCTCCTCGCGCAATCAGCTCTCGATCGTGAGTCGAATCCGCCCGGCGGTGGACAGCGTGATGAGCGCCAACCGCGATCTCGATGCGCCGCGACTCTGGCGTGAGTGCGTGCGCGCCAACGTGCGCATGGCCGTCGCGCACCTGCGCCAAGGCTCGATGCTCCTCGAGCAGCTCATCCTCGAAGACGGCATGCTCATCGTCGGGGCGGAGTACGACCTCGTCACCGGCAAGGTCGACTTCTTCGAGGGCGTGTGAGCGGCGCTCCGCGCTGCGGCGCCGGATCACGGAATCGCGATGCGCTCGGGGAGCACGTACGTGGTCGGAGGCGCGAGCAGGTCGCGCGCGATCGTGACCTCCATGAGGTCGACGGCGCCGCTCGTCGCGATCTCGCGGAGCGCGACGCGCGCCTCGGGGGCGCCCGGCGGGAGCTTCGCGAGCGCGGTGTAGAAGCGCGCCTCCGTGCGCTCGGCCTCGTCGCGCGCGACCGCGTGGAGATCCACGTCGCTCAGCTTGCCCCGTGCCCACGCGCGGAGCTTCGCGGGCCAGCCAGAGGCCTCTTCGATGGTGGCGTACGCCTCCTCCACGGTTCCGTCGCTCGGCACCTTTAGACGCCGCTCGAGGAGCTGCAGCCAGAGCGCGACGTACACGATCTCGTCGGGACCGAGGCTCGCTTCGATCGCTCGCTGAGCGGCCGCGCGCGCTGCCTGGAGATCGCCTTGCGTGAACGCGCGACGCGAGACGTCGAGGACCGTCGCGGCGAGCTGGCGCACGTCTCCGTTCGCAGCGGCATACGCGCGCTGAGTCGCTCGGCGCACTCCCGGCTGGTTGTCGTACTGCTCGAGCACGCGCGCGAGCAGGCGCTCGACGCGCGCCTGGCTCGGCCCGGGGCGGCCTTGTCGCTGCGCCTCGACGGCCTTGACGAGCGCGGCCTCGAGCGCGATGCCGGCCTGCTCGCTCTGCCCGGCGTCGCGCAAAATCTCGAACTTCTGGATCATCGCGTCCGTCTCGAGCGCGAGATCCTGATTTTTCTTGGCGATGCCGATCACCTTGTCGAGCGTGGCCCGCGCCGCGTCGAACTGACCCTGTTGGCGCTGGATCGAGGTCAGCAGCATCAACGCGTCCGCGCTCGGCTCGACCGCGAGCACCTGCTTCACGAGCGGCAGCGCGCGCGTCAGATCGCCGTGACGCGCCTCGAGCGCCGCCATCACGTAGCGCACGCGCGCGGCGCTCGGCGAGACCTTGCCGCGGAAGGACGGCCCTTCGGCGAGGGCGAGCAGCCGCTCCGCGCCGACGAAGGTGCGCCGTGCCCCGTCGAGCTGCCCTTCCGCGTCTTCCGCCACCATCGAGTTGAGCACCATGGCGAGCGCGACGCCGACGTGGGCTGCCGGTGATTTCTCGGTGATCGTCTGCGTGAGGACGACGCTCGCCACCTCCGCCATGCCGTACTTCACGAGCTGCGCGGCGAGCGGCATCGCGGCCTCGAGCGCGCCGGGCTGCGTGCGATAGAGCTCGAGCGCCGAGCCGAACGCCGCTGCGGCCATCGGCTGCGGATCGATCACCGCGAGGGAGCTCCCGCTCTCGGCGGCGGACTCGAACAGGCGAAACAGCTGCACCCAGGCGTCGGCGTCCCGATCCTCGGCGGCGCGCTCGAGCTGCTCGGCGAGCTCGGGAGGGAAGAGCCGCTCGAGCTCCGACTGTTGGAGCGCCGAGAGCGCCCCGGCGGCGTCCCCGTGGCGGAGGTAGAGCGCGACGAGCGCGATCGTTCCGCCGCGCAGCGCGCGATACGCCTCGTAGGTCTCGTCCTGATCGAACTCCGTGCGCATCGCTTGTTCGCTCGAGTTCGCCTCGAGCGCGCCGCGCACCCACGCGATCAAGCGCTCGCGCGCGTCCGTGAGCGCCGCGTCCGTAGGCTCGAGCAGGGCGCGCTGCAGCGCGACGCGGGCTTCGCTGCTCGCGGCCTCGAGCGGACCGCCGCCGCGGGTCGCACGGGAGAACTCCTCGATCGCATCGAGGTGCTCCTGCACCTCGGCGCGGGCGGCCCCCTCCTCGAGCTGTCGCAAGAGCAGCGAATAGAGCGCCAGGGCGTACCCCTCGTGCCCGAGCCGCGAGACCTCGCGGGCCCCCGACCAGAGCGTCTTTTCCGTGCCCCGAACGAGCTCCGGGTGGAACTCACCATTTCGCACGAGCAAGAACGCGCCGAGCAAGGCGCGGAGCCCCGCGGCTTCGCTGCCGTGCGAAAAGCGCGCCTCCGCCCGCGCGAGCTGCCGGCGCACGACGCCAGCGAGCAGGTTCTGACGTTCCCCCGAGGGCTCGGGGTCGAGAAGGAGCTGATAGGTGCGCTCCGCGAAATCCGCCTCACTGACCGACAAGGGGCGGAGCGGGACGGCGGCACCTGCCGCGCTCGGATCGCGTGCCGTCGGGGGCGATCCCCCACCGCAGCCGAGCGAGCTTGCCGCGAACGCCACCGCGAGAAGGGACGAGCGCACGCGTGATCGGAGCATCCCGGAAGTGTACACCGCTCCTTCCCCGGTCAAGCGCAGCGTTCCCGACGCGCGGGCGTTCCCCCCGCCCACCTCGGTCCCCGGGCTCGGCCGAGGACCAAGGGACGCCGCGATCGGTCAGAACGCGTAGTCTGCGTGGAGGCGGATGGCCCAGATATCCCCGGCCTGGCCCCCGAGTGGCAGGATGAACCCGAGGCTCGGCCGAATTTTCCCGAAACGGGCGCCGATCCGCGGCTCGATCACGAACTGCAGATCCGAAGGCTGCGTGGCGCCCGACTCGAACTCGATGGGATCGATCAGGCGGGTCGCGAGCCACGCGTCCACGCCCGCCCAGAGCTCCGGCTTCTCGAGGACGTCCACCGTGAGCCCGACGAGCGTCACGTTGCGGATCGCGACCGTGTTCAGGTTGAGGGTGCCGGTCGGAAAGTAGGACGGATCCTGAAGGTCGCCGCCGACGTTGATCCCGAAGACGAACTTCGTCCAAGCGTGGAGCTCGAGTCCCTTCATCTCGTGGCGGAGGCCGACGCCGAGCAGGATGGGCAGCCGCTCGGGCTGATAGAGCTCGGGCTCGAGCAAGCCATGCGCCGCGTCGGCGAGGGCATTGATCCCTGCCTGACGCGCGCCGACCGTGTCGGTCGTGCCCGGGCTGGGATCGCCTTGCCCGATGGGGATGCCGAGCCCGGCGAAGAGGGGCAGCGTCGTCGCGAGGGACAGGGAATGGCGGTATTCGCCGAGGATCACCGGGTTGGCGAACGCCGTCGCGGAGACCGAGGCGCCCGGTGTCGTCTCGACGGATGCGGTGGACCAGCCGAGCTCCAGCCCCAAGCTCAGCTTGGGCGTGAGATCGTAGCGGCCGCCCGCCTGGAACGCGAGGAGCGTGGCATCCCCCGTGCTGCTCTCCGTGACCGGCCCCGGCAACCGGGTGCTCCCGAATCCCACCAACGGCTCGAGGAACACGACGAAGGGATCGCGCGGCCGCGGCTGGAACTTCTCCTTCTTGCCCCGACGCACCTTCGGCGCGGCGTCGCCCTTCTTCTTCTTCGTGACCCCGCCGGGCTTGTAGGGACCCTCGTCACTGGTCTCCGTGTAGGCGGGGTCGCCCGTATCCATGCTCGTGCCGGTGCCCGTCTTCTCGTCTTTCTTCCGGTCGTCGTCCTGCGCATAGACGGGTGCACTCACGAGAACGGAACCCAATGCCAAGGCCAAGCACAGTCGCATCGCTTCCTCCGCGCGCTTACGGGCCACGTTCGCAAGATGCGTGGCTTTTTTCGCGCGGCGGACCTTACCACGCGTGCGCGGCTCGGCGGTAACGCGTTCTTCATCGGACCTCGCCTCCGTGGCGTCCGCGCCGGGGGCGAACGGCAGCGCTCCGATTCCCCGAGAAGACCTTATCCGTTCGGGACGAGTTCCGGGTCGATGTACTATTCGACGAAACCATGAGCGAGCCCTCCGACCGGCCGACGCCCAAACGTCTCGCGGATTTCGAGATTGGGAGGCGCCTCGGGACGGGCGGAATGGCCGAGGTGTTCCTGGCGAAGAAGCGGGGCGCGGAGGGCACGTACAAGCTGCTCGTGCTCAAGCGCATCCTGCCGGCGTTCGGCAGCTCGCGGCGTTTCCGCACGATGTTCGCCGAAGAGGCGCAGCTCGCGACACGCCTCAATCACCCCAACATCGTTCAGGTCTACGACTTTCAGGACTACGGCGACGAGGGCCAGCTCCTCAGTATGGAGTACGTCGAAGGTCCGGACCTTCGACGGCTGATGCGAGCCGCGCAAGCGCGGGGCCAGCGGATTCCGCCTTACGTGGCGGCTTACATCATCGCCGAAGTCGCGAAGGGGCTGCACTACGCGCACGAGCGCAAGGACGAAGCGGGCGCACCGCTCGACATCGTTCACCGCGACGTGTCGCCGCAGAACATCCTGCTCAGCTACGACGGGGCCGTCAAAATCGCCGACTTCGGGATCGCTTCCGCGAACCTGTTTCGCGAAGAGCCCGGCGTGCTCAAGGGCAAGACCGCGTACATGTCTCCCGAGCAGGCGCGCGGCGAGCACGTCACGCGACGGACCGACATTTACTCCCTCGGCGTAGTTTTCCACGAGCTGCTCACGGGGCGACCGCTCCACGGCGATGCGGAGGGGCCGGAGCTGCTCGAGGCCGTGCGCAGCGGTCACGTCGAGCCGCCGAGCACGTTCGTGCGCGAGCTGCCTCCCGAGCTCGAGGAGCTCGTGATGCGCGCGCTCGCTCGGGATCCCGAGCAGCGCTTCCAGACCGCGCGTGAGCTCGCGGCCGGCATCAGTCGGGCTCTCATTCAGCGTCAGCAGCTCGTCGACTCGCACGTGCTCGAGACGGTGATCGCCCAGATCGTCACGCGCGAATCGATGGCGCCGAGCGAGCCATCGGGCTCGGAGCACGCCTCGGAGAGCCTGTACGGTCCGGAGTCCGCCGAAGATCCCGCGCTTCGCCTCCGCGCCGGGCGCGCGAGCACGAAGACGGACGACGAGCACACCGGGCCGGGGCGTCCGAGTCATCCCGACGACCTGGACCGCGCCGCCCGCGAGGTGCGGCACGTGGCGGTGCTCAAGCTCCGCCTTCACGGGGCGAGCGAGCTCGTCGAGGCGATCGGTCCGGGTCCGTCGAGCCGCGTGCTCGAGCAGCTCCGCAGCACGCTCGAGGAGGCCGCGTTCCGGCGCGGCGCGCACCTCTCGTGGGAAGCGCCGGAGGCGGTCGGCGGCGGATTTTGGTCGAGCCTCGCCGCGCGCGCGACGATCGGCCTCACGGCTACCCCGGCGCGCGCGCCGGCGGACGCGGTCTGGCTCGCGATCGACGTCCACGAAGTGATCCGCGGCGCCTCCGAGGACCTGCCCGTCCACCTGCGCGCCGCGGTGGGCATCGTGCGTGGCATCGCTTCGGGGCAGCGCGATCGCGCGGGGCACCTCGTGCAGCACGAGCTCCACGAGCCGGCGGCGTACCTCGCCGACATGCTCGGCGAGCAGGCGCCGCCCGGCATCTCCTGGGTGGCGGGGGGACTCTATCGCCTCGTTCGCCGCGACTTCGTCTGGGGCGACGCGCCGACGGTGCGCATCCCGGACGCGGCCGAGCGCAGCCTGCCGGAGAACATGCGCATTTATGCGCTGCTCCGGCCGCACACGCGCGAAGAGAAGCTCCAGGAGATGGCGGCGCTTCCGAGCGATCTGATCGGACGCGACGCGGAGCTCGCCGATTTGCACGCCGCGTACTACGGCGCGGTCGGCAGCGATCAGGGGCCCGGACAGGTCGCGGTGCGCGTGATCCACGGCGAGATGGGCATCGGCAAGAGCGCGCTGCTCGCGGCGTTCCTGAGCGAGCTGCCGCCCGACGCGCACGTGCTGCGCGTGGAGTGCTCGCCCGTGCTCAGCGAGATCCCGTTCTCGACGGTCAGCGAGTGGGTGCGCGAGCTCACCGAGACGCGCGTCGAGCAGCCGATCGAGCAGGTGCGCGAGCTCGTGATGGCGGCGTTCGGCGAGTACGCGCACGCGGAGAACGGCGCCGAGATCGTCGAGCGTATGGCCGAGCTCGCGACCGGGAGACTGCGGCCCGCGGCCGACGAGGCCGACGTCGTGCAGAACCAGAAGCTCATCGCGGCGGGCCTGCGCGCGTTCTTCGCGCGCGCGACGGCGACGGGGCCGCTCGTGCTGGTCGTGGACGGGCTGCAGTGGGCCGATCGCCAGAGCCTCGAGCTGCTCGCCGACTTCGCGCGGCGCAAGGACGCCCTGCCGGTCTTGGCCCTGCTCGCGACGCGCCCCGAGGATCGCGTGCTCCCGCACATCGAGGGGCTCGTGCGCGTGGACCTCAAGGGGCTCACCTCCGAGCAACAGATTCGCTTGCTCCAGGCGCGGCTCGGAGTGAGCGACGGCGTCGCGCAGGTGTGCGCGGAGCTCGTCCCGCGCGCCGCCGGCAACCCGTTCTTCTTGCTCGAGATGGTCGACGCGTTGCTCGAACGCGGCATGCTCGAGATTCGCGAGGTGGAGGAGGGGCGCCCGCGGCTCGTGCAGACCGAGCGCAGCGAGGACGTGGGGCTCACGCTGCCCTCCACGCTCGAACAGCTCATCGCCGATCGCCTCAACGAGCTGCCCGACGAGGAGCACGCCGTCATCGAGTGGTTGTCCGTCGCGGGCGGGCCGCTCTCGGAAGACGACATCGACGCGCTGAGCGGCGCCGCCACGGCCGACTCCATCGCGCGGCTCTGCGCGCGCGGGCTCTGCGACCTCAAGACGGAGCTCGTCGATGTGCGCCACCCCCTCACGCGCGACGTCGCCTATCGCGCGCTCGACCGGCGCCGTCGCGTGAAGATGCACAAGCGGCTCGGACAGCACCTCGCGAAGACGCCGCTCGCCCGCGGGCTCACCGCGGCCGTCGTCGCCCGTCACTTCGCGCGCGGCAACGAGAAGAGCGAGGCGGCGAACTACTACCTCGAGGCCGCGAACGCCGCGCGGGCCGGCTATCAAACGCCGCTCGCCAAGCGCTATTACCGGCGGGCGCTGCTCTTGCTTCCGCCGGACGACTTTCGATTGCTCGAGGTGCACGAGGCGATGGAGGCGCTGTGCCGCGCCCAGGGGCGCTGGCGCGAGCGGCGTCGTCACCTCGTTCAGCTCCGGAAATTCGCGCGGAACAGCGAGAAGCCATACTGGGTGGCCGTAGCGCTCCTTTCGACGGCGCAGTTCGAGCTCGATGCGGCGCGCCTCGCAAAGGCCCTCGCCTCGGCGCAGCGCGCGGAGGCCGTGGCCGAGAAGGCGCAGACGCCGCTCTTGCTGGTGCAGGCGCGCATGTTGATCTCCGAGATCCTGCACGACATCGGCGACATGCAGGGCGCGCTCGCCGCCATCGATCGCGCCCGCACGCTCGCCGACGGCAGCGACGTGCCGGCGCGGCTCCGGGCCGAGCTGCTCCGCCTCCGCGGCACGCTGCTCCGGCGCGTCGGGCGCGTGTACGAGGCCATCGAAGCGCAGGCGGAGGCCGTGGCGGTGTTTCGCAAGGCCGGCGCGCGGCGCCTCGAAGCCCGGGCGAAGAACTCGCTCGCCTACGGGCTGCTCGTGCTCGGGCGCTTCGAGGATGGGATCGCGCTCGCGCTCGAGGCGATCCGCATCGACCTCTCGATCGGCGGTCGCTTCCAGATCGCGAAGACCCTGAACACCATCGGTGAATGCTACGCGAGCCTCGGCGATTTCGAGCGCGCGCTCGCCTACATGCACCGAGCGCGCGACGCGCACGAGCGCTACGGCGATCAGGACTCACGCGCCGACACGCTGCTCTCGCTCGCGGAGGTGCTGATCGAGGTCGGCAACGTGAGCGCCGCCGAGCCGCTGGTCGGCGACGCGGGGGCGCTCACCGCCGTGACCGGCAGCACCTACGACTCCGTGCACGAGAAGATCTTGCGCGCCTTGCTCGCCCGGCTCGGCAACGATCCGGCGCGTGCCGTGCTGCACGCCTTCGACGCGCGCCAGGCGGCCGAGGCGCAGGCGTACGTCGCGTTCCACTTCTACGCGATGGCCCTCGAGGCCTGCGCTCGCGTCGAGATGAGGGAGCAGCACACGGGCATCCTGCTCGCGACGACGGCGATGGGCGCCATCGACACGCTCCAGGGCTCCGAGTACGGCCTGCACACGCGCGTGCTCTGCTGGGAGGCGCTGCGCAAGGCGGGCTCTCCCCAGGCGGAAGAGGCGCGACGCCGCGCGTCCGAGTACGTGCGGAAGTTGCTCGGCTACATCCGCGACCCGGGTTTTCAGCAGAGCTTCGTGCGTCGCACCATGGTGGCGGAGGTGCTCGGCAAGGGGACGGCGATGAGCATCCCGAGCCCGGGTTGACGGCGCGGGGCTCCGCCGAAGACTTGGTCTCGATGGATACGGCCGAGTCCCCTCGCGTCGACGGGGCGAGCGCGCTCGAACGGCTGACCCACGTGTTCGCCGGCGGTCGAGTGCTCGTGCTCACCGGCGCCGGAGTCAGCACGGAGTCGGGGATTCCGGACTATCGCGACGAGCGGGGCGAGTGGAAGCACCGCCGGCCGGTCGAGTATCGCGATTTCTTGGGGTCCCTGGCGGTGCGAAAGCGGTACTGGGCGCGAAGCTTCGTCGGGTTCGAGCTCCTCCGCGCGGCGCGGCCCAACGCCGCCCACCAGGCGCTCGCCGCGCTCGAGGAGCGCGGGAAGCTCGAGCTGCTCGTCACGCAGAACGTAGACGGGCTCCACGACGCCGCCGGGAGCCGCGCCGTCGTCGATCTCCACGGCCGCATCGATCGCGTGATTTGCCTCGCCTGTGCGTTCGTGCTCCCGCGCGCCGAGATGCAGGCGGCGCTCGAGCGCGCGAACCCCGAGTTCTCCGGGCAGGCGACCGCCATGACTCCCGACGGCGACGCGGAGGTTGCTTCTCCGGAAGGCTTTCACGTGGTGGACTGCCCCCGCTGCGGCGGTGTGTTGAAGCCCGACGTCGTCTTCTTCGGCGAGCACGTGCCCGCGGAGCGCGTGCGCCGCGTGGAAACGGCGCTGCTCGCCGCGCGGGCGCTCGTCGTGGTCGGCTCGTCGCTCATGGTCTTCTCGGGCTATCGCTTCGCCCGCAAAGCCGCCGCGCTCGGCGTCCCCGTCTATCTCGTGAACCGCGGCGTGACCCGCGCGGACGGCATCGCCGCGCTCAAGGTGGAGGGGAGCGCCGGCGAAACCCTCCAGCGCGTCGCCACCACGCTCTCAGCCTGACCCGAGCGCCGTCAGAACCAGCGCTTGTGTCGGAACCAGAGGAGCATCGCGGCGGGGAGGACGAAGCACAGGGCGAGCATGGTCGTCGCCAGCGCGCGGGATTCGGTCCAGCCCTCGACGCCGAGCAGGCTCCGGAAATTCTGGCCGAAGAAGCCGACGAGGAAGGAGAGCGGGAGGAACACCGCGCTCAGGAGCGTCAGCGACTTCATGATCTCGTTCGTGTGGTTCGAAGCCGTGGAGAGATAGGCGTCGAGCGCGTTGCCGAGCAGATCGCGGTTCGCTTCGATCGACTCGTTCAGGCGAACGAGGTGGTCGTGAACGTCGCGGAGATAGAGCGCGGTCCGTTCGCTCACCCGAGCTTCGCCGAGGCGGACGAGCATCGCGATCGTGTCGCGCTGGGGTGAGAGCACCTTGCGCATTTCGACGAGATGACGCTTGAGCTCGAAGATCCGCGGGAGCTCGGCGGGCCGAGGGCGCTCGAGGACGGCGTCCTCGATGGACTCCAGCTCGTCCGCGATGCGATCGAGCAGCGGGAAATTCATGTCCACGAGCGCGTCGGCGACGAGGTAGTACACGAAGTCCATCCCGTGCTCGAAGAGAGCGCTGTCGGTCGTCGCTCGGCGCCACACGCTCTCGAGCGCGGGCAACGTGCCCGCGTGCACCGTGACCAGATATCCCTCGCCGAGGAACGCGTGCAGCTCGTGGAGCTCGAGCTCGCGGATGTGTGGGTCGGCGCACGTGAACCCCTGGGTGACCAGGAACAGGTGATCGCCGTATTCCTCGAGCTTCGGTCGTTGGTCGAGCTGGGCGCAGTCTTCGATGGCGAGCGGATGGAACCCGAAGCGAGCACGCAGGATTTCGAGCGAACCGGGGTCGGGATCGGCGAGGTCTATCCACCGCCGATTTCCCGCCTCGGGAGGGCCGACGGCGCCTTCCTCGATCGCGCGCACGCCGCCGGTTCCGGCGAGCTCGAGGATGCGAAACGCGGCCATCGCTCGGCGAGGAAGCGCGACGGCTCGGGACTATTCGGAGGCTTCGTCGAGCGCGGCTTCGAGCTCGGAGAGCGTCTTGCCGTCGCCTTTCGTCCGGGCGAGCGCGATCCCGGCTTCGAGCCACTCGCGCGCGGCCTCGCGGCGTTCGGCTTCGAGGAGCATCTGCCCGGCCATGAGATACATCGGGAGGTAGTCCGGGCTCCGCTCGCGGAGGGTCGTGAACGTGGCGAGGGCGTCCTCGAGCTGCCCCTCCTTCTTGTATTCGAGCGCGAGCGCGTACCACGCGAACGGATCCTGGGTGCCCGCGCGGGTCATTTGGATCAGGGCGGCGAGTCGTTTGTTCATGGCTCTCCGGTGCTGGGGTGGCGAGGCGAAAGCTCGAGAAACTGCGCCTTCACGCGCTTCCTGCCGACGCTCGCGAAGCGGGCGACCACGGTGGGGGAGCTGCCCGGTTCCACGGACTCCACGACACCCCGGCCGAACGTCGCGTGGTGCACGGGCGCGCCGGGTCGGAGCACGATCTCCGGTCCGTCCCAGTCGTCCGCGACGGAGGGCACCGGCTCGTCGCGCTCGACGATGCGGGTGCCCGGCGCGAGCTTCGGCTTCTCTTTCCAGGGGCGCTCGAAGGCGCGGAACCGATACGCGTCCGCGCCCCCGAACCGCGGGCGCTCCGACCGCGGCGCGGCGTCTCGCTCCGCCACCTCGGCGGGGATGTCGTCGAGGAAGCGCGAGGGCTCGAGCCAGTGCGTGCGGCCGAAGAGCTGCCGCATGCTCACGTGGCTGATGAGGAGGCGTCGTCGCGCGCGGGTGATGGCGACGTAGGCGAGGCGCCGCTCCTCGTCGAGGTCCTCCTCGGAGTCGCCGCGGAGTTGATCGACGCCGCGGTACGGGAAGATCGTCTCTTCCATGCCCGTCAAGAACACGGTCTCGAACTCGAGGCCCTTGGCGGCGTGCACCGTCATCAGGCTGATCTCGCTGCCCTGCGCCACGGTGTCCGTGTTGGCCACGAGCGAGACGCGCTCGAGATAGCCGGCCAGCGTCGGCGTCTCCCCCAGGTCCTCGGCCTCTTCCTCGTATTCGGCGATGGCGCCCACGAGCTCCTCGAGGTTTCCGAGCCGGGCATCGGCTTCCGCGCTGTCGTCTTCGCGCAGCGCGGCCTCGTAGCCGCTGGCTTCGAGCACCCGCCGTGCGAGCTCGGAGGGCCGGAGCCCGTCGGCCCGGTCGCGCAGCGCCCCCACCATGTCGCGGAAAGCGGCGAGCTTCTTCTTGGCGGCGCCGCCGAGCTCGTCGCTCGCGATCAGCGGATCGATGGCCTCGAAGGCGCTCGTCGTGTCTTCCGCGGCGCGCGCGAGCAGCCTGTCGACGGTCTTGTCGCCGATGCCCCGCGCCGGGACGTTGATGATGCGGAGCAGATCCGTGTCGCTCTTCGGGTTCAGGATCAGGCGGAGGTACGCGAGCAGATCCTTGACCTCTGCTCGCTCGAAGAACTTCATGCCCCCGATGATCCGGTAGGGCACGTTCACGGCACGGAGCGCTTCTTCGAGCGCGCGGGACTGGGCGTGGACGCGATAGAACACCGCGATTTGGTCGCCGCGGGTGCCGCGTGCGACCTCGCGCTGCACCGAGGTCGCGACGAACGCCGACTCTTCGCGCTCGTCGAGGAACGAGCGGATGCGCACGCGTTCGCCGGGCGGCGCGTCCGTCCACAGCTCCTTCGGCTCGCGCTCGCGCGCATTGCGGATGACGCCGAGGGCGGCAGCCACGATGTTGCCCGTCGAGCGGTAGTTTTGCTCGAGCTTGATCAGCGTGGCGTCGGGGAAGTCGTGCTTGAAGTTGCGGATGAGGCGAACGTCGGCGCCGCGCCAGCGGTAGATCGATTGGTCGTCGTCGCCGACCACGCACAGGTTGCGCGTGCGCTCGGCGAGCGCCCGGATCAGCCGGTACTGGATCAGGTTCGTGTCTTGGAACTCGTCGACCAAGACGTGCGAAAAACGGCCGCGGAGCTCTTCCCCTTCCATCGTTTCGCTCTCGGCGATGCGCATCCCGTAGAGCAGGAGGTCGTCGAAGTCGGCGGCATCCGAACGAACGAGCGCGGCCTGGTAGCGCTCGTAGACGTCGCAGAGCGTGCTATCGAGCCGGCCTTCGCGCCGCGTGTCGGCGGGCAAGTAGCCTTCGCGCTTCTCGCGGCTGATGAGCGAGAGCACGAGCTTCGGTGGATACGCCTGATCGCCGAGCCCCATGTCCTTGAGCACGCGGCCGACGAGGGCTTTCTGGTCCGCATCGTCGTAGATGACGTAGTTGCGTCCGAGCCCGACGGCCGCGTGATAGCGGCGGAGCAGGCGCGCGCAGACCGCGTGGAAGGTGCCGATCCAGAGATCCCGCGTGACGTCGGCGCCTGCCAGCCGCTCGAGCCGCTCGCGCATCTCGCCGGCGGCCTTGTTCGTGAACGTGACCGCCAGGACGCGGTACGGGGGGACCCGCTCGGTCGCGAGCAGGTTCGCGATCCGATAGGTGATCGTGCGGGTCTTGCCGCTGCCTGCCCCCGCGAACACGATGAGGGGCCCTCGGGTGTGGGCGACGGCCTGGCACTGCGGCTCGTTCAGCTCGGACATTGGGCTCGGCGTAGGTCGGGCGCGCTCGGTCTGCAACGCCCTCGCATCCTGTCACCGAAGACGCGGCAAAGCTCGCCGCGATGCGACGCGCGCCTCGCCG
>CAYYWA010000092.1:0-15103 GCA_964475255.1 uncultured Sorangium sp.
CCTACGAAACGAGGCTAGAACGCCGATCGGTCAAACCGATCGGCGTTCTAGGAAGGCCGAATCCGAGCTCAGCCAGAGCTCGCGGGGCCCGACTTCTTCTCGCCCGTGAGATCGATGTCCCACTCGACCGTCTTCTCGGGACCTTCGTACGGACGCACGATCACGGCTTCCATCGCGCGGAGCACGCACTTCCCGACGACCGTTTCCGTGTAGGGATCGCCGATGCGCGCTTCGCGCACGTGCCCGTCGTTCCTGAACACGAGAGTGACGCGCGCCTTGCCCTTCGGCGCCTTTTCCGTCACCGACTCCGGACACGTCTCTGCCGAGCGCGCCGCGCGCTTGAGCTCGAGCTCCGCGTAGTGCTCGTCCCACGCGCGCTTCTTCTCTTCGTCGGTGGCTTCGACCTCGGCGTAGTCGCTCGGGTCCCGCCTCAGCTTCTCTTGCTCCGCCGCGAGCGCCTCCTGTTCGGCGAGGATCTCGTCGGGCGTCTTGGCGCCCTGACCCTCGTAGGAAGGACCGCAGCCGAAAATCGCAGCGCCGAGCACTCCGAGCACGAACCGATTCATGGCCGGCGATGCTAAATCAGCGTTCGCTCGGAGCGCAATGCCCTCGCCGGAGCGGGAGGATCCCTGGAGCGCCCCGCGGCTGGGAACGCGCCACCCGCCCCAGCGCCCGCCGGGGAGGGTCCCTCGTGCCGCGAACGGGACGGCTCAGAGATCCGTGATCTCGTAATCTTTGATCTTGTACAGCAAAGCCCGGTGGCTGATCTCCAGCACCTCGGCGGCGCGCGTGCGGTTGCCCTTGGTCTTTTGCAGGGCGCGCCGGATGAGGATCTCCTCGATGACGCGCATCGTCTTTTTGACGCTGAGCTCACCGCTCGCGAGCTGGAGCTGGACGGGGTCGCGCGCCTCTCGAATTCGATCGGGGAGGTCGGCCGCGACGATCTGGTCGCCCTCTGCCAACACCATCGCCCGCTCGATGGTGTTCTCGAGCTCTCGGACGTTGCCGGGCCACGAATACTCGTAGAGGAGCCGCCGCGCCTCGGTGTCGATGCCGCGCAGCGTAGTCCCGAGCCGCGCGTTGTTGCGCGCGATGAAATGCTCGATGAGCAGCGGAATGTCCTCGCGCCGCTCCCTGAGCGCCGGACAGTGGATGTGGAGCACGTTCAGCCGGTAGAAGAGGTCCTCACGGAAGCGCCCGGCCTTCGTCTCCGAAAGGAGGTCACGATGGGTCGCGGCGATGATCCGCACGTCCACCTGAACGTCCTTGCTGTCCCCGAGCCTGCGGATGCGCTCGTCCTCGAGCACCCGCAGAAGCTTCACCTGGAGCCCGAGCGGGAGCTCGCCGATTTCGTCGAGGAACAGCGTGCCCCCGTTCGCCTCCTCGAACAGCCCGCGGCGGTCCAGCACGGCGTCGGTGAAGGCCCCCTTCTTGTGGCCGAACAGCTCGCTCTCGAGCAGGTTCTCCGGGAGCGCCCCGCAGTTGACCGCCACGAACGGTCCACCGCGCCGACTGCTCCGGCGGTGGACGGCCCGCGCGATGAGCTCTTTGCCCACGCCGCTCTCACCCGTCACCAAGACCGTCGTCTTGTAGTCGGCGATTTTCGCGATCGTGCGAAAGATCTCCTGCATCCTCGGGCTCTTCGCGAGGATGTCCTCGAAGCGGTGCTCCTTGCGGATTTCGTCGCGGAGCGCGCGGTTCTCCCGCCGCAGGGCCTCCCGCTCCTCGGCCTTGCGCAGGGTCAGCACCACCTCGTCCGGCTTGAAGGGCTTCTGCACGTAGTCGTACGCCCCCGCCTTCATGGCCTCGATGGCGAGATCCATGTTGCCGTAGGCGCTCATCACGATGACGGTGGCGTCGTTGCCCTTGGCGCGCAGGGTCTCGAGCAGGTCGAGCCCACCCATCTTGGGCATTCGCACATCCGTGAGGACTACGTCGGGCCCGAACCCATCGACGAGCGCGAGGGCCTCTTCGCCATTCTTGGCGGTCTCGACCTCGTAGCCGTGCCGCCGCAGCAGGGTGCGGAGCACGAGCCGGAGGTTCTCCTCGTCATCGACGACCAAGACGCGGCGCACTGTGCAAAAAATGCTATTCCGCAGCCCTGAGCTACGCAACCGGTTACGTGGCCGGCCTGGCGGGCCTCGCGAGGAACGAGGAAAACTGGAGCAGATTCTGGTAGATGCCACCGCATGTGGTGCGGCATCGACCAGCTCTACAGTGGAAAGCTCCCTGCCCTCCGCCGCCGACTCCGAGATGCCCGGTTGGGGGTGCTGACCCACGCCGCCGCAGTGGATCGGCGCGGGCTCGCCACGCTCGACGTGCTCGAGGAGCTCGGGATCATCCCCCGGCTCGTGTTCGCCCCCGAGCACGGGCTCGATGCGGTCGCCCAAGCCGAGGAGCCCGTGGATCCCGACAAGGACGGAACCGCGGTTCGCGCAGGAGCTCCCGTCATCAGCCTCTATGGCCGCACACGCGCGGAGCTGACGCCCCGCCCCGAGCACCTCGCGGAGCTCGACGTGCTGCTCATCGATCTCGCCGACGTGGGCAGCCGCTACTACACGTACGTCTGGACGGCGCTCCTCGCCGCCCGCGCGGCCCAGGCGCAGGGCGTCCACGTCGTCGTCCTCGATCGCCCGAACCCCATCTCGGGCGATCCGTCGACGCTCGAAGGAGCGCCCCAGGCCGAGGGCTTCCTCTCGTTCGTCGGTCTCGAGCCGCTCCCGATCCGGCACGCGCTCACGGTCGCCGAGATCCTCACGCTGTTCCTCGAGCGAGACGGCGCCCCGCTCGGCCCGGACGGGGCGATCTCCGTGGTGCCGACGCTCGGCTGGGAGCGCCACCGCACGGCGGAGGCCTGGGGACGGCCTTTCGTGTTGCCGTCGCCCAACATGCCAACGCTCGAAACGGCGCTCGTGTACCCGGGCGGCTGCCTCGTCGAAGGCACGAACCTTTCCGAAGGTCGCGGCACGACCACGCCCTTTCAAATCGTCGGCGCGCCCTTCCTCGATGGTAAGAAGCTCGCGCAGGCGGTGCTGCAGACGGGCGTGCCGGGAGCATGGATTCGGCCCGTCAGCTTCCGTCCGAGCTTCGAGAAGCACGCGGGCACGATCTGCCAGGGCGTGATGGTGCACGTCACGAACCCGCGCCTGTTCCGGCCCGTCGCCACCTACCTCACCTTGATCACGCTCGCGCACCGCATGGCGCCGGCGGCGTGCGCGTCCCGCCTATCCCCGTACGAGGTGGCGCCCTAGATCCCGGCCTTCGACCTGCTCCCGGGCGCGGAGCGCGCGCGGCGCGCGATCCTCGATGCGGCCCCGCCCGAGGACGTGGTCGCCGAGGTCGCTCCCGTAGACGCGACCGCGAGCGCGCTGGTCCTCGAGGCCGAAGCACGGCTCGAACGCGCGCTCGCCTGATCCCGCAGCCCAAATTTTTTCGGGCTGACGCCGGACCGGAGGGGAAAACCCGAAGTCCAGGCTCAGCCGGCGAGCGCCGCCTCGATGGCGGCGGGCTCCTTCGGGATCTCGCGGCTGAGCACCTCCGCGCCGGTCTCCGTCACGAGCACGTCGTCCTCGATGCGAATGCCGCGGACGTCGTCGTACTCGGCGAGCACGCGGCGATTGAGGTGTTGCTCGAGCCCGCCCACTTCGTCCGGGCTCTCGAGAATGCGAACTATTCGATAGAACCCAGGCTCGATCGTCACGGCCATGCCCGGCAAAAGGTCGCGATCGAGGCGCAGATAGCGCTCCCCGGGTCGAGACGAGCGCGACCGCCCTGGGGCGTAGCCGGCGCGATCCCCGAGGTCCTCCATGTCGTGCACGTCGAGCCCGAGCAGGTGCCCCACGCCGTGGGGGAAGAACAGCGCCGCAGCGCCGAGCTCGGCGAGCTCGACGGGATCCCCCGAGAGGATTCCGAGCGCGACGAGCCCCTTCACGAGCTCGTGGCCTGCGACGCGGTGCACCTCGGCGAACCGCACCCCGGGGCGCACGCGCTCGATCGCCGCGTTTTGGGCCGCGAGGACGACCTCGTAGATCGCGCGCTGGGTCGGGCTGAACCGCCCGCTCACCGGCCACGTCCGCGTGACGTCGCCCGCCCAGCCCTCAGGTGTCTCGGCGCCGACGTCCGCGAGCAAGAGGTCGCCCGCACCGAGCACCCGGTCTTGCCGGATGGCGTGGAGGACCTCGCCGTGGGTCGTGACGATGGGGGCGTACGCGGGGACGCACCCACAGGCGGCGAACGCCGCCTCCATGTGGGCGCGCACGAGCGCTTCACGCACTCCGATGCTGGTCGCGCGGAAGCCCGCGAGGTGCGCCCGGGCCGTCGCGGCCGCCGCTTGCCGGAGCTGGGCGATGGCGCCCGCGTCGTGCTGCAGCCGGATTTCGACGACGGCATCCGCCAGCACGGCGTTCGCCTCGTCGAGGTCGTCGCCGCTCCCGGGCACGATTTCACGCCCGAAGAGCTCGCTCTGCTGAGCCGCGGAGTCGGCGTCTTGTGCCGGCAGGGTCGCCATTTCCGGCGAGGGCCGGAGCTCGTCGAGGGGCCGCACCGGCAAGCCACACTCGGCAGCGAGCTCATCGAGGCTCGGCATGGGGCCGGTCCAGAGCTCTTCTTCGGGATCGGGCTCCGGCGCGTACAGCACGGCTTCCGACGGACCGACGACCAGCGCCGCCCCCTCGATGTGCCGCCCAACGAAGTAGAGGAAATGGCTCTCCGCCCGGAACGGATAGGGGTTTCCGGCAAAGTTCCGAGGGCGCGCCAAGCCGGCCACGAACAGCGCGGGCCGCTGGATTCGTTGCTGGAGGCGCCGTCGGCGATCGATGAAAACGTCCGTGGGAGTGGGCTCGGGCCACATGGGAGTACGCCACCTCGTTCCGACGCAGCAGAACGAAAATCGTAGCAGATCGATTCAACCGAAAAACCACCGGAGAAACCCGAATTTTCCCTGGCGCGAAGCTTGCCCGGCAGTAAACGACTTGCTACGGCGATCTGGTGAGCACCCTGGCGGAGCAAATCGAACGGCGCCGGCGAACGCGCGGCGCGGCGCTCATGGGGGTGCTCAACGTCACGCCGGACTCCTTCTACGACGGGGGGCGGCACGCGACACCGGAGGCGGCAGCGCAACGCATCGACGAGCTCCTCGACCAGGGCGCGGACATCCTCGACATCGGAGGAGAGTCCTCGCGTCCCGGCGCGGAGCCGGTGCCCGCGGCGGAACAGCTGCGGCGCATCGAGCCCGCCGTGCGTCACGCGGTCGCCCGCGGCGCGCTCGTCTCCGTGGACACGACGAGCCCGGAGGTGGCGGAGCACGCGCTGCGCCTCGGCGCTTCCCTGGTGAACGACGTGTCGTGCCTCGCCGACCCGGAGCTCGCCTCGGTTTGCGCGCGGTTCGGCGCGACGCTGGTGCTCATGCACTCACGCGGGCCCATGTCGAAGATGCCCGGGTTCTCGCAGCATCCGGAGAACGGATACCGCGACGTGGTCGGCGAGGTGCTCATCGAGCTCTACGCCGCGCGGGAGCGGGCCTGCGAGCGCGGCCTCTCCCGCGACCGAGTGTTCTTCGATCCCGGGCTCGGGTTCAACAAGAGCGCGCGCCACTCGTTCGCTCTGCTCCAGGGGCTCGCCCGCTTCGGCGAGGTGGGCACGCCGCTCGTCGTCGGCCCGAGCCGCAAGTCGTTCATCGCCGCCATCGACGATGCTCCGCCGGAGCGGCGTCTCGGCGGCACGATCGCCGCTTGCTTGCTGGCCGTCGAGCGCGGCGCCAGCGTCCTGCGCGTCCACGACGTCGCGGAGGTGGCCCAGGCGCTCGCCGTGGCCCACGCCATCCGCCACGGTCTGCCCGCCCGCGAAACACCGCGAGCCGAGGTGCGCCATGCCTGAGGGCCTCCGCGTTTACCTCGAGAGCCGCTCGGTTCTGCAGCTCGCGCGCGATGGGCTCGACGTCTTTCTCGTCTACTACCTGATCTACCGCTCGCTCCTCGTGCTCCGCGGCACGCGAGCCATGCAGGTCGGCCTCGGCCTCGGCATGGTCTTCCTGCTCTACGTCGTGGCGCGCGTGTTCCAGCTCGTGACGGTGCTCAGCATCATGAGCGCGCTGATCTCGAGCATGCTGCTGATCATCGTCGTGGTGTTCCAGAACGACATCCGGCGAGGGCTGCAGCGCGTGGGCAGCCGAGCCTGGTTCGGGGGCCTCGCGCGCTCGCAGGAGTCGCGCGTCATTGACGCGGTCGTCGAAGCGGCGACGGAGCTCGCGCGCCATCGCATCGGCGCCATCATCACCTTCGAGCAGGACGCGAACCTCGACGAGTTCGTCGGCGTGCACAAGGGTCACGTCATCGACGCGCAGGTGTCGAAGGAGCTCCTCGTCTCCCTGTTCGTGCCCGAAGGCGTGAACAAGCTGCACGACGGCGCGGTGATCATCCGCAACTATCGTATCGCCAAGGCCGGCGTGTTCTTCCCGATGACGGACGGCGGTCGCGTCGTCGATGACAGCTTCGGCTCGCGCCACCGCGCGGCCCTCGGCATCACCGAGGAGACGGACGCGGTCGTCGTCATCGTCAGCGAGGAGCGCGGAAACATCAGCTTCTGCTTCAACGGCAACATCGCCTCGAACCTCGACGGGCCGAAGCTCCGCACCATGCTCGAGGCCATGTTCCGCCCGCACGTGCGCAAGAAGAGCCGGCGTGCCGCGGGACATCGCGAAACCGAGGTGGTGCGCACCCCCGAGACCGTGCGCACCGCTCGCGACCTCGAGGCGCAGCATCCCCGCATCAGCCTCATGGCGGAAGGCGGCGAAGCGCCGCCGCCCATCAGCCAGCGCGAGCCCTCGCCGCTCCGGCCCGCGCATCCGACCACACCGAGTCCCGGCACGGCCGGGCCCGCCTCCATTCGCACGCCGGTGCGCACACCGCGCGTCGAGACCGAGAAGGCCGAGGGAGGCGGTCCCGAGACCGGCCCAGGTAGCAAGTGAAACGATTGTCCTCCGCGTTCGTCGCGTTCCTCAAGGGAGCGTTCACCGAGAATGTCGGGCTCAAGGCGGTGTCGCTCGCGCTCGCCGTCGGTCTGTTCGCGTTCCTCTACGGCCAGCAAGACGAGCAACAACGCACCATCCCCGTAGCCGTGGTGATCCGCCCTCCCGCCGAGGATGCGAATCGCGAGCTCATGACGCAAATCCCCGCGAGCATCCACGTCACGCTCCGCGGCCCGGCCCGCTCGCTCGATCGGCTGATACAAACCGGAGTTCCGCCCGTCGAGCTCGATCTCCGACAGGGACACAAAGAGCAGATCGTGTTCGACGAGAGCATGTTCCAGCTCCCGCCCGATACCCGCGTCACGATCATCGATCCGCCCAGCATCGACCTCGAGTGGGAGGACGTGATCTCGCGGCAAATCCCGGTGCAGGCCTCGATCACGGGGCAGCCCGCGGCCGGCTACATCGTGAAGGGCGAGCCCGAGGTCGATCCGCCGCAAATCACGGTGCGGGGCCCGCAGAGCCTCGTGGAGGTCATGCAGTTCGCGCGGCTCGCGCCGTTCGACGTCAACGGGCTCAGCGAGGGCACCCACCGCCGACGGATCGCCATCGACGCTCCTCCTTCGCGGGTCCGGTTCATCGGCCCGAGCTCCGCGAGCGTGAGCGTCCACATCGCGCGGCGCCTGAGCGAGGCGCGCTTCGAGAACCGCCCCGTCGAAGTCATCGGCGTCCCGGGTGCCACCGCGGTGCCGCGCACCGTCGACGTCACCGTGCTCGGCCCGCCGGAGATCGTGCGCGCCCTCCGCACCGAACAGGTGGTGCCGCGCGCCGATCTCACGAAAGTGCAGGGCCTCGACCTCGATGCCCGGCGTGGCACCGCCGTGGTCAAGGTGACCGTGGAGCTCGCGCGCGCCGAGGCTGAGATTCAGCCGCCCACGGTCAACGTCCGCTGGTAGCTGCCGACTCGACTACGCGCCGCCGGGGAGCTCGCCGAGCACGGTGATGCGCAGGCGGCTCCTCGCGTTCTGGTAGTAGGCCTGGACGGCCTCGGCGAGCTTGCGCCCGACGTACCAGCGGCGCACCCCTTCACGGACGGCGTCGAAGGGAGCATCGCGGTAGGGGTTGTTGCGCGCGGTGTGCGCCCGTCGGAGCTCCGCGAGCGTCGGCTGGACGAGCGGCGCCACCATGCGATCCAGGTAGAGGCTCGCGAGCGCCTGACGCCTGAGGATGTCATAGAGGTCGCGAGCCCCGATGCCCTCCGCCTCTGCCGCGCGCGCGAGCGCGGCCCGGCCACCCACGCGCTCAACGAGGTACGCGCGCGCGCTCTGGATCTGCCGCTCGATTTCGTCGGCGGTGGGCTCCGGATCGATGCGCAGGGAGGCGAGCAGCGTTTCGGCGACGTGACGCTCGAGCGCCGCCGTCACGTGCCGTGCGCGGTACTCGCCGCTGTTTCCGGTGTCGCTGTCGGGTTCCGACAGCGCCTCGAGCCGCGCCTCGAACGCGAGCACGCGCGCGAACACGAAGCGCGGGTTCCGCACGCCTCCCGTGTCGGGCGCCCAGAACCGAACCACGGCGCGGTCGACCTCGTAGGTGGCCGGCGCAGGCCGCACGGGCTCGGCCCGCGCCGGGAACGTCAAGAAGAGAGCCGCCGAGAGCGCCGCGCGCGCTCGCACGATCACTTCGCGGCAGCAGGCCGTCGCCGGGACGACGGCGTGGGTTCCTCATCGCGGCGCGGCGCTGGATCCGCCGGCGCTTCCGGGCGCCGCGGCGCGATCTGTCCGGCAGCCGGCGTCCCGTACGCGGTCTCCTCGTGCTCGCCTTCCGGCGGCGCAGGCGCCTCGTGTCGGTGCGCGAACGCGCGGGCCGCGCGACGGGCCTTCACGAACTCGGCGAAGGCCGTCACCTTCTCGAGATCGCGGGCGCCGAGGGTGTCCGCGAGATCACGGAGCTGCTTGCGCAGCGCATCCGCGCTCCGGCTGCGGCGCACCGAAAGTTGTTCCTGCGACACGGTGAGCGGCTCGCGTGTCGCGGCGACGTCCGGCGTCCACGTCGGACGCGGCACCGAGCGCAGCCCGTGCGCCGTGAGCCACGCTTCCATGAACACGCGGAGCCGCTCGCTGCGAAACGCGAACCATCGCTCTCGCTCCGCGGCGTGCCCCATCAGCACGTCCTTGAAACGGCGAAAGGCGCCCTTGCCGTCGATCGCGGCCGCGAGCTGCTCGCGGAGCGCCGAATCCTCGACCATCGGGATGAAGCGCTCCATCCAACGGTATTGCTCGCGCGAGCTCACCGGCTCGACGCCCATGTAGCTCGGGTCCGACGCGATGCGCGCGTGCATCTCGGGATCGGCGATCCCGTCGACGACGCGTAGCACCTCGCCCGTCACCACGTGCAGGTAGCTGTGGACCTCGGGCGCGTTGTTCTCGAAGGCGTCCTCGAGCGCCTCCCAGTCGACCGGGACATCGCGCATCGGTTGGCCCCCCGCCCCCGAGCTGCCCTTCTCCGACTCAGCCATAATCTCTCCTCATAAGGCGCTCCGCGCGCGACGCACGGCGTGCGCCCAAGCAGTCAAGCGGCGTTGGCGCTCCAGATCGTCCATGCCGACCTCGAACGTCTTCTCAATCTTGACCATTTTCGCGGCGTCGCGCCCGTTCTGAAACACGCCCACACCGACCCCGGCGAGCATCGCCGCCCCGCGGGCCGTGGACTCGAGCTCGTTCGGCCGCTCGACCGCGACACCGGCAAGATCCGCTTGCAGCTCGAGGAGAAGGTCGTTCGCCGCCGCCCCACCGTCGACGCGCAGTTTACCTACTGGCCGACCCAGATCCTCGCTCATCGATCGGACGAGATCGGCGCACTGGAAGGCGATCGCCTCGAGCGTTGCGCGCGCCAGGTGGGCGCGGGTGGTTCCCCGTGTGATGCCCCAAATCAGTCCCCGCGCGCCGGAATCCCAATAGGGAGCCCCGAGACCCGCGAGCGCCGGAACGAAGACGAGCCCGTCGGACGAGGAAACGGAGCGCGCGAGCGCCTCCACCTCCGACGCGCTCTGCAGGATCCCGAGGCCGTCGCGAAGCCACTGCACCGCGGCGCCCGCGATGAAACAGCTGCCTTCGAGCGCATACGTCGGCTCGTCGCCGATCTGCCAGGCGAGTGTACTTAGGAGCCCGAACTTGCTCGGAACTGGCCGCGAACCGGTGTTGACGAGCAGGAACGCTCCCGTGCCGTAGGTGCACTTGCCGTCGCCAACCTCGAAACACGCCTGGCCGAACAGCGCAGCGTGCTGGTCCCCGGCGATGCCGGCGATGGGGATCCCGTCGGGGAGCCCTGGAACATTTCGCGTCTGCGCGATCGGACCCGCGCTCGGCACGATGCGGGGCAGGACCGCGGGCGGCACCCCCAAGAGCGCACACAGCGTCGGATCCCACGTCCGGCTCTCGAGGTTCATGAGGAGGGTTCGCGACGCGTTCGTGACGTCCGTGACGTGAGGTGCTCCGCCCTGGGCCCCGCCGGCGAGGCGCCACACGAGGTACGAGTCCACCGTCCCGAACGCGAGGACTCCGCTCGCGGCGCGCTCTTTCGCTCCCGCGACGTTTTCGAGCAGCCACGCGAGCTTCGTGCCGGAGAAATACGGATCGATGACGAGCCCCGAGAGCTCGCGAACCCGAGCCTCGTGCCCCTGCTCCTTGAGAGCATCGCACAAAGGAGCCGTGCGCCGGTCTTGCCAGACCAGCGCCCGATGAACGGGACGGTCCGTCTGTCGGTCCCAAAGCAGCGTCGTTTCACGCTGATTGGTGATGCCGATGGCCGCGAGCTCCGGCCCGCGGATGCCCGCCTGACGGATCGCTTCCGCAACGGCGCGCAGCACGCTGTCCCAAATCTCTTCGGGCTCGTGCTCGACCCAACCGGGCGATGGAAAATGCTGCGGGAACTCGACATTCGCTCGAGCGAGCGTCGCGCCGGACTGGCTCATCACGAGCGCGGTCGAACCCGTTGTCCCCTGATCGATGGCGAGAAGAAGGCGCTCCACGCCTACACAGGATACCAGAAACCAGTTCCTGTTCGGACAACTGCCGTCGCGGGTCCCTTGCTGCCCCGAGCCCCGGACTGTACCCTGCCCCTCGCATGGCGCGCATCGTGCTTTCGACCCCCGAAGGCCAGCAGGTGGTCCAACTGCGCGACCACAACTCGCTCGGGCGCCATCCAAGCAACAGTCTGCAGTTGCTCGACAAGATCGTCTCCAAAGAGCACTGCGTCATCGAGCGCCGAGGCACCGGGTTCGTGCTGCGGGATCTCGGGAGCTTGAACGGGACGTACATCAACGGGGAGCGGGTCAACGGGGAGCAGCTCCTCCGCCACGGCGATGACATCGCGCTCGGCAGCACACGCGCGCGCTTCGACGACGAATCCGGGGTTCCCATTCCGCCTCCGGCTCCTTACGGATCGCCGCTGCCGCCGCCGGGCTCGGCGCCGTTCCCCCCGGGCTCGTCGCCCGGCGTCGCTCCGGTGGGGTCGCCTCCCGAGAGCGGCTTCGGAGCCGGCGGACCGAGCACGGACCGCACGGTTCAGGCATTCCCCCTCGGCCCCTCGCCCTCGCCGCTCTCCAACGTCGCGACGACCACCCGCGTCGACGTGCACGATCGCGCGCGCTCGATCGGGACTCAGATCGCCGCGACGAACCGTGGCTTCCTCCCCTACGAGCACCTCGCGGGAAACCCGCAGCAGCTCGCCCAGGACTACGAGCGCCTCCGCCTCTCGCACGAGCTTTCGCGAGAAATCGCGCTCGAGCGCGACCTGCCGACGCTGCTCAACAAGATCCTCATCACGATTTTCAAGTTCGTCCGCGCCGATCGCGGCGTGATCTTCCTCAAGGGGCAAGATGGGGAGCTCGTGCCGAGCGCCACGCTCCGCCGCGACGGGACGAACGCGCCGATTCCGGTGTCGTCCACGATCATGAATCACGTGATTCGCGAGCGGGCGACGGTGCTCACTCACGACGCGGCCATGGATTTCGCGGCGTCGAAGGGCAAGAGCATGATCCTGAACCGGATCAGCTCGGCCATCGTGGCGCCGCTTCTGCACAACGACGAAATCCTCGGCGTGTTGTGGCTCGACAGCGAGACCCTCGCGCAGTTCCAACCGAAGGACATGGAGATCGTGACGTCGGTTGCCGGTCAGGCAGCGATGTTCATCGAAATCAACATCCTCGGCCGGAAGATCGAGCAGGAGATCGTCAACCGCGAGCGCTTCGCGCGTCTGCTCTCGCCGAACGTCGCCGAGCGCGTGCTCTCCGGCGAGCTCGAGGTGAAGAAGGGCGGGCAGCTCGTGCGCGAGTGCACCGTCTTCAACTCGGACATCCGCGGCTTCACGCCCATGAGCGAGGGCAGCTCCCCGCAATCGCTCGTCGAGCTCTTGAACGAGTATTTCGAGCTGATGGTCGAGACGGTGTTCAAATTCGAAGGCACGCTCGACAAGTTCATGGGCGACGGGATCATGGCCCTGTGGGGTGCCCCGGTCGTGCACCCGGACGATCCGTTGCTCGCCGTCTCCTGCGCCCTCGAGCAGATGGAAGTGCTCGAGCGGTTCAACCACCGGCGCACGGAGAACGGCCTCTTGCCGCTCTCGATCGGCATCGGCATCCACACGGGCCCTCTGGTCGCCGGGTACATCGGGAGCAGCAAGGCGCTCAGCTACACGGTCATCGGCGACACGGTGAACACGAGCGCGCGGCTCTGCGGGGTCGCCGGGGCCGGTCAGATCCTGGTCAGTGAAGCGACGCTGTCCCGCCTCGGGGGAAAGTTCGACGTTCAGGAGCTCGCGCCTGCCCAGCTCCGCGGCAAGGAGCGTCCGCTCCGTGTCTTCGACGTGAAACGCCCGCGGCCAGCAGTCCAGGTTCCCGCTGCCTACGGCGGTTGACGCAGTGGTCGCGACGCGGTGCGGCAGCCGCGCGCTCGGGCGCTCGACTTCAGGGCTTCTTTCCGTCAAAGTCCGCCGCACATGGCCCACGTTCTCGCCTTCGAACGCCCGGTGGTGGAGCTCGTCACCCGCGTCCGGGAGCTCCGGGAGCTGGCGAGCGCCGACGATCGTTTCGGTGGCGAGCTCAAGCGCCTCGAGGAGAAGGCCGCGAAGCTCGCACGTGAGGTCTTCAGCAAGCTGAGCCCGATGCAGAAGGTGCAGCTCTCGCGGCACCCGAACCGCCCGTACACGCTCAATTACATCGAGCGCCTGTTCACGGACTTCATCGAGCTGCACGGCGATCGGCGCTTCGCCGACGACCCAGCCATCGTGGGCGGGCTCGCGAGCTACCACGGGCGGAGCGTCGTCGTCGTCGGCCACCAGAAGGGACGCACGACGAAGGAGAACCTGCAACGGAACTTCGGGATGCCGAACCCCGAGGGATACCGCAAGGCGATACGGCTCTACGAGCTCGCCGATCGCTTCGGGCTTCCCATCATCACGTTCGTCGACACGATGGGCGCGTTCCCCGGCATCGGCGCGGAGGAGCGCGGGCAGAGCGAGGCCATCGGCGTCGCGCTCGAGGTGATGTCCCGGGTCGGCGTCCCGATCGTCACCACCATCATCGGCGAGGGTGGCTCCGGCGGCGCGCTCGCGCTCGGCGTCGCCAATCGCGTGCTCGTCCTCGAGTTCAGCTACTACTCCGTGATCTCGCCCGAGGGGTGCGCCGCCATTCTCTGGAAGAGCCCGGAGTACGCGCCCGAAGCGGCCGAGCGCCTGAAGATCACGGCCCCACACCTGCTCGAGCTCGGCATCGTCGACCGCATCGTCGACGAGCCGCCGGGCGGGGCGCACCAGGATCACGACGACGCGGCTCGCCGTTTGGATCGCGCGATTTGGACCGAGCTGCGCGAGCTCTTGCCGCGCTCGCCGGACGAGCTCCGCGAGGATCGGTACCGCCGCTTCCGGCGCCTCGGCGCGTTCGTTGCCTGAAAAGAGAAGGCGCTGACCATGAGTATGCTCGACGGGCTCCGCACGTTGGACGAGCTGCCCCTCGAAGGGCGGCGGACGTTCGTGCGCGCCGATCTCGACGTGCCGCTCGAGCGCGGGCGCATCGCCGACGAGACGCGCCTGCTCGCCGCGGTGCCCACCCTGAAACGCGTGCTCGAGAAAGGGGGACGCCTCATCGTGGGCACCGAGCTCGGCCGCCCCAAGGGGCGGGTGCGGGCGGAGCTCGGGCTCGAGCCCGTCGGGGCTCGGCTCTCCGAGCTGCTCGGAACCGACGTGTACCTGCCCGACGAGTCCCTGGGCGATGCCGCCCGCAAGATCGTGCAGGATCTCCGCCCGGGGCAGCTCTGCCTCCTCGAGAACCTCGGCTTCGAGGCGCGCGAGGCGGACGACGACCATGCCTTCGCGGAGCGGCTCGCCGCGCTCTGCGACGTCTACGTCAATGACGCGTTCGCCGTCGCGCACCGGCGCGTCGCTTCGATCGACGCGCTCCCCCGGCTCGTGCACGAGCGCGGCATGGGGCTCGCGTTCGAAGCGGAGCTCCGCGCGCTGGATCGCCTGCGCACCAACCCCGAGCGCCCTTACCTCGGCGTGCTCGGCGGAGGGCGGGCGCGTGAGGCCCTCGAGCTCTTCGAGTCCCTGCTCGGCCGCTGCACGGCGCTCGCCTGCGGTGGCCTGCTCGCGAACACGCTGCTCGCCGCGCGCGGTCACGACCTCAAGGCAACGCGCCTCGACGCGGACCTGCTCGCTCGGGCGCGAGCGGCGCTCGAACGCGCTCGGGATCTGCGGACGGAGGTCCTCCTGCCGAGCGACGTCATCGTCGCGGAGTCGGAGAGCGCGCCGCAGGGCTTCTCGGTTTCGGTGGGCGCCGTCCCGGACGGTCACATGGTGCTCGACGTGGGCGAAGCCACGGTGCGCCGCTACGCCGAAGCGGCGGCGCGCGCCCGCACGGTGATCTTCTCGGGGGAGCTCGGCGCCGCCCATCGCGAAGCGTTCGCCGCGGGCACGCTCGCGTTCGCGCGCGCGCTCGCCACGTCGGAGGCGTTTCACGTGCTGCACGGCGAACGCCTCGCGTCGCTGCTCCGGCGGCGGGACGAGGAGCTCCTCGTTCGAATTGGTCACGTCTCGAGCGGCGAGCGCGCGCGCGAACGCGAGCGTGCCCGCGGCGAACGCGTCGCG
>CAYYWA010000092.1:15113-17546 GCA_964475255.1 uncultured Sorangium sp.
GACGCGGACCGCCTGGTGCTAATTGGTCCCTGCGCGAGGGGCGCGCGCGCGAGCCTCTAATTCATCGAGGGGCGCCCGCTCGCAGGGCTCGAGGCCTTGCGTGTGGGTGCATCGTGAAACGAAAGTACTTGATTGCCGGAAACTGGAAACTGAACGCTGGCGGCGCGAGCGGGCTCGAGCTCGCGCGCGGAGTGGCCGAGGGCACGAAGGATCTCGCCGGGCGGGTCGAGATCGTGGTGGCGCCTCCCTTCACCGCGCTCGCCGCCGTCGCCCAGGAGCTCGAGGGCACGCACGTCGAGGTGAGCGCCCAGAACCTCTACCCGAAGGACTCGGGCGCCTACACCGGTGAGGTGAGCGCGCCGATGCTGCTCGAGTCGGGGGCGCGCTGGGTCATCGTCGGCCACAGCGAGCGTCGCCAGTACTTCGCGGAAACGGACGACTTCGTTCGAGACAAGGTGCGCGCCGCCATCGCGGCAGGCCTCCGCCCCATCGCCTGCATCGGCGAGACCCTGGAGGAGCGCGAGGCCAACCGAACCCTCGAGGTCGTCTTCCGTCAGCTCGATGCCGTCCGCGACGAGCTCGCGAAGCGTCCCGGCTTCGGCGTGATCGCCTACGAGCCCGTTTGGGCCATCGGCACGGGCAAGGTCGCCGGCCCCGAGCAGGCCGAGGAGGTCCATGCCGCGATCCGCAAGCGGCTCGCCGAATTTTCCGCTGAGCTTGCCGATGCCACCCGCATCTTGTACGGAGGGAGCGTGAAGGCGGACAATGCCGCGGGCCTGCTCGGCATGCCGAACGTGGACGGCGCCCTCGTGGGCGGTGCGTCCCTGGATGCCTCGGGGTTTGCCAGCATCGCGCACGCCGCACCCGAGCGCTGACTTTCTGGAGCGATCCCCATGGTCGAAATCATTCATACGCCGCTCACGGTCATTCACGTGATCGCGTGCCTGTTCCTGATGCTCGTCGTCCTCATCCAACCCGGGCGGAGCGGCGGCCTCGGCGCCCTGTCCGGCGCCGGCGCGCAGCAGGTCTTCGGCGGACGCGGCGCCGGAAACTTCCTGACGAAGACGACCTGGGCGACCGCTGCCGTGTTCTTCGCGACGAGCATGACGCTCGCGTATCTCTCCTCGTCCGCGGACGAGTCCTTGCAGGAGCGCTCGCGCGCGGCGGCTGCCGAAACCCGCGATCGTCTGCCGCCGCCCGCCGTGCCTGCGAAGCCCGCGGCGCCCGCGCCGAAGTGAGGTCGAAGCCCGGGCGACGCGCCCCGGGAATCGCCTGGCTCGACGCGGGCGGCGTGGTCGCGACGAAAGCGCTCACCACGGCTGCCGTCGTCGCTTCCGGCTTTTCGGCTGTCAGCGACGACGACTACGCGCGCGTGGTGATCGCGCTCCGCTTCGCGGACGCGCCGGCGCTCGACCCCACGGGGACGAGCTGGCTGCCCCTGCCCTTCTGGGTCTACGGGAGCGCGCTCGCCGCGTTCGGGAACACCCTCGACGTGGCGCGCGCGACGGCGTTCGTGCTCGGGGTGCTCGCGGCCGGGCTCGTGTGGCTCGCGGCACGCCTGCTCGAGCTGCCGCGCCGCGCGGCGCTGCTCGGCGCAATCCTCGCGGCCGTCTTCCCGTATTCGGCGTATCTCGGCGCCGCCACGGTTCCGGAAGCTCCCGCTGCCGCGCTCACCGTGTTCGGTGCGGCCACGGTTGCTCGTGGCGCTCGGATGCGGATCCTCGGCGCGCTCGCCCTCGGCGCCGCGAGCGCCGCGCGCTACGAGCCCTGGTCCGCGGTCGCCGTCTTCGCCGCGTTCAGCGCGTGGGATGCCGCCCGGAGCCGCGATCCGCGCTTTCTGGCGGCGACGGGCCTCGTGCTCACGTTCCCGATCGCGTGGCTCTTGCACGGCGTGTTCCGACACGGGGATGCGCTCTTCTTCCTCGAGCGCGTCGCGAGCTACCGCGCCGCGCTCGGTCCCGACGATCCCTGGCTCGAGCGCCTGGTGCGTACGCCGCGCGCGCTCGTCGCCGGCGAGCCCGAGCTGGTCCTCGGCACGCTCGGGCTGTTCCTCGTCGCGCCGCGCGCGCTCCTCGCGAACGAGCGTCGCGCGCTCGCGCGGAGCGGCGGAGTGCTCGCGGCGATCCCTCTCTTCTTGCTGCTCGGCGATCTGCTCGGCGGCGCACCGACGCATCATGGAGAGCGTGCGCTGCTCGCCGTTTGGCTCTGGGTCGCGCTGGTCGCGGGTGCGCTGGCTGCGCGAATCGGCGAAGCGCCGTTCACGCGCCGCGCCGCCGCCGCGCTCACGCTCGTCGTGGCCCTCGCCGCCGGGACCCGTGTGCTTCGCCCGCGCTGGCCTCGCGCGCCCTTCGCCGATCGGAGCGCCGAGGTTGCCCTCGGCGGCGGGGGGGGGGGGGGGGCGGGGGGGGGGGTGACGCAACAAGCCCCCCCCCC
>CAYYWA010000093.1:0-16578 GCA_964475255.1 uncultured Sorangium sp.
CGGGATGGCAGCTCGCGACCTGAGCGGCCTCGCTGCCGGCGGCGGCCTCCAGCACGCCGTAGCCCCGGGAGGAGAGGATGCGTCGAATCGCCGCGCGGACCGCCGCGTCGTCGTCGACGACGAGCACCACGGGCGCGGCCGCGGGCACCTCCGCGCCGACGCGCTCCGGCACGAGCGTCGCGAGCGGCAGGTAAATCGAAAACTCCGAGCCGCGGTTCGGCGTGCTCTCCACGTGCACCGCACCGCGGAGCGTTCGCGCCACCTCTTGCACGATGACGAGCCCCAGGCCAGACGCTTCGCCGGGCTTGGTCGTGAAGTAGGGCTCGAAGATGCGGCGTTGCATCTGCGAGTCCATGCCTGCTCCCGTGTCGCGGACGGCCACCACCGCGTACGAGCCCGGAGCGAGCCGCTTCGAAAGCGGATGTCCGGGGCCGACCACGGAGTTGCGGAGCGAAATCGAGATCGTGCCGCCGTCCGGCGTGGCGTCGCGGGCGTTCAGCACGAGGTGCAAGATGGCCTGCTCGATCTGCGTCGGATCGACGCGCACCGGCAGCGCCGCGGCGGCGGGCTGCACCACGAGCGTGAGGCTCGAGCGGAGCACGCGTCGGAGGACGTCGCCCTGGCCGCGCACGAGCTCGTTCAAATCGACCGAGCGCGTCTCGAGCGTGGTCGGGCGGCTGAGCGCGAGCAGATGCGCCGTCAGGGTGGCCCCGCGCCGGGCGGCCTCGCGCGCCACTTCGAGATCGCGCCGCTGGTCCTCGTCGAGCGGGTGCTCCGCGACGAAACCGGTGTAGGTCTCGACGACCGTCAGCACGTTGTTCAGATCGTGCGCGACGCCCGCGGCGACTCGCGCGACCACCTCGAGCTGCGTCAAACCGCGCAGGCGTCGCTCGAGCTCCGACTCGAGCTCCTGACGCGCGCTCTGCTCCGAACGGGGGAGCGTTTCCGAGGCGGATCCATCCCGCGAGCCGTCCTCTGCTCTCGTGCCGTTCGCCGCGTCGTCTCCCTCGGCCAGGCTCCCTCCTTTCGCTTCGAGCGCGGGGGAGAGTTTAGCCCTCCTTGCGACCGAGGGACAAGCGCGCATCCACCCGGCCGAACGGGTCCTCGCGGCTCGGCGGAGAGGCGGCGCAGAGTCTCCGACAGTGGCAGCGCGCGGGTGCGCGAAGTTCCGCCTCGTGTACTGGTTCTGAGGTCGCCCGCGGAGCTATTCTCGTCTCGCCCATGGGTAAGATCATCGGTATCGACCTCGGGACCACGAACTCGTGCGTTTCCGTTCTCGAGGGAACGAACGCTCAGGGGCTCCCGGAGGTGAAGGTCATCGCCAATGCCGAGGGGGCCCGGACCACGCCGAGCGTGGTCGCGTTCACGAGCAAGGGCGAGCGCCTCGTGGGTCAAGTCGCCCGCCGCCAGGCCGCCGCGAACCCGGAGAACACGATTTCCGCGGTGAAGCGCCTCATGGGGCAAAAATTCGAGGCGGACACGGTCCAGAAGCACTGCGGCTCCGTCGCCTACGTGGTGACTCGCCACTCGAACGGCGACGCCTGGGTGGAGATCCAAGGCAAAAGTTACTCACCGCCCGAGCTCTCGAGCTACGTCCTCTCGGCGATGAAGGAGGTCGCCGAGACGTATCTCGGCGAGCCGGTGACCGAGGCCGTGATCACCGTCCCGGCGTACTTCGACGATGCGCAACGGCAAGCGACGAAAGATGCCGGGCGCATCGCCGGGCTCGAAGTAAAGCGGATCTTGAACGAGCCGACGGCGGCCGCGCTGGCGTACGGTCTGGATCGCAAGGAGCGGGAAGTGATCGCCGTGTACGATCTCGGCGGCGGCACCTTCGATATTTCCATCCTCGAGATCCAGAACGGCGTGTTCAGCGTGCGCGCGACCGGCGGCGACACGCACCTCGGGGGTGAGGACTTCGACGCACGGATCGTCGCGAAGCTCGCGGACGAGTTCCAGGCGCGACACGCGGTGGACCTGAGGAGCGACCGCACCTCGCTCCAGCGCCTCAAGGAGGCGGCCGAGAAGGCGAAGCACGAGCTCTCGTCGTCGCTCGAGACGGAGATCAACGTGCCGTTCATCGCCTCGGGCCCCGAGGGACCGCTGCACTTGCAGCGCACGCTCAAGCGGAGCGAGCTCGAGATCCTCACGGCCGAGCTCGTCGAGCGGACCATCGCGAGCTGCCGCGCGGTCCTCGCGGACGCCAAGCTCGGCGTCGACGCGGTGAGCCAGGTCGTGCTGGTCGGGGGCATGACGCGAATGCCGGCCGTGCAGCGGGCGGTGCGCGAGCTGTTCCAGAAGGAGCCGCACAAGGGCGTCAATCCGGACGAGGTCGTCTCGGTGGGCGCTGCGATCCATGCCGCCGCGTTGAGCGGCGCGATCGACGAGGTCCTGCTGCTCGACGTCACGCCGCTGTCGATCGGCGTCGAGACCGGGGGCGGCGTGTTCACGCGGCTCATCCCGCGCAACACCACGGTGCCCACCGAGCGCAGCGAGATCTTCACGACGAGCGTGGACAATCAGCCGTTCGTGCCGATCCACGTCCTGCAAGGGGAGCGCGAGATGGCCGCGGACAACACGAGCCTCGCGCGGTTCGAGCTGACGGGGATCCCGCCCGCACCGCGCGGCGTGCCGAAGATCCAAGTGACGTTCCGTATCGACGCGAACGGGATCTTGTCCGTCGAGGCGCGCGACCTCGGCACGGGGCGCGGCCAGGCCGTCAACGTGACGCCGACGAGCGGCCTGTCCCAGGCCGAGATCGACCGCCTGATCCAGGAGGGCGAGAAGTACCGCGAGTCCGACGCGCTCCGGCGCGAGCTCGCCGAGATGCGCAACCAGGCCGAGACGCTGATCTATACGACCGACCAGGCCCTCGACGGGTACGCCGACTTGCTCGATCCTTCCCAGCTCGAGAAGGTGCGCGGGCGCGTCGAAGCCCTCCGCAAGATCCTGGAGACCGGCGCGAGCCTCGACGATCTCCGCACTGCCTACTCCGAGCTCGAGGGCGTCACCTTCGAGCTCGCCGAAGCGATGTACGGAGGCTCGGCGGGTTGAACGGCTCGCTCGAATCGAAGCTCAGAGCAGCAGGCTGCGGAGCGCTCGAAGGCCCAGGAGGAGCACCATCGGGGAGAAATCGAAGCCACCGAAGGCGGGAAGGACGCGGCGGATCGGAGCGAGCAGCGGTTCGGTCAGCGCTGCGGTGAAACGCACGACGGGATGATCGGGGGAGAGCTGGAGCCACGAGACGACGACCGCGGCGAGCACGACGAGCGAGTAGGCGTCGAGCAGGACCGAAAGGAACATCGACCAAGTATCCGGCCTCCGTGCCGTCGCGCCACCCGCAGGGCAGGCGCTGGCGAGAGCGACGAACGATCGCGAATGCGCCGAACCCGGCGGAAGCAGCGCCGAACGGAGTGCTCGAGCGGGATCGCGTTCTAGGGCGCGGACGCGCGCAGACCCTCGGCGGGCGAGCCGTGGAGGAGGTTGGTCTTCGGCAGGAGCGGCGTTGCGACGACCTCGGGCAGCGGCACCGGGCGCTCCGGGTTCGACTCCGGGACGCGACCGAGCTCGCGCCCGATGTGGAACGCGACGGCATTCACCACCTCACCCGCACCGGCCCCGAGCGGGCGGCCATAGGCGAACTCCGCGCGCGAGCGCGACTCGAAGGCCTGCCCAGCGAGCGCGCGCTTGTCGCGCACGAGCTCCCAGCTGCCCTTCGCGTGCGCGGCCCAACCCGGGCCGGAGGCACCTGGCGGCACCGCCGAGAGCGCGAGGCTCACGATCAAGCGGTAGTCGCCGGGAGCGGGCTGATCGCCGCGGCCGAGCACCTCGACCTCGGGAAAGCTCGTCCAGAGCGAATGGCCGAGCGCCGTGGCGAGCGACTGGTGGACATCTTCGAAACAGAGGAGCCGCTTGCCGGGGGGAGTGACGCACTGCGAGGGCACGACGCCCGGGTCGAGCTCGAGCCAAAGCCGCGCCGAGTGCCGGACGACCGGCTCCGGAGGTGGCGGGATGCGCGCCGTCTGCACGCGGGCGGTGTGATACGGAAACGGTGCGGTGCTGCAGCCGAGAAGCAGGGCGGCAGGAACCAGGAAGCGCCCCATCCGCGAGAACATGGCGAGAGAGACGGTAGCCGTCGGGGGCTCCCCGCGCCAGTTTTCGGGGAGCGTCGTGCGCGACCCCGACCGGGCGGTGCACCAACAAACTGGCGTGGCGCGGCCCGTCGGCTGTACGCTGGGCTCGTGACCACGCTGCGAGGCATCCACGAGCTCATGAACGCGCGGCGTTTCGTCGTCCTCGCTGACGGGCGGCAGGGCAAGGTCGTCCGCGTCGACACGGTGTTCCCCGCCAACGACACGATGGTGACGCTCTGGACGAGCACGGCGAGCGGTCCCAGCGTGGCGAAGGTCCCGCTCGCGCAAATCCTCGGCGCGGCGAGCGACGCGCGCTGAGCGCCTCGCGATTCGCGCGCTGAGCGCCTCGCGATTTACTCGGGGGGGGCGAACGAACGCGGCGAAGGCGCTCGATGAACGAGACGGCGGCGAGCCGTCCTCCCGTCGGCGCGCCGCGATCCGCGTGTGAAATCCAGGCTCAGTTTTCGGACGACGCGAGCCGTTCCTCGATCGCCTCGAGGTGCGCGTTGACCTGCGGGTCACGCTGGCGGAGCTCCTCGACCCGGCGCACGGCGCTCATCACCGTCGTGTGATCGCGGTTGCCGAAGGCGCGGCCGAGCTCCGGGAAGCTGCACTTCAGGCGTTGCCGGCACAGGTACATCGCGACCTGACGCGCGAAGGCGACGCTCTTGTGCCGGTCCTTGCTGATGAGGTGCGAGTTCGAGAGCTGGAAGTGGCTGCAGACCGCCCGCTGAATGTCCTCGACGCTCACCATGTTGGCGCGTCGCGGAGCCACGATGGCGAGCTCGGTGCGCGCGAACTCCTCGTCGATGGGACGCCCCGTGAGCGACGACTTCGCGGCGAGACGAATCAGCGCGCCCTCGAGCTCGCGGATGTTGCTCTGCACGTTCTGCGCGAGGAGCACCGCCACCGAATCGAGCAGCTCGATGCCCTCGAGGTGCGCCTTCTTCTTCACGATCGCGACGCGCGTCTCGAGCTGGGGCACCTGGATGTCCGCCATCAGACCCGAGCTGAAGCGCGACACGAGGCGCTCGGGCATGCGCTGGAGCTGCTGCGGATACTTGTCGCTCGTGACCACGATCGGGCGATCGGCCTCGTGCAGCGCGTTGAACGTGTGGAAGAACTCTTCCTGCGTCTGCTCGCGCCCGGCGAGGAACTGGATGTCGTCGACGAGCAAGAGGTCGCACTCGGAGCGGTAGCGCGCCCGGAACTCGTCCATGCGATGGTGCTGCAGCGCTTCGATGAACTCGTTGGTGAAGCGCTCCGCCGAGACGTACACGACGCGCGCATCCGGTCGCTCTTCGAGCACCTTGTGCGCGATGGCGTGCATCAGGTGCGTCTTGCCGAGCCCGGTGCCGCCAGCGATGAAGAGGGGGTTGTAGCCGGGGCTCCCTTTCGCCGATGACAACGCGGCCGCGTGCGCGAGCGCGTTCGACGGGCCGACGACGAAGTTCTCGAACGTGTGCTTGGGGTTCAGCACGGCGGCCAGCGCGGCGCGCGCTTGCGTCATCTGCGGGCGCTCGGAGCGTCTCGGAGTGAGCTCGCGCTCGGGCGCACGCGGGCGCACGCTGGTGCGTCCCGTGCACACGGGGCGTTCGATCTCCGCGGACACGCGGAAGCGCACCTCGAGCCCGCCCGGCTTCACGTCGGGCAACCGGCGCTCGAGGTTCGCCACGAGATCCGGGAGAAAATGGGCGACCACCCAGTCACGGACCCATTCATCCCGAGCAGTGAGCGAGAGGACCCCCCGATCCAGACCGTCGAACTGAATGCTCGAGAACCACTGCTCGAACGACGCGGGCGAGCGCTTGCGTGTGTCGTCGACCGCTTCATTCCAAATCCGCTCGGTGCGCGTGCTCACGGAGGAACCTTGGAGGGGATTCGGGAAAGGATTGCTAATCACGGAGAGCTCACGACAAAAGTCCCCACGTTCTCCACAGCCTGTGGATGAATATGGGTCGTTCCAAGTGGCCAGCCACAAGGCCGGCAGTCTGCTGACGAGCAATGCTCCTCGGGGCTCGAACGAGCCGCCGGGGCGTCCGAGACAGCCGCGCTCGGCTCGGCACGGCTGGTTGCCCGATTGGGCGTCATCGAATTCGGCAGCGCTGAAACGACACGGGACTACAAGGAAGGCTCACTCATCGACCCATTACCTCTTCAGCCGTGGCCGGGTGGTCGGACCGAGAAGAACGACCACCAGGGAAGGGGCAGCTAGCACCGGCTCAAACAGAAGTTCAATCAAAAGATCGAGCTTGCGCAGCGGTCCGCGCAAAACACGCCGAATCGTGGCGGTGCTCGGATCCGCCGTCATCCTTTTGTCGCGCCGGGCTTCGTGACGCGGCCAGTAACTTCGCAGAGTCGAAGCACATTCCGTCTCGCGCACGAGCGGGGTCTCTTTCCTCGGCGGCAACTTCCGCGCTTTCGCGCGTCAAGAGACGACGCGCGCGAGCGGAGCTGACCGGTTGGCCACTCGGCGGCGCGCGATGCGAGTGGAATTCTTGTGCTGAGACGGGCGCTCGGCTAGCGCTTTTCGAGTGTCGTATCTTGCATCGCTCTACATGCAACCACGCTGCGCACGGTGTGCGACTCTGACGGTTTGCGTCGCGGTGCTCGCGAGTCCGAGCGCATCGGCGCAATCGGAGCCGGATCCGACACTCGGGTACGACTACGCCGAGATCGGGACTGCTCGTCAGCTCGCCACGAGCGGCGCGCAGCGCGCGCTCTCGACGTCGTTGAGCGCGATGTACGCGAACCCCGCGAACGTCGCGGCGGGCGAGCTGTACCACGTCGGAGCCTTCGCGCAGATCTGGCCGGAAGCCGATCGGCAGACGTACGGCGTCGGCGCGATCGACTCGCTGCTCTCGAGCTCCGATCTCGCGGGCGGGGTCGTCGCGACCTACAACCTGCAAGACTCCGACGGGCTCGATCGCGAGTGGACCGACGTGCGCGCCGTGCTCGCCTACCCGTTCTCCGAATCGTTCTCGCTCGGACTCGGCGGTCGTTACCTCACGCTCTCGCAAGGAGGCGTCGGGCCGCTCGGCGCGAGCTTCGCGTCTTCGGGTCTCCCGGGTGAGCCGATCGTGCGCGAGCTGTCCGTCGACGCGGGCGCGACGTACCGTCCTTCGGAGACGTTCGCGATCGCGCTCGTGGGGACGAACCTGTCGGAGCCGGGCCACGGGTTTCTGCCGACGACGCTCGGCGCCGGCATCGGGTACGGGCAACGCCAGCTCGGTGTCGAGGCGGATCTCGTGCTCGACTTCACGACCTGGGATCGCACGGAGCTCCGCACCATGGTCGGCGTGGAAGCTCTGGTCGGCGAGCATCTCGGCCTGCGCGCGGGATACCGCTACGACGGCGGGGCCGAGGGGCACGCGGCCTCGGCGGGCATCGCGTACATCCATCGCGAGCTCGTGCTCGATCTCGCCGTGCGACGCTTGTTTTCGCCCGACACGCTCACCACGATCGTGCTCGGCTTCACGTATCACCTCGAAGCAACGGCGCTCACGCCGTCCCCTGGCGACACGTTCTGAAACCGATTTTTCGCGTCGTTTCGCGGCTCAGCGCTCCCCTCTGGCGTCAGCCCGAAATCCAGGCTGAGCCCGACTCGCGCCCTGTGTCGGGGGAAGGCGCCTTCGCCTCGGCGACGGAGTCAGCCGAGCGCGAGCACGGTGCGCGCGAGACGGTCGGCGCCGGCGGCGAGCGCCTCGGCGTCGCCCGGCAGCTCGGGGCGAGAAGCGATCTCGCTCCTCAGCTCCTCGACGGCGCGGGGATTTCGGAACCAGTCCTCGTCGTAGGTTTCGATCAGCGCGGCTGCCTTGCCCATCGCGCGAAAGAGCGCTTCGAGCGAAGCGACGCCGTGCTCGTCCACGAACAGCGCCCCGGCGAGGACCGGCGGAAGCTCGAAGCCGAGCATTGCCGGGATACTCTCTTCGAACACCGAGCGGTACGCGCCCGCTCCCCGCTCCGCCGTGGCGGCGAGGTGCGCTCGGAGGACCGCGCAGCGCGCCGCCAACGACACCACGCGCAGGAGACCGCGCGCGTACTCGGGGTAGCGCGTGCGGCTCACGGCGAGGCGCCGTTCGGCGAACGGACGCTCGAGCGGCAGCAGCGCGAACAGTGCGCCGAACAGGCGCGCCCGGCGCTCCTCCGGATCGCGCGCGAGCACGAACGGAACGCCATGGCGCGAGCCCGCGTCGTGCAGCGCCTTCCCGAACCGGAACAGGCCGCGGAGGACGCTCGAGGCGCCGAGCACGCCGGGGAGCGACTCCACCTCCGGAGAGAGCCCGCGCAGCCAGCCTCCCTCGTGGAACCAATCCGCAAAGCGCCGCGGCGTGAGGCGCACGGGCCACTCCGCGGACACATCGCGGCCGAGCCCGCGATCGATGAACGACGCGAGGGTCGTCACGCGGAGCTCGTGCAGGGCATCGCGCGTTTGGGTGACGAAGCGCTCGCCCGCCTCGAGCACCGCCCGCGTGTGCTCGGCGGAGGGCGAGCTCGGCACGGAGAGCACGCTCCGCGCTTCGGAGAGCCGCTCGAACAGCGCGAAGCGACGCGCCGAGAGCGGCTCCGCCACCCTCGTGAACGCGTCGAGCCAGGCGTCACGGCGCGCGGCGTCCGCGAGGGCACGCGCGCGGAGGTCGACGCGCGTGAGGCGCGCCTGCTCGGGACGGTTCACGACGCACGGCTCGCGGTAAAGGGCGCGGGCGGCGGCGCGCCGTTCGGCGATCGCCGCGTGCTCGGTGAGCAAGAACGCCGTCCCACGCGCCGCGGCCGGGGCGCAGGGCTCGGTCGGCGCGGGCCGGGGGAGCGCCGCGGGGGGCTCGCCGTCGATTCCGGCCGGGAGCAGCTCGAAGGCGTGGTCCCGAGCGTCGCCGAACTCGAGGGCAGTGACGAAGCGCCGGTGCTGGGACGCGAAGCGAGCGAGCGAACGGTCGAGCGCGAACGGATCGACGGCGAGCATGGTTCGATGCGCTCATTTTACAACGCCTCGCCGGCCGCGACGGTAACGCGCACCCCGAGACTCGTGAGCGCGTTGGGCACGCTCGCCCATTCGGGTGAGAAGGTCTGGCATGCGAAGCCCGCGCAGCGCGTGAACGTGCCGTGGGCGAAGTGCGCGTGGCCGAGCGACGGCCCGACCCGCACCCACGAGCTCAGGGCGACATCGAGCCCGATGGCCACGCGCGCGGCGGCAGCGACATCGACCGTGTCGCGCACCACGCCGCCGCGCGCGTGCGTGACGGCGCGGAGGGAGCCGAGCCCGAGAGCGAGCTCGGCATAAGGATCGAGGAGCCCGCGCTCGACGAAGGAAAGGCGCGCGACGACGCCCGCGAGCCACACGCTCGCGCTCACCGAGTCGGACGAGCCGGCGCGCGGAATGGAGAGCGCGTCGAGCCGGAACGTGCCGCCGACGGCGAACGCCGGCGTCGCTCTGTAGAGCGCTGAGAGCCCGAGCTCCATCCCGCCCGCGAGCCCCGCGCACCCGAGCGCGACGCTGCTCCGGCACGCGGGCACGGCGCCAGCGCCCTCGACCCCGAGCTCGAACACCCGCCGGGGCACCTCGGGGCTTTCGGGAAGGGGAGCCGGCGCCTCGTCGAACCACGCGGGGGGCGGCCCCGGATGGCGCGTCCCCTCCCAAGCCGCATATCGGGCCGCGCCGCGCCCTTCGCTCACGCTCGCTCGAGCAACGGCGGGAAGCAAGAGGCAAACGAGAGCGAGCAGGAGCGAGCGCATGGCGCTCTTTTCGGTCGCCCCGGGCACGAGTTGCCGGTGAAGAAAAGCTCGTGCAGGGTTTTTCGCGTGGTCCGCCGGCTGAAGGTGATCAACACGCCGGCTTCCGCCGACGCGGAGGCTTCGGCCCGCCCGCGGTGGCAGTGGGTCGTGTTGGGCGGCGCGCTGGCGCTCACCACGTTCTTGCCCCTCTGTATGATCGGGCTCTGGGTGGGAGCGCGCCTGCGAGGGCGCTTCGACGCGAGCCCGGGCCTCGCGCACCTGCTCGGTGCGGCACCGATCCTGCTCGCGTTCGCGGTGGCCGCGTGGTCGGCAGGGGTCCTCGTCGGTCGCTTCGGCGGGCGTACGACGGGACGCGACGGCGCGCTCGGCGGCGTGCTTGGCGGGAGCCTGCTGCTCCTCCTGGCGGGTCTCGGCGGCGCGCTCCGTCCCGCTTCCCTCGCGGCGTCGGCCGCCCTGGTCCTCCTCGCCGCGGGGGCTCTCTTCGGCGGCCTCGGTGCGCGCTTCGGCACTCGGCGCCGTGCCTGAGACAGGCGTCTACGCGCCGCCGTGCGCAAATTTCGTTTATGATCCGGGGGTTCGCGCAGTTGGAGCGTCCGGGGCGCCTAGACGCACCCGCAGCCCGCAGCTACCCTCCCGGCATGAGCCGGGTCGATGAAGAGCTGAAGGAAGCCCTCGCGCAGTCGGAAGACGCGGCCGAGGCGCAGCCCCTCGATCCGCCCCCGGGGCCTCGCACCGAGGGAGCGACCCGGCGCGGCCCCAAGGGAAGCGTCGGGCTCTTGATCGGCCTCCTCGTGATGGGCGGCGGCATCCTGGCGTTGGTGTTCACGAGCTTCGAGGACGCCGCCGTGTATTCGCGCGGCGTGGACCAGCTCATGCGCGAAAAGGACAAGCTGCGCGATCGGAACGTGCGCGTCGAGGGAACGCTGGTGAAAGGCACGCTCCTCCGGCGGGACGAGCCGTGCGAGTATCGGTTCACGATCGAGAAGCAGGGGGCCACCCTCCCGGTGCGCTATGCGCAGTGCATCGTCCCTGATACCTTCCGCGACGTGCCCGGCATGGACGTGACGGTGACCGCGGAAGGCAAGCTGAACGAGGCCGGGTACTTCGAAGCCTCCCACATCATGGCCAAGTGCCCCTCCAAGTACGAAATGCGCGAACGCGCGAAGCGCGGCGAAGCCGCCCCTCACGCGGCGCTGCCCGTTCGCTGACTGCGCGATGTGGGACAGGTTCTTGCGCGCGTGCCGGCGTGAGCCGGTAGACGCGACGCCCGTTTGGTTCATGCGCCAGGCCGGCCGCTACATGGCGGAGTACCGGGCCATCCGCGCGAAGCACACGCTGCTCGAGATCTGCCAGCAGCCCGAGCTCGCCACCGAGGTCACGCTCCAGCCCGTGCGCGCGCTCGGCGTGGACGCGGCCATCCTGTTCGCCGACATCCTCCTGCCGCTGCCGCCGATGGGGGTTCCCTTCGAGTTCGCCGCGGGTGAAGGTCCCGTGATCCACGCGCCGGTCCGCACGCGCGCGGACGTCGAGCGGCTGCGCCTCTTCGAGCCGGAAGAGGCGCTCGGGCACGTGCTCGAGGCGATCCGCCTCCTGCGCCGGGAGCTCGACGGGAAGACGCCGCTCATCGGCTTCGCCGGAGCGCCGTTCACGCTGGCGAGCTACCTCGTCGAGGGCGGCAAGAGCGCGCACTACGCGCGCACGAAGCGCCTGATGTACGGCGAGCCGGAGCTCTGGAACGCGTTCATGCGCACGCTCTCCGAGGTGGTGCGGCGCTACCTTCGCGCGCAGGTCGCTGCCGGCGCGCAGGCCATCCAGCTCTTCGATTCGTGGGTCGGCGCGCTGTCGCCCGTCGATTACGCCGAGTTCATCCTGCCGCACGTCAAGCACATCCTGAGCGATCTCGAGGCGACGGGGGTCCCCGTGATCCACTTCGGAACCGGAACGGGCAGCCTGCTCGAGCTCCAGCGCGAGGCGGGCGGCACCGTGATCGGCATCGACTTCAGGACGCCGCTCGACGACGCCATCCGCCGGCTCGGGCCCGACGTCGCCGTTCAGGGCAATCTCGATCCGCTGCTGCTCGATGCGCCCCGCGCGCTGCTCACGCGTCGCATCGACGACGTGCTGGCGCGCGCCGCGGGCGCCACGGGGCACGTGTTCAATCTCGGTCACGGGATCTTGCCGGAGACGTCTCCGGACGCGGCCAAGTTCGTCGTCGAGTACGTGCACGAGCGGACCCGGCGATGACCACCCCCATCGATGTCGCCGTGCTCGGGGGAGGGATCAGCGGGCTCACGGCGGCCTTCACGCTCGGCGTGCGGCGCCCCGAGCTCGACGTGCGTGTGCTCGAGGCCGGGCCGCGCCTCGGCGGATGCATCCGCACGGACCGCACGGACGGGTTCGTGATCGAGGCAGGACCGGACTCGTTTCTCCGCACCAAACCGGAGGCGCTCGAGCTCTGCCGGGAGCTCGGGCTCGAGGGGGAGCTGATCGGCACGCGCCCGGAGGCGCACACGGTATTTCTCGCCCGCGCGGGCCGACTCGAGCGCATGCCCGCCGGCATGGTGCTCGCGGCGCCGACGCGGCTCTGGCCGCTCCTCCGCACCCCGTTGCTCAGCCTCGGCGGCAAGCTGCGTGCGGCGTGTGATCTGGTGCTGCCGTCGGGCTCGCCCGGTGACGACGAGTCGATCGCGAGCTTTCTCTCGCGACGCTTCGGCAGGGAGGTGGCGGAGCGAATCGGGGGGCCGTTGCTCGGCAGCATCCACGCCGCTGACATCGGCGAGCTGAGCCTCGCCGCGACCTTCCCGCAGCTCGCCGAGCTCGAGAAGCGTTGGGGCAGCGTGATCCTCGGTTTGCTCGCGCTCGAGGCCCAGCGGCGTGCGCGGACGTCGAGCCGCTCGCGACGCTTCCTCAAGCTGCGCGCGCTTTTGGGCTGGCTCTTGCGCCGTCGGAGCGAGCCGCGGGAGAGCCCTTTTCTCTCCCTGCGCGGCGGCATGGAGGGGCTCGTCGAGCGTTTGGTCGCGCGCCTTCCGGAAGAGCGCGTTCGGATCAACGAGCCCGTCGTGGCGCTCGAGCGGGACGGGGATCGTTGGCTCGTGCGCACGGCGAGCGGCACGCTCTCCGCGCGCGCCGTGATCGCGACCGTTCCGGCGCCCGTCGCCGCGCGGCTCGTCCCGAACGGCGGGCTCTCCCACGAGCTCGGGACGATCCGGTACGGCGCGACCGCCGCGGTCGCCCTCGGGTTCGAGCGCTCCGCCGAGGCACGTCCGCTCGGCGGCTCGGGGTTCCTGAGCATGCCCGGCGAGAGCCCCGTGCTCGCCGCGACGTGGGTGACGAGCAAGTGGGAGGGCCGCGCGCCCGATCGCCACGTGCTCGTGCGCGCCTACTTCGGCGGTCCGGGCAGCGCCGCGGTGCTCGCGGAGAGCGACGGCGAGCTCGTGGAGACCGCGCGCCGCGAGCTCGAACGGTTCATGGGTGCGCTCGGCACGCCGCTCCTCGCACGGGTGTACCGGCACCAAGGCACCCGGCCCCAGCCGACCGTCGGACATCGCGAGCGGCTCGCCCGGGTCGGCACCGAGCTCGCGAGCCTCCCTGGGCTCTTTCTTGCCGGGGCGGGGTACGAGGGCTCGGGGATTCCCGACTGCGTGCGCCAGGGCCGCGCGGCCGCCGAGCGGGTCTCGGCGCTCCTTTCACGCCAAGGTTGACACGCGACGAGCTCTGCTAGATTCAAGGCCCTCCTCCGGCGTCGTCTAAGGGTAGGACAAGGGACTTTGAATCCCTGAATCGTGGTTCGAATCCATGCGCCGGAACCGATCACCGCGAGCTCCGCTGTCGCCCCGCCGATGAGCGGCGGGGCGCTCCGTTCGGAGCGCGGGCGCAGCCGGCGCGAGCCGCGAGCGACGGCCCTGCTTCGGCCGCACCGCCCGCGGAGGGGCGCCTGCACGGAGTCGGCGCGCGCGGGGGCTGTTAAGATGGAGCCTTCACGCCGTGAAGGATTCGGACGAGAGCGAACGCCGCTTCATCGAGCGGCTGAAGGAGCGCGACGAGCGCGCGTTCCTCGAGCTCGTCGCGCTGTATCAGGCCCGCGTCTACAAGCTCGTCTTTCGAATGCTCGGTGAGAAGCACGAGGCCGAGGACATGGCGCAGGAGGTGTTCGTCCAGATCTTCAGAGCGGTCGACAGCTTCCGCGGCGACTCGCGGCTCGGCACCTGGGTGTACCGAATCGCGGTGAACGCCTGCAAAAATCGCATCAAGTATCTCGGCCGCCGGCGCGCGGACGCGCAGGAGCCGTACGAGGAGCGCGAGGCCCCCGCGGCTGCCCGGTTCGCGACGAGCTCCGAGCTGTCGCGCCCCGACCACCTGGTGGAAGGGCTGCAGCTCGAGCGCATCGTGCAGATCAGCATCGCGGAAATGGACGCGGACTTCCGGGAGGTCCTCGTGCTCCGCGACGTCGAGGATCTGAGCTACGACGAAATTTGCGAGATCACGGGTCTTCCCGAGGGCACGGTGAAGAGCCGGCTGCATCGCGCTCGCGCCATGCTCAAGGCGGCCGTCGAGCGCAAGCTGGGAGAGACGATCGCATGACCGACTCCAACGACCTTCCGAACGACTCCGAGGGCGAGCGCGTGACGGACGACGCGATCCGGACGCTCGTGCGCGGCGCGCTCGGGACGGCCGAGGATCCGCCGGATCTCACGCGCGGCGTGCAGGAGAAGATCCGCGTCCGGAGCCGCGGCAAGTTCTACGCCGACGGCTGGAGCACGACCAAGCACCCGCCGGTGACCACGTACCTCGTGACGAGCGTGCTGATGTTGGTCGCGATGGGACTGATCTACGCGCTCCTGCATCCGCTCTCGGGCGAGCCCGCGCCGGCACGACCGCCGGAGCCCGTGCGCGTGCTTCCCGGACCCTAGCGGCCGATGCCCCGCGCCTCACCACCTTCGACGTCAAGACTCCTGACTTTAGGATTGGGTCCACGATAGCCCGCCGCTGGCCAAGCGCTTCGCGCGCGGTGGGAGGCCGAGGCAGCATGGGACGCGGGGCGCTCGGGAGCGATTGTTGCTCGAGGCGGGTTTGAGTAGCGTGCGCCGGTGTCGAGACGAACGCCGCTGCACACGGGCTTCTCCTTTGCCGCGAAGAGTTGGCTGCGCCCTCCCGGCACGCTCGGGTTTTCGACGCTGGAGTGGCTGCCCGCGCGCGTGCCCGGTCACGTGCATCTCGATCTCGTCCGCGCGGGTGTGATCGCCGATCCGTTCGCGCACGCACACGAGCTCGGCTGCCAATGGGTGGACGAGGAGGACTGGAGCTACCGAACCTCGTTCTCGTTCGTCCCGGATCCGGAGCTGCCTCGGCGGGTGCTGCGCTTCGAGGGGCTCGATACGGTGGCGACGGTGAGCCTGAACGGTGAGGTCGTCGCGGAGCACGACGACATGTTCGTGCCGCTCGAAGTCGACGTGAGCACGCGGCTCCGCACCGGCGAGAACGAGCTCCGCGTGGACTTCGCGTCCGCGGCGCGCGTGGGGCGCGAGCGCCGCGCTCGCTATCTCGAGCAAGAGGGCCTGCCCGAGACGGTGGAGCGCTTTCCGGAGCGCGCGTTCGTGCGCAAGGCGCAGTACATGTTCGGCTGGGACTGGGGCCCGCGGCTGGTCTCCGCCGGCATTTGGAAACCGGTGACGTTGATCGAGCACCGCGGGCGCATCCGCACCGTGCGCGTCCTGCAGCGCCACCTCTCGGACGGCAGCGTCGAGCTCTGCTTCTTCTCCGACATCGACGGCGAAGGGACCGTGCTCCATGCGCTCGAGGGGCACGCGGGCTTCGTCGAGGACGGGGCGCCCCTGCGCGTCGAGCGCCCCGAGCTCTGGTGGCCCGCGGGTCACGGCGCGCAGCACCTCTACACCGTCGAGAGCGTGCTCGTCCCCGAGGGGACGCGGGCCACGAGCGAGGTCGAGCACGTCGCCCTCGACGGGCGCGCGATGCGCATCGGCCTGCGCACCGTGCGGCTCGTCCGCGAGCCCGATCGCTTCGGCGAGTCGTTCGAGCTCGAGGTGAACGGCCGGCGTCTCTACGCGCTCGGCGCGAACTGGATCCCCGACCACTCTTTCCCATCGGTCGTGTCCGAGGCTCGGGTGCGACGAGCGCTCGAGCGCGCCCGCGATCTCGGCATGAACATGCTGCGCGTCTGGGGCGGCGGTGTCTACGAGAGCGACGCCTTCTACGACGCCGCAGACGAGCTCGGGCTGCTCGTCTGGCAGGATTTTCCGTTTGCGTGCAGCTACTACCCCGACGACGCCGCCGCGGAGCGCGTCCTCCGCGCCGAGGCGCGCGCGGAAGTCGCGCGGATCCAACATCACGCGAGCCTCGCGCTCTACTGTGGGAACAACGAGAACCTCACGATGTGGCAAGACAAGTGGGGCGTCCCGGCGGATCACCCGCCGCGTTACTACGGCGAGGCGCTCTACGAGCGCGTGCTGCCCGAGGTGTTGAAGGAGCTCGATCCGGAACGACCCTACGTCCCGTCATCGCCGGCCGGCGGCGAGCGCGCGAACTCGGGAGGGACCGGCGATCAGCACTACTGGGACGTGTGGCACGGGCGCGGCGACTACCCGTACTACGCCGATTCGACGGCGCGCTTCTCGTCCGAGTTCGGCTTCGCCGCGGCGCCGGGGCCGGGGGGGGGGGGGGGCGCGGTTGGGGCGCCCCCGCCGGCGCGCGGGATAGG
>CAYYWA010000093.1:16588-17482 GCA_964475255.1 uncultured Sorangium sp.
TGGTACCGGACACTCCGGAGCCGCTCTCTCTCGACGTGCGGCACCCGATCGCCCGCTTCCACGACAAGACGGCGAAGGGGTACGACACGTTCGTGGGCTACGTCGAGCTGCACTACCCGCCCGCCCGGAGCCTCGAGGAGTGGATGTACACGTCGCAGCTCAATCAACGCGATGCGCTGCGCTTCGGGATCGAGCACTACCGGCGCTCGGAGTTCTGCAAGGGCAGCTTGATCTGGCAGCTCAACGACTGCTGGCCGGTGCAGAGCTGGGCGGTGATCGACTCCGAGGGCGAGTACAAGGCCGCCGCGTACGAGCTCCGGCGCCTGTACGCGTCGGCGCTCGCGAGCGTGGAGCCCGTCGGAGAGACCGTGCGGCTCTGGGTGGTGCTCGACAACGCGACCGCGGCGCTCCGCGGCGAAGCGGCGATCGAGGTGCGCGCGCTCGCCGACGGGCGCGTCCTCGCGCGAAGCGCCGTGGACGTGACGCTCGCGCCCGGGGAGCGTCGGATCGCGACGGAGCTCGCGGTCGGCGCTTTCGACCCCACGACGGTGCTCGTCGTCGGCAGCTTCGCGGGCTCTCGAACCACGCGACTGCTCTGTGAGCCGAAGCACGCGCGCGTGCCCGTGCCGGCGCTCCGCGCGCGCGTCGAGGACGCCGGGCTCGTCGTGGAAAGCGACGTGCCGGTGCTCGATCTCTACCTGTGGGACGCCGGAGGCCGGCTCGCGCTCGACGACAACTTCGTGACGCTCCCGGCGCCGGGTCGCGTCGTGCTGCGCGCTCGCGGCGAGCCGGTACAGCTCCTCGCTCGGAGCCTCGCGGGCCGCCATCCCATCCCGCCCCTCTAGAACGCCGATCGGTTTGACCGATCGGCGTTCTAGCCTCGTTTCGTAGGGG
>CAYYWA010000094.1:0-17434 GCA_964475255.1 uncultured Sorangium sp.
GCGCCGCGCGGGTCGGCGTGCTGGCCGCCCGGCCTTTCGCGACGCGTCGGGGGCGCTGAGCGCTCCGCACCGATGCCGGCCGGTTGCCAGGTTTCTTGGGAGAGTGCTTCGGTTTGCGCGCGGACATCGAAAGGCGAAAGCGATCCGCCACCCGGACCCCGCAATAAACTAGGGTCACTGCGGGACCAGAGGGCCCCTGGTGGGAACCCCGGCGCAACGTAGTCGCCCCTGACTGGCTACGTCAAGCTGACTTCTACACAGTTTGCCCTCTTGGGCTACCGGCCGGTCCTACTGGGCGACGGCAAAGTAGTCGTCGAAAATTTCACTGTTTTCAAGCGGCTCCGCCCGGTGGGTGAGCACCTCGACGCCGGTTTCCGTGACGAGCACGGTGTGTTCGAACTGGGCGGAAAGGGAACCATCGGCCGTTACGGCCGTCCAGTCGTCGTCCAGGATTTCCACCTCCCACGAACCGACATTGATCATCGGCTCGATGGTGAAGGTCATCCCGGGCCGCAGACGGAGGCCTTTCCCGCGCTCGCCGACGTGGCTCACCTTGGGCTCGTCGTGGAACTTTCGCCCGATTCCATGGCCGACGAAGTCCCGCACGACGGAGCAGCCGTGGCTCTCGGCGAACGCCTGGATCGCGGCTCCGATGTCGCCGAGCCGGGCGCCCGGCCGGACCTGCTCGATCCCGAGCTGGAGGGAGCGCCGCGCGACCTCCGTCACGCGGATGGCGTCCTGCGTGTGTTTGCGGCCCACGTAGAAGGTGGCGGACGTGTCGCCGTGGAACCCCTTGTAGATGTGCGTGATATCGACGTTGACGATGTCGCCGTCCTTGAGGACGTACGACCCGGGGATGCCGTGGCACACGACCTCGTTGACGGACGTGCAGACACTCTTCGGGAACGGCGTTTCGCCTCCACCGCCTCGGTAGTTGAGCGGTGCGGGGCGGGCGCCCTTCTTCAACGTGTCCTGGTGCACGAACTCGTTGAGCTGCTCCGTGGTCACGCCCGGTCGGATGAGGCGTCCCACGCGCGTCAGCGTGTCGGCGGCCAGGCGCCCGACTTCCCGCATCGCTTCGATTTCCCGCGGGCTCTTGATCTCGACGGAGCTGGTTCGAAAGTACATGTGCACGGCGGCTGGCCCTCGCCCCAGAGGAAACCACGTCGGGGGCGGTGCGTCCAGCCGACCTCCTCTCGAGCGCGTTCACCCTAGAGTTTAGGCTGACGCCGGAGGGGACGGCCGAAACCGAAGCGGATTTCCTGAAGCGTTCGCGTTCGGCGCGCGCAGCGAGAGCAGCGCTATCGCGAGCACGACGGGCGCGAAGGCGGCGGAACGACGCGAGGGCTCGGCCTCCCCCGACCAGGGAGCCCGAAATCTAGGTTCAGGGCGTCGCGCCCGGTGCGCCCATCGCCGCGGGCCGCGTCAACATCTGGAGCACGGCGGCGCGCTCGATGGCTCGCCGCACCGGCTCGCTGTCGACGGTTGCATGGAAGTGCAGCCCGTCGGTGTACGCGCGCAGGAACAGGATCATGCGCGTCCCGACCCAGCGCTCCCCGATCCCGCGGAGGAACGCGAACGTCGGGTTCTCCGGAGGGATCGTCAGCGACAGCGGCTCGGAGACGCTCTGCCCGGAGAGGGCGGCGCCCTCGGGGCGGATGACGAGCGTGTAGCTCTCCGCGCCCGGAGCTCCTTGACGCGTGAGGGTCACGACTTTCGCCGGAAACACGGCGTCGGCGAGCGTCGTCCGCTTGGCGAGCGCGCGATCGGTCTCGGGGGGAAAGGCGGTGTGCTCCACGCCGAACAGCTCGGCGCGGAAGGTGTCGTCGAAGAGCTGCTGCTCTTGCCCCGTGTAGGGGACGTCCGAGCTCGTGAGCCCGGAGTTCTCGAGGGACGCGGCGCATCCGGCGCAGGGGGACACGGCGAGCACGGCGGCGACGAGATGACGCGCGAGCCTTCTTCCGAGAACGATTTTTCCGAGCATGCGAGAAGGTGGGGAAAAGAGTACCCCGAGCCGAATGACTTTTCTCTCGTTTCCTCCGTCCAACGGTGCGGACCGCGCTTGAGAAGCGCGACCTCGACGTGTAGTTTTCGCGCGCTCCGGCACGAAGCCCCCTTTGGAGGATCTGATGAAGCTCATTCGATTCGCCGCCGTTCCCGTCCTCGTCGCGAGCTTTCTCTGCCCGGTTCTCGCCGAGAACCCAGCCATTGCCAAGGAAAATTCGGGCAAGGCGAAGGGCGGTGCGGGCACGCTGGCGAAGACCGTCCCCCTGGCGCCGAAGGGCCTGCGGTGGGGCATGTCCTTGGAAGCGATCGCCAGCTTGTACGATGGCGTGATCGAGAAAGAGATGCTGCCGCTCCTGCGCCGCGCCCAGCCCGGCCCGGAGCTCGACGCGGTGAACGAGGAGCTTCGCATCAAGAAGGGTGTCTTGCGTCGGAGCCGGGTCGAGTTCGGTGATGTGCCGACCGGCGTCGACTACACGCCACTGAAGGGCGAGTACTCGTACAAGAACGGCGAGAGCATGGCGGCGCTCACCCTCCGGAGCGGGACGAAGCGCCACTTCTTCTTCTTCAACGACCAGCTCTGGAAGGTCTACGACGAGCACACGCTCAAGGCGGGCAGCTCGCTCGGCGCGACCTTCGACGAGGCGATCAAGAACCTCACCAAGCGTTTCGGTGCCGCCCCGAAGCGTGTCGCCGCGGACCCCGAGAAGGGGCAGATGTTCGATGAAGCGGAGTGGCGCGACGACGACAAGGTGATCCGCGCCGTCAATCGCGGGGACATCCTCGCCATGGTGTACGCGGAGCGGCGGATTCAGGAAAACCTCGCGCGCTACCGGCCCAACAAGCCCGTTGACGCGCACGCTCTGGACGCCGACGTGGCCGCCGTCACCAAGAAGCAGGAGCCCAAGGCGGACACCGAGAAGGGCGCGAAGAACAAGAAGAAGAAGTGAGCGAGCCGTCGCCCCGGGGATCTCCGGGGCGACGCGCTTTCGAGCTCGCGCTACAGGCGCTCGGCGTTCTCCGGGATGAGGACACCGCTCGTGATCGTCACTTCCGCTCTCGGGACCGCCGAGCGGAGCACGGGCTCGATGACGCCGCGCTGCACGAGCGTGTTACCGGGGCAGCCCGAGTACCGTCCGGCGAGGTGGAGCGCGACGCCCGCGTCGTCGGCATGCACGACGTAGAGCTCGCCGTCGTCCGCGCGCACGAGAGGCGCTATCACCTCTCGGAGCACTCGTAGGAGCTCGTCCCGCGGAGACGCCACGAGGACAGCTTAGCCCAGATCTTCGCAGAACAACGGCCTCGCGTGCCCCGTCGGGCTCGCCGTGACCGTGGGTTTCTGGGAGCCGCGCGGAAGTGGGTGTGGGCCGGAGAGTGTCCTCCAAGGAGCGGCTCCTGCGGCTTTTCCGACGAGGGAAACGGTGTTCGGCCTGCCGGTCCCGATGGAGCACGGGCCGGAGCACGCCTGCCCACGGCCCTCTGCCCTCAAATGTTCTCGACGTGGGCGCGCCAGGACGGCAGGCGGTGCGCCGCACCGACGGACTCCAGCCAATGCGTGTCGAGGGGCATCGGTTTGGCGAGCCGGTCTCGGTCGTGCACCAGCGCGTCGGCGACGTGCAGCACGCCCGCGAGATCGAGGGAGCGGGATCGCAGCGCCGCCGGGCAGTCGTGAAACGCCACGGCTTCGACGACGGTATCGGGCAGACCCCAGAAGCCGAGGAGCAGGCCGCCGAGCTCGCTCGTTCGGGCGCCGAGCGCCTCGAGCTCGGCCTCGAAATGAGAAGCGCCGGCGCGTGTCGCCTCGCTGATGCGGTCGTACTCCTGCGGGAGCTCGCTGGCGACCACGAGCGACCCGATGTCGTGCAGCAGGCCGGCGGTCAATGCGTGTTGCTTCTCCACCGGGTCCGCGGCGATGCCGGCGGCGATGCGCGCAACGCGCACGGAGTGGGTCTGAGCCGCCTTCAGATCGAACGTGCGGGCTCGCGGGGCGACCCCGGAGAACACCGACGCCGAGAGCGCCAGCGAACGGATCACGTTGACGCCGAGCAGGTTCACGGCCTGCTTGACGTTTCCAATCGAGCGCCGAGCCCCGATCAGCGCCGAGTTCGCGACTTGCAATAGGCGAGCGCACAGGGCGCCGTCTTTCTCGAGCACGCGCGCCACCGCTTCCGCGCTCGTCTTCCGGCTCTCCACGGCGTCGAGGAGCTCGGCGTACACGCGCGGGGGCGAGGGCAGGCTCTTCACTCTGCCGACGAGCTCGAGCAGGCGCGGGTCCCGTGCGCTCGTGCGGAGCGCGAGGGAACGCTCGATGACGGACGCGAGCTCCCGCGTCTCGCACGGCTTGACCAGGAAGCGGTGGGAGAGCGCGAGCGCGACCGCCGAGTTGCCGAGATCCGAAACGCCGGTGAGCACGATGCGCACGATGGACGGGTGCTCGGCGATCAAGCGACGGAGCAGATCCGTCCCGGACATACCGGGCATGCGCAGGTCCGTCACGACCACGTCCACCGAGGTGCGCGCGACGATGTCGAGCGCCGCCTCTGCATGGGGCGCGAGAAGGACGTCCCACACCCTGCGGTAGCGGTGCAGGCTATCCCGCAGGCTCTCGAGCACGTTGGGGTCGTCGTCAACGAAGAGGAGCTTGACGCGACTGGGACGGCTCAGGATCCGGATGCTCCCCGAGCTCGCGGCCAGTCGACCGTGGCGGATGCTTCGAGGCACTCGAGATGGGACAGGACTCACCTTCAACTCCTCCCTCCTTCCGAAACGACGACGCGAATGGGCTCCTTTACCGAGCCGGCAGGCAAATGGCGAATTCGTTCCAGCAAGCTGGCGGACACCTCGTGGCCGCGCTTGATCAAGAGCACCCCGGAGCTGGAGACGAGATCGTCGGCGAAGACCATTCCGAGGCGCAGCTCTCTCACCGAGATTTCGCGGGTGACGAGCTCCGCGCGGCGCTCGAGCACGCGTCGCAGCGCGTCGAGCACCCGAGGGTCGTGTCCGGGCCGGCGCGCCGCGAGCTCGCCGAGCGCAATCTCCTGCGGAAGGCCTCGGGCCTCGAGCCCTTCGAGCTCGGACAGGGCGCGGAGGACCAAGGTGCCGAGCGGTACGCCGCGGGGCGAGGGGACGGCGTTCGGCTTCAGCGCCGCGATCGTGTGCGCGACTCCTTCGAGCCTCGGAATGTGCGCGATCAGGGACGCGCTCACGGCGGGCACGCCGTCCACGAGCTTTTGCTCGTCGGGACCGAGCGGAGCGCCGCCGAAGAGCTTCTCGGCGGTCTCCGGTGGGAGCGTTGCCGCCCCGATCTGGCTCAGCATCGCTGCCACCTCGATCTCCCAGAGATCCTGGACGCCCAGCTCGGAGGCGACGGCGCTCGCCAGCACCTTCATGCGGGCGGCGCGTCCCATTGCGTGCGGGCTCATGAGTGCGAAGAGGTCGGTCAGCGTGCGGACGGCGCCGCGCAGCGTCTGGTCGAGCAACGTGCGTTCGGCCGTGATCAGCCGGTGCTGCTCGGCCGCGGCGTCGACGGCGCGCACCAGCGCGGGGGGAGGGCACGGCTTCGCCAGAAATCGGAAGATTTGACCCTCGTTCACGGCGGCGATCGCCGCGTCGAGGTCCGCTCGACCCGTCAAGAGGATGCGCACGGCATCGGGACGGAGCTCGCGCGCGCGGGCGAGGAACTCGGCGCCGTCCATGCCGGGCATGCGCATGTCCGAAATCACGACGGCGACGTCCTCGTTCTCGAGCAGCCGCTCGAGCGCCGAGGGTCCGTTCGTCTCCCCGATGACCAGGAAGCGCCTGCGGAGGCTGAGCGCGAGGCCATCGAGGACCTGCGGCTCGTCGTCCACGCAAAGCACCTTGAGGCGCGCGCTCATTCGGACCCCTCGGCAGAGGACCCCTCGACGCGAGAGGCGCGGAGGATGGCTTGGCTCAGGGTCTCCGGATCACAGGGCTTCTGGAGGAAATCGTGCGCGACCGTGTAGGCGCGAGCGATGAGCTCCGGGTCGGCGTGGCCGGAGAGGACGAGGCGTGCGGCTCCGGGTTGACGCTCCTTCACGATCGCGAGGAACGTGGCGCCGTCGATGCCCGGCATCCGCATGTCCGACACGACGGCGTCGAACTGCAGGCGATCGAGCTCGGCCAGGGCCGCCTCCGGGCCGAGCGCGAAGACCATGACCCACTGGCGGCGGAAGCGTCGGAGCGCGTCGCGCAGGCCGTTCAAGAGCGCTTGCTCGTCGTCCACGAACAGGATCGTGAGTTTCTCTCCGCTCACGCTGCCCTCGCTCGCTCCTTGGACGGCCCATCGATGGGGAGCCGAATGAGGAACGTGGTGCCGTGCCCGGGCTCCGACTGGAGCGAGAGCGAGCCTCCGTGCTTTTCGACCACGACCGAGCGCGCGATCGCGAGCCCCTGCCCGGTGCCTTTGCCCACGGGCTTCGTGGTGAAGAACGGTTCGAAGATGCGGTCCCGAATGCCGTCGGGGATCCCGGCGCCCGTGTCCTCGATGGTGATGAGCGCGTTGGGCCCCTCCTGCCGCGTCTTGATGGAGATGCGCCCTTTCTGAGTCGTGCCCGCCACCACGTCGCCGATGGCGTGCGCCGCGTTCACGATCATGTTCAGGATGACCTGATTGATCTCCCCGACGCGACAGAGCACCTTCGGCAGCTCGCCGAGCTCGGTCTCCACGTCGGCGACGTACTTGTACTCGTTGCGCGCGATGGTGAGCGTCGTCGTGATGCAGTGGTTCAGATCGGCGCGCGTCATGGCGGTCTGGTCCGGATGCGCGAACTCCTTCATGGAGCGGACGATGGCGGCGACGCGCCCGAGCCCCTCCATCGAGCGCTCGATCGCCTTGGGCACGTTCGTCACGAGATAGTCGAGATCCACCTCTTCCTCGAGGCGCACGAGCTCCGCGGCGAGCTCTGCCCGCGCCTCTCCCCGATCCACGGCCGCTCTCAGCGCTCGATAGCGGCCGATCAGCGCGTCGAGGTCGTTCCAGGCGTCCCGCACGAAGTGGATGCTGTCGCTCACGAACTGGACCGGCGTATTGATCTCGTGCGCCACGCCCGCGGCGAGTCGCCCGACCGATTCGAGCCGTTGCGCCTGTTGCAGCTCGGTTTCGAGTCGCTTCTGATCGGTGACGTCCGCCGCGAGCGCGAGCAGCCTCCGCCGTCGCGGATCGGACGGCCCAGCGGCGTTGACGGTGTGCCGAACACAGAGGACGCGTCGGTCTCGCGTGAGCAAACGGGACTCGACGATGGTCGGCTCGCCCGTCTCCACCACGCGGGCGAGCTCGTCGAGCACGCGTCGCGCATCCTCCGGGACGAGGCGCTCCGCGAGGAAGCCCGGTTCCAGCCAGGCCTCGCGCGGGAAACCGAGGAGCGTCTCCCCCTGGGGGCCGACGTACGTGAAGCGGAGATCCGGTCCCATTTCCCAGGGCACGGCCTGGGTCGACTCGACCAGCGCTCGATACCGGTCACGGCTCGCCTCGAGCGCTCGCGCGCGGCGCGCGAGTTCCTCGTACCTTCGTGAAGTCTCACGGAGCTCGGCTCGTGTACGCGTGAGGGCACGCGCGGAGAGGGCGGCCGCGGAGGCGGCGAGTGCCGGTGCGAGGAACGCAACGAAGGTCATGGAACGTCTGCGGTCGTGGTTGAGGGCGAGGGCGGCTCGCCGACGGGTGCTCGCGGGCGCTTCGAAGGGGCGCCTGCGTCGCGGAGCAAAACCACATCGACGCGGCGGTTCTTTCGCCGCCCCTCGTCCGATTCGTTGCTCGCGACCGGGCGTCTATCGGCATAGCCGACGATGCTGAGGCGCGACTCGGGCACGCCCGCGCTCGAGAGGTAGCGCAGCATCGAGGCAGCGCGCCCGGCCGAGAGCTCCCAGTTCGACGGATACACCGCGTTCTGGATAGGGCGCGGATCGGTGTGGCCCTCGATCCGGACGGGGTTCGGGACCTCGAGGATCAGCTTCGCCACGGCTTCGAGGTCCGCGAGCCGCTCGGTCTTCAGCACGGCCGAGCCCGAGTCGAAGTATGCCGCATCGTGCAGGCGGACGATGACCCCCTCCGGTCCCTCCACGACGGACATGCGCCCGCTCACGATGCCCTCCTGGAGGATCTCTCGGATGCGCACGACGAGCTCGCGCCCGGTGAGCTGCGTCTCCTGCGAGACGATGCGCTCGTTGTCGTGCGTCATGCGCTCGTTGATCGGGGAGACGGGGGCCGTCGCGGGGTCTTCGAAGAGCTGCCAGCGCGAGGCGGCCCGCACGGACTCGGCGAAGCGCCCCATTTTGTTCGTGTCCACCTGAGAGACCGCGAACATCACCACGAAGAACGCGAACAGCAAGGTGATGAAGTCGGCGTACGAGATGAGCCAGCGCTCGTGGTTCGCGTGCTGGTCCTGCTTGCGCCGTCGTGCCACGCCGTTTCGCTCCCGGGCTCCTGCTCGTGCCTCAGCCGGCCTCGGCCGGAACGCCGCCCTTCGGGGACTCCGCCGGCTCTTGCTTGTCGTCGGACTCGGGGCGCCCCAAGTTCGAGAGCTTTTCGGCGATCAGGTTGGGGTTTTGGCCCTCCTGAATCGCGAGCGCGCCCTCCATCATGAGCTCGAGCTTGCCGAGCTCGGCCCGGTGCAACAGCTTGAGCTTCGTCGAAGCGGGGAGAAAGACGAGGTTCGCGAGGCCGACGCCGTAGATGGTGGCCACGAACGCGACGGCGATGCCCTTTCCGACGGCCGTCACGTCGGAGAGGTTCTGCATGACGTGGATGAGGCCCATCACCGCGCCGATGATGCCGATCGTGGGCGAGTAGCCGCCGGCCGCCTCCCACACCTTGGCGGGGCGCTCGCCGTCCTCGTCGATGCGGTCGAGCATGCCCTCGAGGTTGTCGCGCATGGTCTTGGAATCGAGGCCGTCGACGGCCATGACCAGCGCGCGGCGGAGGAACGGGTGCTGGACCGACGGCAGCTGATCCTCGAGGGAGAGGATGCCGTCGCGCCGCGCCTTCATCGCGAGCCCGGTGATCTCTTGGATCAGCTCGGCGGTGTCGTCCTTGCCGCCGCCCAGAAACACGAGCTTCAGCGCCCGGCACGCCTCGAGGAAGGTGGCGAAGGGATAGCTCACGAGGGTCGCGCCGATGGTCCCCCCGACGACGATGATCGCGGCCGTGGGTTGGAGGAGCGCCGAGAGGTGGCCGCCCTCGAGCGTGTTCCCGAGGAGGATCGCGCCGATGCCGAGGCCGAGGCCGATGACTGATGCCTTATCCATCCTCGTTCCTCTCCTCGTTCTTTCGGACGCGGGCTCCGCTCACCTGGTGAAGGGGTGAGACGGCGTAGCGTTCCATGAGGCTCTTTCTGTACTCGTGGACGCGCTCCACGATTTCCTGGAGCGACTCCTGGACGAGCAGCTTCTCGCCGCTCACGAAGCAAATCGTCGTGTCCGGGTTGCACTCGATCGTTTCGATCAGGTCGGGGTTGACGGCGGCGAGCTGGCCGCGAATTCGGGTGACGCAGATCACGCGGTCTCCTCCCACATCGAGGGCTGTTTCCGAGCGAGCGCGCTTCGCCGGATCACTTCGGGGAGGCCTCCGAGCTGCCTCCGGTCACGAAGAGCTCGCGCGTTCCGAAGCGCGTCCCTTCGAGGAAGATTTGGGCGCCGACTCGGCTCTCGGCGTTCACGACGATCGGAGCGAGCAGGTTCACCGTGGCGGGCGCGCCGCGCGGGGCGGTGAGGACGACCAGCACCGCGAGATCCTGAGCTCGCGAGCCGACCCCGGCGCGCTCCGCGAGCGGCGCGAGGTCCACGTCCGGATACCCCTCGCCGAACGCGTGTGCGGACACGACGGGGAGCGCGAGCGACGGCGTCTTGATGGACTGGAGCCACGAGACCAGGGCGGTGTCGTTCGGGCGAATCAGCACGAAGCCGCGCTCGTCCGGAAACCCGGCGATGCCGACGGGGAAGCGCAGCGCCTCGGCCGGGTCCAAGGAGAGCTCGCCGAAGCGCAGGGTCTTGATGGTGATGGGTCGTGTGCTCTCGGTACTTAGGGCGGTCATGGCCTCTCGAGCCTCTGCGGCGCTACGCGGTTCGAGCGGGTCTCGAGCTTGGCGCGCACGCGATGAATGGCCTCGGCGTGGAGCTGGCAGACGCGCGACTCGGTGACGCCGAGGATTTCTCCGATCTCGCGGAAGGTGCACTCCTCCTGATAGTGGAGGCCGACGACGAGCTTGAGGCGCTCCGGGAGGGATTCGAGCGCCAGGGCGACGTGGTCCACCATCTCGCGCTTCTCGGCGAGGACCTCGGGCGTCGTGTCCTGCACGGGCCCGTCCGACGTCACCTCGAGGCGCGCGAGCCCTCCGTTCGCGATCTCGCCGAGCAGCTTCTGGTACTCGGCGAGCGAGACCCCGAGCTCTGCCGCGATTTCTTCCTCCGTCGGAGCGCGGCCGAGGCGCGTGCCGAGCTGCGCCGTCGCCTCGGTGATCCGGCGCGAAGCGCCGCGCAGCTTGCGCGAGAGCGGATCGAGCATGCGCAGATGATCGAGGATCGCGCCGCGAACTCGGTGCGACGCATACGCCTCGAACTGCTCCTCGTTCATCGCCGGGGTGCGCCGGGTGAGCGCTTCGGACAGACCGAGCCAGCCCGCCGAGAGCAGCTCGTCGAGCGTGACGTTCGCGGGGAGCGTGCGGACGACGCGCATCGCGATGCGCCGTACGAGCGGCATGTAGCGCTCGTAGAGCTTCTGCTCGTGCTCGGACGAGAGGGTGTCGTGGAGGGGGGCGACAGCGGTCACGATGGGGCTCCGGGATTCAGGACGCGTCTCCCAGCAGGGCGTCGAGCACGGTGGCGGTGCTCGCGTCCTCGATGTCGTCGGGCACGCGCGGCCCGCGGCACAGGTACGGGATCGGCAGCTCGCGCAGCGCCGCGGCTTGCACGGGCCCACCGATGGCGGAAGCCTCGTCGACCTTCGTCACGACGATGCCGGTCGGTGCGGGCTCGGAGTACGAGGAGAGCGCGCGGGTCGCGTCGCGCGCCGAGAGCCACGCGGGCAACACGCCGAGCACGTGGACGGCGCGCCTCGAGACGCGCTCGAGACAGGCCGGGAGGATCCATTGGCTCGCCGGGTCCCCGGGGGTGCGACCCGCGGTATCGACGAGCAGGATGTCTACGTCGAGCCCGTCGAGCGCCCGCGCGAACGCTTCGGGATCGCCGGCGACGTGGAAGGGAACTCCGAGCAGGCGCGCGTAGCGCTTCCACTGGTCGGCCGCGCCGACGCGGAACGTGTCGAGCGAGATCACGCCGACGGAGCGCTCGAGATCGAGCCGAGCGCGCGCGGCGAGCTTGGCGAGCGTCGTCGTCTTGCCCGCGCCGGTCGGGCCGACGCACGCGACGAGCTGCGGCCCCTCGGCGGCGATGGGGCTCGCCTGGACGCGGACGTGATCCGCGAGGCGCTTGCGCAACCAGGGGCGGAGGAGCGCCGGGCCGCGCGGCGCGCGGGTTCCCTTCTTGACGAGCAGGCGCGCGAGCTCGCCGTCGATACCGGCGGTGTGCAGGAGCGCGAGCGCCTGGTCACGCGGCGTGCGCTGGGAGCAGAGCTCCTCCAAGAGCGCGCGCATGCTCTCGAGCTCGCGCGCGAACGACTGCGGGTCGAACTCGTCGGCCGCGCGCGGCCCGTCGGGTCTCGCGAGGGGCGGTTCGTGGGAGGTGAGCGCCCTCGTGCCGCGCGGGCTCGCGCTCTGCTTGGGGGGGGCGGCGCTGATCTCGACGTACGAATATCCGAGCGCGCCGCGCCGGCCGTTCGTCACGTAGCGCGTCGAATCGATGACGGCCTCTGGCCCGAGCGCCGCGCGAACGGCGGCGAGGGCTTCGTTGACGTTGGATCCGCGGAACGTTTGGTATTGCAACAGAGAACCTCCGGAGAGCGCTTCAGGCTGCGGCGGAAAGGGAGACGGTTTCGAACGGGCGAATGCTCGCGTCCGGTTCGAGCTCGCGGAACGAGAGCACCGCGAGCGACGGGCACCGGCGCTCGGCGAACGCCCGGAGATAGCGGCGGATGTCGGGGCTCGTGATCAGGCACGGCGAGCGGCCCGTCGCCGAGAGGCGTGCCATCGCGGCCTCGAGGTTCAGCCCGAGCTTGCGCGCTTGCTCGGGATCGAGGGCGCCGCCGGAGCCGGCCGCGATCTCGCGCAGTGACCGGCGGAACATCTCTTCCACGTGCGGGTCGAGCACGAGCGCTTCGATGGCGCCGTCCGGCCCCTTGAACGCGTTGCTGATCTGGCGGGAGAGGCGCTGGCGGACGAGCTCGGTGAGCTGCTCGGTGTCGCGCGTGGAGGGAGCGAGCTCGATCAGGCTCTCCGTGATCGTGCGGATATCTCGGATCGAGACGCTTTCACGGAGCAGATTGCGGAACACCTTGAGCACCTCCGCAAACGAGAGCAAGTTCGGTACCAGCTCCTCGACGAGCTTCGGGGTGGTCTTCGAGAAGACGCCGAAGATGTGCTCGAGCTCCGCGCGGCCGAGGATGTTGTGCAGATTGGTGCGCACGACCTCGGCGAGGTGCGTGGCCACGATCGTCGCGTGGTCCACGACCGTGTAGCCGAGCGCTTCGGCGAGATCGCGATCGCGCAGGGAGATCCAGCGTGCGGGCGTGCCGAAGGCCGGATCGCGCGTCACCTCGCCGTCGAGCGCCGGGGCGTTGCCCGAGGCATCGAGCGCCAGCATGCGACCCGCGCGCGTCGTCCCGCGCGCGATCTCGGTTCCGAGCAGGAGGATGCGGTATTGGCCGGGCTCGAGCTCGAGGTGGTCGCGGATGTGGACGGGAGGGATGACGACGCCGTAGTCGAGGGCGATCTGTTTGCGGAGCGCGGAGATGCGCTCGACGAGCGTTCCCCCCATTTGCGGATCGACCGCCGGGACGAGCTCGTAGCCGACCTCGAGCGAGAGGACGTCGAGCGGGAGCGCGGTCTCCAGGTCCTCGGCGGGCTCGGGTTGCGCGGCCCCCGCGGCTTGGGCGGCTTCGGGGCTCGGCTCGGGAGCTCCGTCCGAGAGCTTGCGGGCCGTGAGCGCGAGCCCGCCGGCGAGCGCGAAGAAGGGCAGCGCCGGCATGCCCGGCAACAGGCCGAAGAGCGTCAGAACTCCGGCGGTCGCGGCGACGGCGCGCCGACTGCCGAGGAGCTGGACGCGCAGAGCGCGGCCGAGCTGATCGCCCGTCGCCGAGCGCGTCACGACCACACCGGCCGCCGTCGAGATCAAGAGCGCCGGCATCTGCGACACCAGCGCATCGCCGACCGACAGCACCGAGAACGTCTCCACGGCTTCGCCGAGCGGCATCCCGGCGGCCAGCCCGAGCAACAGGCCGGCGATCAGGTTGATGGCGGTGATGAGCAAGCCGGCGATCGCGTCGCCCTTCACGAACTTGCTCGCGCCGTCCATCGAGCCGAAAAAGTCGGCTTCTCGCTCGACGGCGCGCCGGCGATCGCGCGCCTGCTCCGCGGTGATCGTGCCGGCGTTCAGATCGGCGTCGATCGCCATCTGCTTGCCGGGCATGCCGTCGAGGGCGAAACGCGCTGCGACCTCGGCGACGCGTCCCGCACCTTTGGTGATGACCACGAAGTTGATCACCACGAGGATCAGGAACACCACCAGGCCGACGACGACGTTGCCCTCGATGACGAGGCGTCCGAACGTCTCGACGACGCGCCCGGCGGCCGTGTCGCCCTCGTGGCCGTGGAGCAGAATCAGCCGGGTCGTCGCGATGTTGAGGCCGAGCCGGAGCAGCGTCGCGACCAGGATCACCGCGGGAAACGCGCTGAACTGGAGCGGCTGCTCCATGAACAGGCCGATCAGGAAGACGCCGATGGAGACCGCGAGGCTGAGCGCCAGGAGCGCATCGACGAGGAAGCTCGGCAGCGGCAGGACCATCATCAAGACGATGGCCACCATCGCGATGGGTAGGAGGACGTCTGCCGTGTGGGAGCCGCGCGTGTCCGCGGAAGCGCCGGAGCTCACGAGGGCTCGAATCTGCGAGAAGCGTGCCGCGGACGGGCGGCGGGGGCGCCGCGCCTTCCGCGCAGGCGAGCCGTCTTGAGTCGATACACGAACGCGAGCACCTCGGCGACGGCCGCGTAGAGCTCCACCGGGACGGGGCGACCGACGCGAACGCTCGCCGCGAGGGCGCGCGCGAGCGGACGGTTCTCGACGACGGGGACGCCGTGTTCGGTCGCGAGCTTGCGGATGTACAGCGCGATTTCGTCGTACCCCTTCGCGGAGACCACGGGCGCGCCCCGTTCGGGTCGATAGCGCAGGACCACCGAGATGTGGGTGGGGTTCGCGATCACGACGTCCGCGCGCTTCACCTCGGTGGCGAGCCCGCGCCGCGCGAGCTCGCGGGCGCGCGCCCGCTGACGCGCGCGGACCCGAGGATCCCCCTCCTGTTGGTGGTGCTCCTCCTTGATCTCCTGCTTCGTCATCCGGATGCTGCGCTCGTGGCGGAGCCAGCTCTGGAAGTAGTCGATGGCGGCGAGGCCCGCGAGGGCGAGCGTCGCCCACAGTGAGAAGCGCATCGCCACGGCGAGGACCTCGTGCACCGCGGCCCCGAGCTCCGCGCGGGTCAAGCGGGCGAGCAACGGGAAGGCGTCTCGGAGGAGCAGCGTGCTGACCACACCGATGACGACGACCCGCGCCAAGGTGAGCAGGCCCGTCACGGCCTGCTGCTTGGGCGAGAGCAGCTCACGAAGGCGGGCGAGCGGATCGATCCGGCTCCACTTGGGCAGCACGAGCTCGAGGCGTGGCTCGATTCCGGCCTCGGCGAAGCCCACGAGCAGGCTCATCGCGACCGCGATGCACGCCGGCGGCACGAGCAAGCGCAGGACGACGCCGCCGAGCTCGGAGAACACGCGCCCCACCTCGCCGTGGACGAGCGCATACGGCTCTCCGAAGTGCTGAACGGTATAGGTGGAGAGCAGCGTGCCGTACTCGGTCGCGAGCGCCGTCAGCGCGAGCAGCACGGCGAGCGACGCGGCCACGGCATGGGCGTCTTTCGAGCGGGGAAATTGGCCTTCTTCGCGCGCGCGGCGCCGCCGTTCTGGGGTCGCTTCCTCTGTTTTCTCGCTGTCGTCGTGCTCGCTCATCGCCGAGCTCCGAGCTCGAGCAAGAGGCGCTCGAGGCGCGCCGGAACGTGGGAGAACTCCGCCGCGAGCTGATGGCCGACGTCCGGAAGGACGAGCACGAGGATCAACGCGCCGACACCGAGCGTGATGCCGAAGCCGACGTTGAAGATCTGCACGGCGGGTGCCGCGCGCGCCACGAAAGCGAGCGCGAGCTGCGTGACGAAGATCACGCCGAGCACGGGGAGGGCGATGCGAATGGCGCTTGCGAAGAGCTCGGCGGAGAGCACGAGCAAGGTCGGCGCGGCGCGTCCCGGATCCCACAGGCCCCCCGCGGGCAGCACCTCGAAGCTGCTGAGCAGGCCTGCCAAAACGACGCGGTGCAGGCCCGTGACGAGCGCGATGAGGATCGCGAAGTGCCGGAGCAGCGTCGTGAGCACGCCGCTCGAGACGCGGCTGTGCGGGTCGAAAATCTGCGCGGCGCCGAGCCCGACCACCGGGGTGACGACGTCGCCGATGAGCTCGCCGACCATCAACGCGAAGCGCACCACGAAGCCGAACGCGACGCCGACGACGACCTCCGTGGTCATCGCGAGCGCGAGGTCGAGCTCGCCGATGAGCTCCGGACGGGGGCGGGAGCCGCTCGAGGCGCCGTGGACGAAGAACGCGAGGAGCAGCGTGAGCCCCGCGCGGACCCGCAGCGGTGCGACGCTCCAGGCGAGCGGCGCCGTCGCGATCATGCCGGCGATGCGCGCCGTCGCCAGCGAGAACGCGAGCGCTTCGGAGCGGAGGAGCGCCTCGAGCGGAGTCACCGCAAAACGTCGGCGATCGAAGCGAGCGTGCGGGCCGTGTAGTCGATGAGCTGGTTCAGCGTCCACGAGCCGAGCACGACGGCCGTGGCGCCGACGGCGAGCAGCTTCGACACGAAGCTCACGCTCGCCTCGTTGACCTGCGTGGCGGCCTGCAGCACGCCGACCAGGATGCCCACGAGGAGCGCCACGAGCAGCATGGGGCCCGCCACCTTCGCGGCCGCGATCAGGGCCGCGCGCAAGAGATCGACGGCTCCGTCGGTGGTCACAAAAAGCTCCTCAGGATCGAGCCGGTGACGAGGTTCCAGCCATCGACGAGCACGAAGAGGAGGAGCTTGATGGGCAGGCTCAGCGTCGCCGGCGGAACCATGATCATGCCCATGCTCATCAAGAGGGAAGCCACGGCGAGGTCTACGACCAGGAACGGCAAGAGGATGATGACGCCCATCTGAAAGGCCGTGGTCAGCTCGGAGATCGCGAAGGCGGGCAGGGCGACGTGCAGCGCGACCTCGTCGGCGGACGGAGGCAAGGGGGCGTTGGCGGCTCCGTGAAAGAGCCGCAGATCCTCCTCGCGCGTTTGGCGGAGCATGAAGCGCTTGAGCGGGATGCTCGCCCGCTCGAGCGCCTGGACTTCCGTCACTTCGGCGCGCCGGTAGGGCTCGTACGCGGCGGTCTTCATCTCCCCGATCACCGGAGACATGGTGAAGAACGACAGGAACAGCGCGATGCCGATGATCACCTGATTGGGCGGTGTCTGCGCCGCGCCGAGGCCCAGTCTCAAGAACGAGAGCACGACGACGGTCCGCACGAACGAGGTCGCGGTGAGGATCAGCGCCGGCAGGAGCGCGAGCAGCGTGAGGAGGAGGAGAACCTTGATCGAGGGCGCGAGCGCCTGTGACTCCATCAGGTCCGTCGCCGGATTCATGGCTTCTTTTCCTTCAAGCGGCGGACCAGGCCGGCGGCTTGCGCCTCGACGTCGATGAGCGCCTCGTCGCCCTCCTTCCGGGCGCGCGCGCGGCCGCGCGGCGCGGACCCGCCGAGGTCGAGCACCTCACGCGTGCGGCTCGCCGCGACCAGCAGGTCGTCCGACTTTTCTGCGCGCGGCATGCCGAGCGCGCTCCGCAACATCGTGGCGAAGCTCGCGTCCTTCGCGACGACGCGCTCGCCGACCGGCCTCGGCGTGGGGTCGTTCGCCGGGGATGCCTCGCGCGCGGTCTCCGCCTCGGTGACGGCGTTGCCGCGAAGCACGGCGAGCCGAGAGACGCTCTGGTCGGTCACGCCGAGGACGAGCACGCGCCGTCCCACCGCCGCGGTGACCAGATACGCCTTCGGTCCGAGGCGCGCGCTCTCGAGCACGCGCAGGCCCGAAGCGCCGGGGATCGGCGCGGCGGCGCGACGGCGGCGGCGTTGGAAGAGCGCGAAGCCGCCGAGCCCGGCGACGAGGAGCAGGGCCATCACGCGAGAGGCCGTCCACCCGCTCGGCGCGGGCTCCTCGTCGGCGGACGGGGTGCTCTTTGCTCGGAGCCAGTC
>CAYYWA010000095.1:0-11665 GCA_964475255.1 uncultured Sorangium sp.
GGGGCAGACGTGGGGGGGGCGGAAGAGGCGAGTGACGCTCCGAGTCGGCGTCCCGACGTGATCTACGTTCCGACGCCGCAGCCGGTCGTGGATCGCATGCTCGAGCTCGCCAAGGTCAAGAAGACGGATCTCGTCTACGACCTCGGCTGTGGCGACGGGCGCATCGTCGTGACCGCGGCGAAGCGATACGGCACGCGCGCGTTCGGCTTCGACATCGACCCGGTGCGCGTGGCGGAAGCGCGTGAGAACGTGCGGAAGAACAACGTCGAGCACCTCGTCACGATCGAGCAGCGCGACATCTTCACGATCGACTTGTCGCCCGCGGACGTCGTGACCCTGTATTTGCTTCCCGAGCTCAACGTCAAGCTCATCCCGCAGCTCGAGAAGCTGAAGCCCGGGGCACGCGTGGTGTCCCACGACTTCGACATGAGGGGCATCACGCCGGAACAGCGGGTCCGCGTCGCTCCGGAAGCGGGCGGGCGCGAGCACGACGTCTTCTTGTGGACCGCCCCGATCCAGAGGGACGAGGCAGCAGGCGGAACCTGAAGACGGTCGTCCGCGCTCGAAGCGCGGCGACTCGCATTTTCGGCGCGCTCGCCGATGGCATCGCCGATGCATGAGTCAATTTTCATGATTCTGCGATTCCACACGCGCGTCTCGAAGCCACCGAAAGCGACCCAGCCGGGGTCTGAGCCGCGTCGCAATCCGCCGGTTCCCCCGGAGGGTCCGCCCGAGGAGCCCGTGCGTCCCGCTCCTCCGAACGAGCCGGATCCCGGCGTGCTGCCGCACCCTACCGAGCCCGATCCCTATCCCTATCCTCGCTACCAGGATCCGCCCCCGGTGCGTCCGCACGATCCCTGACGACGAGGTGGCGCGGGAGGCGCCCGTTCCCCGGGCGCTCGCTCCGCGCACCTCGCGCTCAGGCTCTCGACTCGGCGGCGAAGGCCGGGTTCGAGCCGTGCCGGCCCAGCATTCGCTGGACGATCTCGGCGAGCGCCTCCGGCTCGCAGGGCTTCGCGAGATAACCCTGGAAGCCAGCCTCGAGGATGCGCCGCTGATCGTCCGGCGCCGCATACGCCGTCAGCGCGACGGCGGGCAGCCGAGAGAGGGGTTCCGGGAAGGAACGCAGGGTGCGCACGAGCCAGAGCCCGTCTTCGTCCGGCATCCCCACGTCGCTGACCAAGAGATCGGGCAGGGAGCCCGCGATGCTCTGGAGCGCTCCGCGCGCAGAGGCCGCCTGCGACACGAGCGCGCCCAACGACGACAGGCAGTGCCCGTAGAGGTCACGCGCATCCGCGTCGTCGTCGACGATCAGAATGCGAGTGCCCGCGAGGCTGACGGCGTGCAACGGCGCGGATGGCGGCACGACCTCGAGCTCGCTCACGGCATCGCTCGCGAAATCCGGCACGGCGGTGTTCACGGGCAGAACGACCGTGAACGTGGCGCCGCGTCCGGGCCCGTCACTGTGGGCGCGGACGGAACCACCGTGCAGCTCCACCAGGTGCCGCACGATGGCGAGGCCGAGCCCGAGGCCGCCGTGCCGCCGCGTCGTGGTGCTGTCTCCTTGACTGAACCGCTCGAACACGTGCGGTAAGAACGCGGGCTCGATCCCGCGACCCGTATCCCGAACCCGCACCGCGACCGTTCCGGGCTCCAGCGTCATGCTCACCGTGACCCGCCCTCCAGGCGGCGTGAACTTCGCGGCGTTCGAGAGCAGATTCCAAATCACCTGCCGGAGGCGTTCGGGATCTCCGAGCACCGGCGGCACCGGGGAGGCCAACGGCTCGAGCTCGACCTCGATGCCCTTGGAAGCCACGGTGATGCGCAACGCCTCCAGGGCGTCCAAGACGACGCTCTCGAGGTCCACCGGCTTCGGGTCGAGCACGAGCTTGCCCGCGACGATGCGCGAAACGTCGAGGATGTCCTCGACGATGCGCGTCTGCGCGCGGGCGTTCCGAGCGATCACGTCCGCGGCGCGCCGGACCAGGGCCGGATCCTCGACCTGCTGTTGCAGGATGGCGGCCCAGCCCGTGATGGAAGCGAGCGGCGTTCGGAGCTCGTGCGACACGATGGCCAGGAACTCGTCTTTGGTTCGGCTCGCTTCCTCGGCGGCCGCCCGCGCGGCCCGCACCTCTGCTTCCGCGCGCTTGCGCACCACCGCCTGCGCCATCTGCGAGGCAATGCTGCGAGAGAGGCTGATCTCGTGGGCGCTGAAGATCCGCGGCACCGCCGAGTAGACCATGAACTTGCCGAGCAGCTCCCCGCCGTGGACGAGCGGGATGAAGGCGAGCGCTCGGATGCCCTCGCGCGCGAACACGGGCTCGTAGGCGCGGAGCTCGGGGTCGAGGAGCACGTCTTCCACGAGCACTGGGCTCGGCGCCACGGCGTCGCGGGGCCAGGGAGAGTGGCCCTCGACGGCCGCCCGATATTCCGCCGAGAGGCCGCGGAAGCACCGAAAGCGCATCACGCCCGTCTCGTCGTAGAGCAGGATCGCCGAGCGATCCACGTGCAGCGCCTGCTGCACGGCGTCCAAGGCGGGCTCGAAGATGTCGTCCAAGGACGCGGCGCGGCCGACCGAGTCGAGCAGGCGATAGAGCAACGTCATCTCGTGGCGTGCGCGGCGCTCGGCCTCGTAGAGCAGCGCGCGCTCGAGCGCCTGGGCGCCGTGGCTCGCGAACACGCTGAAGAGGCACCGCTCGTGGTCGTCGAACGTGCGGGCGCTCGAGAAGGTGAGGGTGAGCACCCCGAGCGCCCTGCCGGTCACGACGAGGGGGAGGTACACGACGTTCGGCGCGAGCTCGGCCGTGTTCGCGGCGTGCGGAGCGGGACGTCCCGGGTGCTCTCCGTACACGGGCTCGCCCCGCTGCATGGCCCGCACGAGGGGGAGAGCGCTCGTCAGGGCTACGCGCCGCGGCGCGCGCGGGCTCCGAGTGGCGGACCCCGATGCGTGGACGAGATCGGCGTGGGCCCCGTCCGGACCGAGCAGCCAAATTCCGGCCCACTTTGCGCCGAGCGCCGACAGCGCGTGCTCGACGATCGTGGCCGCCGCCGCGGGGGAGGTGAGCGCGGGAGCGAGGGCTTGAACGAGGCTCTGCACTTGCGCTAACCGTTCCGCTCGGTTGCGATCGCCGTTCGAAGGCCCATGCTCGCGATAGTCCGCAGCCGCCTCCTGATTCCCCTGGTTGGACTCCGAAATCATCGCTCGGGGCGCTTCCTGCGCGCAGGCGCCCTCCGACGGCTACGCTACGGGGCCGCAGTGGGTTTGGCAACCCACGGCCGCGCCTTTTTCCCCGCCAACGACGCAGTGCGCTCGGCAGGCGACTTGCAGGGAGCGCTCGACCCGTGCACCGCCCCGGGCGCCCGAGGCACCTTGCCCCGAGCCCCGGCGAGACGCAGTGGAGGGCGACGGTGGGGACGCCCGCTCGGCGAGGGGTGGCGCCATCTCGGGCCGGCACCCGTCTTGCTAGTACTCACCGGGTTCGGATTTTGGCCGGTTCTGCCTGGTCACGCGGCTGCCTTGCAGCGCGGGAACTCCCTGTTCGGAGGTGGGGTTTCGGCCGATGCCGTCCGGTCTTCGTGCCGAGTCCTCACACCTGGTTCGGAATGGTTTTCAGATCATCGTAATAGCCCTTTCGATCGACCCGACCTTTGCTGCGGCGGCCAGCGCGCTCGGGGATGGCGTCCGAGCGCGTGCTTTTCGCGCGGTCGCGCGGCGAGGGTGAGGGTCCGAGGCCAAGGAGAAGAGTATGCGTATTGCGCAAGTCGCCCCGTTGTACGAGAGCGTTCCGCCCGTCGCTTACGGAGGAACCGAACGCATCGTGCACTACCTGACCGAGGAGCTCGTCGCGATGGGACACGAGGTCACCCTCTACGCGTCCGGCGATGCGCGGACCTCGGCGCGGCTCGTGCCGGTGTGCGCCCGCTCGCTGCGGCTGGATTCGAAGTGCATCGACCCCATCGCTCACCACATGGTGATGCTCGAGCTCATCTCACGCGAGTACAAGAGCTACGACGTTTTGCATTTCCATATCGACTACTTCCACTTCCTGCTCTCCCGCATGCTTCGCCTCCCGCAGCTCACGACCCTCCACGGGCGCCTCGACCTGCCGGATTTGCAGCCCATCTACGACCACTTCGGCGACATGCCCGTCGTCTCGATCTCGAGCGCTCAACGCGGCCCCTTGCCGCAGGCGAAATGGATCGGGACCGTGCCGCACGGCTTGCCCGAGGACCTGCTCGAGTTCTCGCCGAACGGGGGAGACTACTTCGTCTTCGTGGGCCGCATCTCGCCGGAGAAGCGGGTCGACCGCGCCATCGAGATCGCGACGGCGCTCCGGACGAAGCTCAAGATCGCGGCCAAGGTCGACAAGGCCGACCGTGAGTACTTCCAGAACGAAATCGCTCACCTCTTCGAGAATCCCTGGGTCGAGTACCTGGGGGAGATCGGCGACTCCCGGAAATCGGAGCTCATCGGTGGCGCGCGCGCCCTCTTGTTCCCGATCGACTGGCCCGAGCCCTTCGGACTCGTGATGATCGAGGCCATGGCGTGCGGGACCCCGGTGGTCGCCTTCCGGCACGGCTCGGTCCCCGAGGTGATCGAGGACGGCGTCACCGGCTTCGTCGTGGACGACATGCCCGCGGCCATCGAGGCCGCAGCGCGCGCTCACGAGCTCGATCGCCGACGGGTGCGCCAAGTCTTCGAGGAGCGCTTCACCGCGCGGCGGATGGCCAAAGACTATCTCGAGCTCTACCGGCGCGTCGCGGAGCCACAGCCCGATCTGCTCGGCAGGGCCGCCTGAGTCGAACCCGACGAATCGAGCAATGGAAGAGCCCGAGGACGATCGCTATCACGTCGTTGCTTCGACCTCCCGAATCACGGAGGGCCGGCGTGTCCTCAAGTGCGGCGACACGTTCATGGTCCTCAATCGTGCTGGCGACGTCCACGGGCGCCGGGGTGAGGAGGGGTTGTATCACCGCGGAACGAAGCACGTTTCACGTCTCGAGCTTCGGATTGGCCGGCACGCGCCGCTCCTCCTCAGCTCGAGCATGCCGCAGAACAACCTGCTGCTCGCCGTCGACCTCACCAACCCCGACGTCTACGAGGGGGATCGGCTGCTCGTCCCGTACGGCACCGTGCACATCGCGCGGACGAAATTTTTGCGCGAGGGCTCGCTCTTCGAGCGCATCTTGCTCTCGAACTACGGAGCGCAAGCGGTCGAGCTCGAGTTCAGCTGCGCTTTCGGTGCGGAGTTCGTGGACATCTTCGAGGTGCGCGGGACACGGCGGGAGCGGCGTGGGGAATCCTTGCCTCCGGAGGTGAGCGGTTCCTCGGTCGTCCTCGCCTACCGCGGCCTCGACGACATCGTGCGCAAGACGCGCTTCGAGTTCGTCCCCGCGCCGGAGCGCATCGAGAGCGGCGCCGCGCACTTCCGGATGCGCCTCGAGAGCCGGCAGACGCGCATCCTGTATCTCAGGGTCGCCTGCCATCGGGGCGAGGGGGAGATCCCCGCGGCGCCGCCCTACGAAACCGTTCTCTCTCAGGCGGCGGCGCGCGCGCGGGAACAGGAGCAGCGCGAGTGCCAGATCTTCACGTCGAACGAGCAGCTCAACGACTGGCTCAATCGAGCGCAGGCCGATCTGCGCCTGCTCACGACGGAGACGGAGCACGGCCCGTATCCGTACGCGGGGGTTCCCTGGTTCAGCACGCCGTTCGGCCGTGACGGCATCTGGACGGCGCTCGAGGCGCTCTGGGTGGATCCGGGGCTCGGAGAGGGCGCGCTTCGCTTCCTCTCGGCGCACCAGGCGACGGAGCTCGATCCCGCTGCCGACGCCGAGCCCGGCAAGATCGTCCACGAGATGCGCGACGGCGAGATGGCCGCGCTCCGGGAGATCCCCTTCGGCCGCTACTACGGGAGTGTCGATTCGACGCTCCTCTACTTGATCCTTGCCGACAGGTACCACCGCGCGACCGCCGACCGCGCGCTCGTCGAGTCCATCTGGCCGAATCTGCTCGCGGCGGTTGCTTGGATGGAGCGCTACGGCGACTCGGACGGTGACGGCTTCGTCGAGTACGGACGCCAGTCTCGGAATGGCCTCGTTCAGCAGGGTTGGAAGGACTCGAACGACTCCGTGTTCCATGCCGATGGGACGTCGGCGCCGGGCCCCATCGCGCTCTGCGAGGTGCAAGCCTATGCGTATGGGGCTTACGTCGGGATGGCGCGGCTCGCGCGCATCCTGGGCGAGACCGCGCGCGCCGAAGAGTGGATGAAAAAGGCGGCGGAGCTCAAGGCGCGCTTCGACGCCGCGTTTTGGTGCGACGACCTCTCGACCTATGCCCTCGCGCTCGACGGCAACAAGCTCCCGTGCCGCGTGAAGACCTCCAACGCGGGGCACTGCTTGTACACGGGCATCGCGCTGCCGGAGCGCGTGGCCCCCTTGATGCGAACGCTGATGTCCGAGCAGATGTTCTCGGGCTGGGGCGTACGAACCCTCGCTTCGGACGAGCAGCGCTATAACCCGATGTCGTATCACAACGGCTCGATCTGGCCGCACGACAACGCGATCGTCGCCGAGGGGTTCGCCGCGTACGGGCACCAGGAGGAAGCCGCGCTCCTGCTCACGGCGATGTTCGACGCGTCCCTCTTCATGGACCTGCATCGTTTGCCGGAGCTCTTCTGCGGGTTCCCCCGCCAGCTCGGCCAGGCTCCGACGCACTATCCGGTGGCGTGCTCACCCCAGGCGTGGGCGTCCGCGGCCGCGTTCAGCTTCCTCCGCGCCGTGCTCGGCCTCTCGATCGAGGGCGCCGAAGCCCGCGTGATCTTCCGGCATCCGGTGCTTCCCCCATTCATCGAGCACCTCACGATCCGCAACCTGCGCGTGGGGCCGGGTGCCGTCGACCTTCGCCTGCACCGCTACCCCGAAGACGTTGGGCTCACCCTGCTGCGCACGACCGGTGACGTCGAGATCGTCGTCCTGAAGTAGCCGGAACTGGCCAGTTCCGGCACGGGCGGCGAGCAAGAGCGCCTCACTGTGTCTTCGGGCGCCGGCTCCGGGTCGTGCGCCCGATCGGACCGTGCCGTCCGTGATGCCTCGAGAAGCAACGCCTGTGGGGTCCAGAAGTTGCACGACTCGGGGTCCCGACTTCCGGGAAAGGAGAGTAGCGACAATGGCATCACAGCAGGAGACGGCACGAGGGCGGCGTGAGCCCGCCGGCAATCGCTCCAATCCAGCGCGCGGCATCCAGGCGTCCAGGACCGCGGCCGCCTCCGGGGCCGCCGAGCGCGACGAAGTCTATGGCCTCGTCAGCGTGCTTTATCACTCTCTACAGGGTGCGGAAACCTACTCGCAGTACATCGACGACGCTCGCCGTGCCGGGGATCAAGAGCTCGTCGGGTTCTTCGAAGACTGCCGAGAAGAAGAGAACGATCGCGCGACGCGCGCCAAGGTGCTGCTCGCCATGCGCCTCGAGATCGAGGAAGAAGAAGACGAGGACGAAGACGAAGACGAGGACGAGGACGAGGACGAAGAAGACGAGTGAGAGTGAGGCGAGGAGGACCCGACGCACGGGTCGAGGAGCGGATGGATCCGCTCCTCGGCTCCTCGCGCTCGGGACACGCGGTCAGTCCGGCCGAATCACGCCGCAGGCGATCGGCTTGCCGGCGCCTCCCGTCGGCTGCGTGCCTTTGTCCTCGCCCTGGTGAATCACGATCGCGCGGTTCACGAAGCTCAGGGAGTCGCCGGGCCGGAGATTCGCCTCCGGAACGACGATTTCGAGCCGGCCTTTCCCGTCCTTTCCAACCTCGATGTTGCCGAGGTCGCCGAGGTGGCGCTCCGTCTGCGTGGGGAGCCCGTGCGGGTGCTTTCGCGGTGCGAAGTGCGAGCCCATGCTTTGGCCGGCGATGTCGCTGCAGTCCGCGAACTGGTGGATGTGCACGCCCCGCTTTCCGGGAGGAGCATCCTCGACCTCGACGACGATGCGCACGCCCTCGGGGGTCTCCTCGAAGCGAGCCTCACCGTCGAGCTCGATGCCCTTCACGGTCTGGAACTCCGCTTCCGCGGCGAGCGCCTTGCCCGCGACTTTCGCGGGCGGCGCGGGCTCGGTCGCCGTCGTGCCTTCTGCCGGGGCGGCGCCCGGTTTTTCCTGCGCTTCGGGCGCCCCATTCCTGGGCGGCGCAACGGGAGCTTCGGTGTTCGCGGCCGCGGGGGCTGCGTTCGCGGGAGAGGCTGCGGGAGCCTTCGCTTCGGTGCTGCCCTCGTTGCGCTCGCACGCGGCGAGCACGAGGACCGGAAGGAGCGACCAACTGAGTTTCATGGACTTCATACCGGAATGACGCGCTGCCAGGACCGTGCCATTCCGGCGCGACCTGCTGAACGAGCGCTGCCTTGCCGGGCATGGCCATTGCACGGGGTCAGCTTCGTACGGGAAGCCAGGTCGTGCAAAAAACGCGCAGCGCCATGAGCCACTCGAAAGGAGCCGCACGAGCGGATCGCGGATCCGCGACACGGGACGGGACGGAAGCGCCCACGTTCCGCGCGTCGAGCCACGTCCCGCGAGGTCCGGGCGGCTACGGCGACTACGACGAGGATGCCTGGTACCGCGAGCGCGACGAGCGTCGGCGCAGCGGTCCTTTCGGCGGCTACACGGACGACGAGTCGGTGCGCGCGCGGTTCAGCCCCGGGGAACGGCAGGGATCGGTGCCGGGGATCCATGAGGTGCCGGGACCGTCGTACCGGGGCATCGGGCCGCGAAGCTACCGGCGATCCGACGAGCGCATCTACGAAGACGTGTGCGAAGCGCTCACCGACGACGAGGCGGTCGACGCGAGCGACGTCGAGGTAGCCGTGCAGGCCGGCGTCGTCGTTCTGAACGGCTCCGTTCCGGATCGCCGCATGAAGGCGCTCGCGGAAGGGATCGCGTACGGCTGCCGCGGAGTCCGCGACGTGCAGAACGAGCTTCGAATCGAGGCGGGCAGCGTGGCGGAGGGGGCCAGCGAGACTTCGCGCGAAGGGCAACCGTGACCCAGTCGAGCAGCACGCCGCGTCCCTTTCCGGGCGCGAACCGGCAAGACGTCGAGCCGGAAAAGCGGGCAGGCGGCACGGGGCGTGAGCGCCGCGCCACCAGCACCCCGCTCGGTCCGGGCGTTCGTCTCGGCCGCCCCTTCGGGTTCGAGGTGCGCGCCGACTTCAGCCTGCTCGCGATCTTCGTGCTCGTGCTCCTGAACCTCGGGCTCGGGGTCCTGCCGGCGTGGCATCCGGATTGGAGCGTGGCGCTGCGCTGGGGCGTCGCGTTCGGCGCCTCGATCCTGTTCTTCGTGTCGGTGCTCGTTCACGAGCTCTCGCACGCGCTCGTCGGCCGCAGGGTGGGGATCCCGGTGAGCGGCATCACGCTGTTCATGCTCGGTGGGCTCGCACACATGGAGCGCGAGCCCGAGCGCCCGCAGGCGGAGCTCCTCATGGCCGCGGTCGGGCCGCTGAGCAGCATCGGCATCGGTATTCTCACGGGGCTGCTCGGAGCCTCGCTCGGCGCGAGCGCGCTCGTGGACGCCGACGATCCGATGGCACGACTGCGGAGCCTCGGCCCCGTCCCCACGCTGCTGCTCTGGCTGAGCCCGGTGAATCTGCTCCTCGGCGTCTTCAACCTCCTACCCGGATTCCCGCTGGATGGAGGCCGTGTGCTACGCGCGGCGCTCTGGTGGGCGACCGGGGATCGGCGCGCTGCCACCCGCTGGGCGACCGGCGTGGGACAGGCCTTCGCGTGGGCGCTCATCGCCCTCGGCGTGCTGATGGTGTTCGGGTTCCACTTCCCGTTCTTCGGCGGCGGGCCGGTTCAAGGCATTTGGCTCGTGCTCATCGGCTGGTTCTTGAGCAGCGCCGCGCGGGCGAGCTATCGGCAGCTCCTCGTCGACCAGGCGCTCGCGGAGGTCCCCGTGCAGAACGTGATGTTCACGGGCGCCGCGGTGGTGCCGGAGCACACCGATCTCGACGTGCTCGTGCACGAGTGGCTCTTCCGCGGCAACCAGCGCTGCTTCGCCGTCACGCGCGACAAGGAGCTTCGAGGGCTCGTGTGCTTGCGCGACATTCGGCGTGTCCCCGAGGCGCGATGGACGGAAACACCCGTCGAGTCCGTGATGACACCGGCTTCGGAGCTCGCCACGGTGTCGCCGAAAGACGACGCGCGGGACGCGCTCAGAGTGCTCGGGGAGCGCAACGTGGACCAGGTGCCCGTCGTCGAGGAGGGACGCTTGCTCGGATTCGTGCGTCGTGAAGATCTGGTCCGCTGGATCGCGCTCCGTGAGGACCTCGCGTGAAGCACGGCCAGGGCGATGCCCAATTCCTCGCGCTCGCCCGCCCGCGAACTTCGGGTTTCGGCTCTGGCGAGCACCAGAGAGCATCCGGAAGTGCGTGAGCAGCGGAGCTCAGCCGAAACGAAGCCAAAAAGCGCACATCGGTGAGCCTCCCCCCAGGTTTTGGGCCCCTCGACCCAAAGCGGTCGTTTCTTTCGAGACACGGTGCTCGAGCGTCGTGGCGCGTTCGAGAAATCGGCCACACGGACGGGGCGCCGCGGCGGAGATCGTATGGCACCGCTTTCGAGGAGATTTCGTGCAGCACGCCGTTCGACGGCGCTGAATCGAGCGGGGCGTCTCGCCACGTGGTAAGGAAATCGCCGTGAAGCGTTCCAAGGTCGCCGTCCTGCAAACCGCTCCGGCGAGCGTGCTGGCCGACTACCACGAGCTCATGAACCTCGCCGGTTACCAGGACGTGATCGCTCGCGACGCGGACACGGCGCTCGAGATCAACCTCTCCTGGCACTTCTTCTATCCGAGCTCGTCCACCACGCCCTGGCAGCTCGAAGGGGTGATTCGGGCGATGAAGCGGGACGGCTACGACCCGAATCGGATTCACGGGTGTCACAACCGCACCGTGGTCATCGACGCGCACCTCGGTGAGCGCGGCAAGGTCGAAACGGACCCCGAGGGACGCGGATACCCGGACGTGGGCAGCGAGCAGCCGGAGCTCGTGCGCGCCGGCATCAAACACTTCCTCGAGGGCGTGCGCCTCGTCGGAATGGCCGTCAAGGAGAGCCCCGAGCTCAAGGCCCGTAAACGGAGCGCCGAACGGGCGCTCGTACAGTGAGGAGCTTCGAGTGAGCCGCTTTCGTACCCGTAATCTGGAAGCCGCACAGCGCGCGGCGGAACGCCGTCGCCGCGAGAACGAGGCGCCGCGCCTCCAAGAGCTCGTCCCGGAGCTCGAGACCTTGAGGTTCGAGATCGAGGAACACCGCGCGGGCATCGTCCTCCCGGAGTCGACCCACATCCGGCGCGTCTCGGTGGAGCATGCTCCGGCGCTATTCGAGATCCCGTGTCTCGATTCGTGGTGCAAGCAGGGCGGCCACGACATCACCAACGCCGTCCTGCGCGCGCTCCGCACCCGTTCGGAGCGGTTCGAAGGCGAGCACGCGTGCACGGGTCGGACCGGGGGAGCCGACTGCCAGCGCGTGCTGCGCTTCGTGGGCATCGCCACGTACCGGGGCGAGCCCGGGGAAGGCAGCGGCGACCCGAATCGCTAGAACGCCGATCGGTTTAACCGCTCGGCGTTCTAGCCTCGTTTCGTCGGGGGGGGACCCCCCGCCCCCAGGCGCCCGCCCGGGGGGGGGGCGGGGGGCCGC
>CAYYWA010000095.1:11675-17355 GCA_964475255.1 uncultured Sorangium sp.
CGGAGTGAATCCGGCGGAGCCGCAACCTCAGGTTTCGGGGCCCAACCCCAAAACGTTTCTTTCGGGGCGGCTTCGTCGGGGTGCTGCTTTGCAGCACCGGCACGCGCGCCCGCGCCAATAGCCACGAGGCGGGGGAGCCGACGGTGCAGGGAACGGCGCTCGCACGGGCGGGGGGTATGGCTCAGCGTTCGATAGCCGGGGCGTCGTTCTGGATGGTGTTGATCACGCTGCTGCTGTCATTCGTGCCCCTGATCAACGGCCTGATTGGCGGCATGGTGGGCGGCTACCTCGCCGGAGGGGTGCGTCGCGGGTTGCTCGCCGCGCTGCTCCCCGCGGTGATCGTTGCCGTGGCGCTCTGGGTCATTCTGGCGCTGTTCGCCCTGCCCGTGATCGGACTCGTCTCGGGGCTCGCGATCGGCATCATCATCCTGCTCGCCGACGTGGGGATGCTGATCGGCGCCGCGCTCGGGGGCTACATCGCCAGCGTGCGCGAGCCCCATCTCCGCCTGCCCACGTGAATCGCGCTCTCCATCGAACGCGCCGACGCCGAGCGGGGCCGCGTTCGAGAAGTTCGGGCGAGCTCGGACTGCCGGAGCAGCGACTCGCGCCGACTCTTTCGGAGCCCGTGCCGGTGCTGTAAAGTCCGCGCATGCCGAGGGTCGTGCGCATCCACGAAACGGGAGGGCCGGAGGTGCTTCGAGTCGAGGAGGACTCGACGAGAGAGCCCGGCCCGGGTGAAGCGCTCGTTCGTCAGCGAGCGATCGGCGTCAACTTCATCGACACCTATCATCGGAGCGGGCTCTATCCGCTTCGCAAGCTCCCTTCGGGCATTGGCGTGGAAGCGGCGGGCGTCGTTTTGCGAGTGGGGCCCGGCGTGCCCGACGTCGCGCCCGGGCAGCGAGTGGCGGATGCGGCAGGGCCGCCCGGCGCGTATGCCGATGAGCGCGTGATCGCGGCCGAGCGCCTCGTGCCCCTGCCCGAGGGCATCGACGACGAGACCGCGGCAGCCGTCCTCCTGAAGGGCATGACCGCAGAGGCCCTCATCCGACGCGTGTATCCGGTGCGCTCGGGGCAGCGCGTGGTGTTGCACGCGGCCGCGGGCGGTTTTGGCCTCCTGGCGTGCCAGTGGCTCGCGCATCTCGGCGCCTCGGTGATCGCGACCGTCGGCTCCGACGAGAAGGCAGCGCTCGCGCGGGAGCACGGCGCCGCGCACGTCATCGTCTCCACGCGCGAGGATTTCGTCGCCCGGGTGCGGGAGCTCACCGACGGCCGCGGCGTTCCAGTCGTCTACGACTCGGTGGGCAAGGCGACCCTCGCCGGCTCGCTCGATTGCCTCGAGCGGCGCGGCACGCTCGTGCTGTTCGGGAACGCCTCGGGCCAGCCCGAGCCGCTCGATTTGCAGCTGCTCGCGACGAAGGGCTCGCTCTCCGTGACTCGCCCGGTCGTGTTCGACTACGTGGCGACGCGCGAGGAGCTGCTCGCTTCGGCGCGGGAGGTGTTCGAGCGCGTGCGCGAGGGGACTCTCCGCGTCCGCATCGGCCAACGTTTCGAGCTCGCCGAGGCCGCGGCGGCGCATCGTGCTCTCGAGTCACGCCGCACCACCGGCAGCACGGTGCTCCAGGTGCGAGGCGACTGAGGCGCCCCGAAACTCGGCCGAGCGAGCGCTATTTCCGCGCTTCGACGATGCGTTGGACCAGGGCGAGCGCGTCCAGCGCATCGTCGGGCGTGTAGTGCAGGGGACGCCGGGCGAGGACCACGTCCGCGAAGTGTTCGAACTCCGCCTCGAAGCTATCGCGCTCTGCCGGGTACGTCCTCGACTTACCGTTTGCGTGGAGCGTCACGCTTCCCCAGTCGAGCTCGGCGGAAGCCCGACTCCCGAACACGCGCAGCATCGGACCCGCGTAGGGGGCGCTGAAGCAGCTCGTCCACGTGCCGAGAGCGCCCGACGAGAACTCCAACGCAGCGACCGCCGTGTCGAGCGGCGGGAGCGCGGCATCGAACGCGGCGGTGAGCCCCTTCACGCGCGTCGGCATCCCGAAGCACCGGCGCACCACCTCCGCCACGTGCACGCCCCCATCCACCACGAAGCCCCCCACGTGCTTCGGGTCCTTGCGCCAGGCGGTGCCCAAATACGGGTTCTTGCGGTCCATCCGCGTGATTTGCGTGGCCTGGACCAACCGGATCTCCCCGAGTCGCCCCGCGCGCAGCCAGCGTTCGAGCCGGCGCACGTGGGGCATGAACGCGAAGTTCTCGCCGACGAGCCAGGGCGTCCGATGGCGCCGCGCGGCCGCGAGCAGGCGCTTGCCCGCGGCGAGAGAGGGCGCGATCGGCTTCTCGCTCAACACGGCCTTGCCCGTGGCGAGCGCGGCCAGCACGTACTCGGGCTGCCGATCGATCGGCAGGCTGATCAGCACCGCGTCGAGGTCGGGGCGCTCGAGGAGCGCCTCCGCCGACACCTCGACCTCCGGAATGCCGGCGTCCCGCGCGTAGGCGAGGGCCTTCGCGCGGCGCCGACTCGCGCAGGTGACCAGCTCGATTCGGTGCCGAAGCTTGCGAAACGCCGGCAAATAGAGCTCCCTCGCGGCCACTCCCGTTCCGAGCAGCCCGAGGCGTAGCCGTTTCCGAGGCATGAACGACGAGCGGACGACCGCTCGCTCACGCAACGCCGCTGAGCGGCGTTCGGGCGCTCGCGGGGGCGGCGGGATCGCCGAACCCTTGCCACGAGGTGACGCCCATCGCGTCGCCCGCGGCGACCAGCGCACGCATGTGGTAGTCGCCGCCGCCGTTGATGTACCGGCCATTGCCGCTGTAGCGGAAGTAGCCGCCCGCACCGCCGGAGATGACGAAGCGCATGTCGCTGCCGTCGTGCGCGATCGAGTCGCCCATGTCGCGCGCCCAGAGCATGACGGTCTGGTCGAACAGCGTGCCGCCGCCGTCGGGGGCGGGGAGCGACTTCAGCTTCTCGGCCGCCGCGACGAACTGCTTGCTCAGCCAGCGCTCGAGGTTCACGAGCCGCGTGCGCGGGTTGTCGGAGTGCATGAAGCCGTTGTGCCAATCGCCCGGCGCGCCGACCTCCGGAATCGAGATCTGCGTGCTCTGATGGTGGCCGAACTGCACCGAGGCGACCCGCGTGATGTCGCACGCGAAGGCCTGAATCGCGAGATCCATCATGATGGCGCTGTTCAGCAGCGGCTCCGAGCCGCTGCCGGGCCCGCCCGGCGCGTTGCACGTCACCGGAATGACGCCGCCGTTCGGGTCGCCCTCGCCGGCCTGGGCCGCCAGGCGCTGCTCGAGCTGCCGGATCGACTCCGCGTGCATCTCGAGCTTCTCGCGCTCCTGCGCGCCGAGCGCATCGGAGAGCTGCTTGAGCTCGCGGGTCATGAGATCGAGCACGCTCCGCTTTCGGCGCAGGCGCTCCTCGGCGTCGGTGGGCGCCGTCGTCCCGGGGTCGAGCCCCATGCCGCCGCTGAAGATCGCCTGATACGCCGAGGTCGGCGTCGCGATCGGAGAGATGGCGCGCCCGTCGCGGAAGAAGGTGCTCTGCTGCTCCGTGGGCACGCCGCCGAGCACGAGATTCGGGATCTGCGTGCGGATGCCCGCGTTGCGGAGCGCATCGCTCACGAACTGATCCAGCGAGATGTGGATGGGAGCGCCGTGTCCCATGCCGGTGAGGCCACCCGGCGCGGCGTGGCTGTTGGCGGTGCCGTGGCTCGAGAGCTTCTCGATGAGGATCAGGTTGGACTTGAGCGGGGCCAGCGGCTCGGTCATCTGGCTGAACGTGATGCTCGAGTCCGAGGAGCCATGCGGCGACCACACCGCGGGCTCCGTCCCGTTGGTGAAGAAGATGAACAGGTACTTCGCCTTGCCGGCCTGCGCCTTGGCGGGCTCCGAGTTCAAGAGGGAGACGAACGGAGAGAAGAGCGCGGCGAGGCCGAGGTGCCGGGTGAAATCTCGTCGTGTAAAGTGTCGCATTGGGGGCTCCGACTCTACGTTTCCTGCCGTTACTGGTCCTGAACGCGGCGCGTGAAGTGGGGGGCGTGGAGGACGCCCATCAGCACGCTCTTCAGCGTGTAACCATTGTTGCTCGCTTCGCGACGAACCGAGTCGTGATTGCACTCCTTCTGCGCCCACTGATCGCGCCCGTACGCGAAGTACGTCCAGTAGCGCACCAGGCACGAGCGAACCGCGTCGCTCGACGCGAGGTACGTCGCGAGGCTCTCGACGCCGTCGAGCGGGACCTCGCCTTCGGGCACGTTGGTGAGCATGCCCGTCGCGTCGATCGGCTCGCCGTTCTCGTTGTCACGATAGCGGCCGAAGGCGTCGAAGTTCTCGAACGCGAAGCCGACGGGGTCGAGGTTCTGGTGGCACGCCGAGCACGTCGGATCCTCACTGTGCTGCGCGTACCGCTCGCGGTTCGTCTTCACGCCAACCGGCGGCTTGAGGTTCGTGTCCAGGTTCTCGGGAACCGGCGGCAGATCCTGGCAGAGCAGCCGCTCCCGCACGACGAACGCGCGCTGGACCGGCGAGGAGTTGTCGGGCAGCGCGTGCATCGTGAGGAACGAGCCCTGTCCGAGCAGACCGGGCGGGCGCATCGTTCCGGTGAGGTCGACGCGCGCGAACCCGCTCGCGTTGCCGCCGGGCAGACCGTAGAAGCTCGCGAGCTCCTGGTTCACGAACGTGTGCCGGCTCATGAACAAGTCGCTCACGGTGCCGTTGTTGAACAGATGGTCGAGGAAGAACTCCCGCGTCTCGCCCAGCATCGCGTTGCGCAGCGAGTCCGTCAGGTTGAACACGTTCGGGTCCTTGGCCTTGCCCATCAGCCCGTCGGTCTCGAGCCAACCCTCGAGGAAGTGGGTGAGGGCGGTCTTGGCGCGGTCCGTCTTGAGCAGGCGCTCGGCCTCCCGATCGATGTCCTCGATCGTCTCGAGGCGTCCCTGCGCGGCAGCGTCGAGCAGCCCTTGATCCGGCATGCTCTCGGTCAAGAAGTACGAGAGCTGACTCGCGATCTCGTACGGCGTCAGCTTGAACTGACCGGGATTCGACGGATCGGCCGTGCCGAGCTCACGCCGGTAGAGCAGGTACGGCGACTGCAAGAAGGCGCTGACCGCGACGTGCAGGCCCTCTTCGAACGTCTCTTCGGCCGCCATGAGCTGTTCGTACGCGGCGATTCGATCCTCGGGCAGCGGCTCGCGATGGACCTTGCGCCCGAACGACTCGATGAACTGCCGCCGACAGGCCGTGTCGTGGCTCGTGCAGGGGCTGATCTGATACTTCTTGTTCTCCACGGCCCACGCGGCGACCGACTCCGCGTAGTTCATGAGCAACTCGGCATCGAGGTCGCGGATGACGGGCGCGTCGGCGTCGATGTGGAAGCCATTCACGGCCGGATCCGTCAGGATGGTGTCGGCCGGAACGTTCTGGTCGTCGAAGAGGTCGACGAGCGTGTTGCGGTACTGAGCCGCCGTCAGCCGGCGAACGAGCCGCGGCCCCGGCGTCGAGCAATCGGACAGGGGAGCGCCGGGATCGGGAATGAAGGGGTCGGGATCCGGATTTCCCGTGCCCGGATCCGGATTCGTCGTGCCGCCGGGGTCGGTGGAGCCGCCGCCGGGATTCGTGGTGCCGCCACCGGGGTCGGTGGAGCCACCGCCGGGATTGGTCGTGCCGCCACCGGGGTTGGTGG
>CAYYWA010000096.1:0-16837 GCA_964475255.1 uncultured Sorangium sp.
CGATTGATGCTGAGCCAGGCCTCGCGAAATTGACCGCATTTCATATGCGGTGCACGAGGAAGCCCGAAATGTAGGCTGAGCCCTCGCCGAGCGGGAAGAGCCTCGTGCTCGTCGTGCTCGGTCAGGCGGAGAAGCACGCGTCCGCCCGGCGGATCACGCGCAGGCAGTCTTCTGCCGCGCGGACGGCATCGTGGCGCTCGCGCGTGCCGGCTCGTGCATCGCGCGCCACCTGCGCGTGATAGCTGAGCGAGCCGGCGAGGCAGTTCAACGCGCCCGCCAGCCAGTGGGCGTCGCGCACTTCGCGCGACGGCCGAGCCGGCAGCCCGCGCGCGGACAGATAGACGCCGAGCAACGTGTCGTGCTTGCTCCTCACCACCGGCTCCCAGAAGCCGAGCGACGTGAGCCACGAGCTCACGTCCTCGAGCGGTGAGCCGACGCGCGCGCGTCCCCAGTCCAAGAAAACCGGCTCGTCCCGTCCGGAGCGGCGGCGCACGAGGACGTTGCCCGGGTGGACGTCGCCGTGGAGCAACGCGCTCGGCAACGTCGACCACGAGAGCAGCTCGTGTCGGATGCGCACGGCGTTCGTCGCGATTCGGCGGAGCGCCGAGCGGGAACGGCGAAGGCCGGGGAGAACGGAGGAGGTTTCCACGTGCTCGAGCGTCTCGGCGGCCGCTCGGGCGAGCTCTTGGTCGTAGTCCCAGTCGCCGAGCGGGGCAGCGGGCGCGGTTTCGTGGAGCCGCGCCAGGTTTTCGAGCACGCCTGCCGCTTGCGACGGATCGCGCCACGGCCAGCGCGCCTTCGGCACCACGGCCTCGAGATACAGACGGACTCTCCCCGGCGCTCGCTCCACCTCGAACAGCGTGGGCGCGAGTGCGCACTCTGGGTGCAGCACCTTCTCGTAGATGGAAGCCTCGCGGGCTGCGGCACCTTCCAGGTGTTTGACCACGAATTTCTCGGTGCGCCGTTTCCCCGACCGATCGCGATAGCGCGCAACCACCATCACCACGGCCCGCGCCATCAGCCCTCCCCGGAGCTTTTCGACGGCGAACCGGAGCTCCCTCGGCCGCTCACCCAGGCGGCGCTCGAGAAAGCGCGCCACGCGCTCCAAATCCAGTGCTTCCCACACCGCGCTCATGGACCCCATGCATGACGGCGATCGTGAGCTCAATCAACCCCTGAGCGCTCACATCCGCCCCCCGTTCCTGACTTCCGATCCCTCGGGATATTGACCTTTGCGCCGCGTGCGGCGATTTTCCTTCGGAGTGCAGGACGACACTGCGCGCAGGATCGGCGAGATCATCGGCGGACGCTATCGCCTGGACGGACTGCTCGGATCCGGGGGTCAGGGTCAGGTGTTCGCTGCGACCGACCTGCGCGACGGAGAATCCGTCGCCGTGAAGACGTTGAGCGGCTCGAAAGCGCTCGACCCCGAGTGGCGCGAGCGCATGTTCCGCGAAGCGCGCGCGATGGTGAATCTGGCGGGAACCGCCGCCGTGCGCGTCTTGGATCAGAAGTGGTCGGAGAAGGGCGAGCTGTGCTTGATCCTCGAGCGTCTCTACGGCCGCGACCTCGAGGAGTACTTGAGCGAGCGCGAGACCCGCGGTGAGCGTCCGACGATCGCCGAAGTCATCGAGCTCCTGGCGCCGATCGCCTCGACCCTCGATGTCGCGCACGGTGCGGGGATTCTGCATCGCGATCTCAAGCCCGGAAACATCTTCATTCTCGACGACGGAAGCGTGCGGCTCTTGGATTTCGGGTTCGCGAAGTTCATCAGCTTGCGCGGCCTCACCAGGATGGGGCAGGTGGCCGGCTCACCGTCGTACATCGCGCCGGAGGCGTGGAGCGGAAAGCCCGACGCGCTGGACGCGCGCGTGGACGTGTACGGCTTCGCCGCGGTGATCTTCCGAGTGCTCGCGGGGCGACCGCCGTTCCAGGCGGGGCGCGTCTACGACCTCTACAAGCTCGTGACCCAAGCCCCGCGTCCGAGCTTGCACGCGCTTCGGCCGGATTTGCCCGCCGACATCGACGCGTGGGTGCAGCAATCCTTGGCCATCGATCCGAGCGAGCGCTTCTCTCAGGTGCGCGCGTCGTGGACGGCGCTCGGCGGGCTCGCTGAGCACTCCGACTGAGCCGCGCCGGGTGCGGCTCGGGCGAACGCGGCGGAACCGGGAAGCCGAGCGCGTCAACGTGGAGTGGCGCGGGGCTCGCGCTGTCCACGGCAGAGTGCGCTCGTGCGCGCGCTGCGCCGAGGGGCGCTCGATGTGCTTCCCATGACGACATTGTGGCCGGCTCCGGCGCCGCAACGAGGCGCGCTGCCACGGACCCCGGCGATCGCGCGTGCTCCATGACGGCGATATCGGTCGGCGGCCTCCGTCCGCTGCGACTCACGGCTGGTACACGCGTTGCTCGCTGCTCCGCACCCCGTCCATGAACCCGAACTCACGTCTCGGGATCGATCGAGCTGCACGCGCGGAATGCCGCGCGTTGCGGCGCGAGCCGCGGGGCTCCGCATCGTGGCGTGATCAGCGAAAAGGAGAAGCACATGGAATTCAACATGGGTACGGAACAGACGACGGGCAGGGAAGGTCGGATCGCCAAGGCGATCGAGAAGAGGACGACGAAGCTGCCGTCGGACCTCTTCTTGTGGGCAGCGGGAGGCGCGGTGGCTTTGTCGCTCGCCGTGCAGTCGATGCAGACGAAGCCGACGCTGTCGCGTATCGGGATGCCGTCACGCCAGGGTCAGCTCGCGCTGTTCATCGGGCAGTGGGTGCCGACGCTGCTTCTTCTCGGCCTCTACAACAAGCTCGTCAAGATCACTGGCTCCGAGCGCTGAAGCGCGGCTCGTCCGCTTCGGTCTTCCGCGCGAGAGCGCCGGTCATCGGGAGCTCCGCTCCGACGGAGCGGGGCGGAGCCCCGATGAGGAGAGCGCGAGAGCCGCTCGCGCGGGCAGAAGTACGGGCTCGAATGTTGCAGTCACTCGCCGTCATGGAACTCTATGCCGAAGCCAAGGCGCAGAACGTGCGGCTGCTGCGCCTCCTGATGGTGCTCGAAGACACCGCTCGCACGCACCCCGACGAGCGCCGAGCATTGCTCGACAAAGCAGGCATGGAGATCCAGGCCAGTGTTCACCTTCGTCGCGAGCATCTCTACCCGCTGATCGCTCGATACGACGGGCTCGACGCGCTGACGCAGGAGCTCGACCGGGATCGCAGCGAGATGCTGCGCACGTTCGAGCGGCTTCGTGAGACCCCGCCGGACAGCCAGGAGTTCCAGCTCTTGATCGAGCTCGTGAACGGGCAGGCACGCGTGCTCGCCGAGCGCGAAGAGCACGAGCTTTTGCCGCTCGCCCTGCGGGCGGTTCCCGAAGAGCACGCGGCCGAGGTCGCCGCAGCGCATCTCCAGAACTGCGCCTGAACGGCGCGCTCGCGTGCACCCGGCGCTTCGCGCGTTCACGGGTGCGATTTCGTGGAGCCGAGGGGGATCGAACCCCTGACCTCATGACTGCCAGTCATGCGCTCTCCCAGCTGAGCTACGGCCCCGGGAAGCGGGCGGACCCTGCCACGAAATTCAGAGCCTGGCGAGAGAAAACATGGCCTCTCGCTGCGTGTTCGCCGGTTCGGCCTGCGGGGAGGCCAAACCCTGCCCGATCACTTCCGCTCGGTCGGGCGCGGCCGTCCGGCGTCGGGCGCTTCCTTGGCGCGCTCGCGGCGTCGGGCCGGGGCCTCCTCCGCGTTCTTGGGGGCGGAGGGGCGCTGGCGGAGGCGTTGCAGCATGGGGGCGAGGGCCGATGGAGCCGGGCGCGCGCGCCGTGGCTCTGCCTGCGCGTCGTCGGCCGCTTCCTCGCCCTGCTCGGCATCCTCGGTGTCGGAGGGCGTGGGTGCGGCGGCTTCCGCGGCGATCTCGGCCTGTGCCGTGTCCTCTCCGGTCCCAGAATCGGTGACGAGGTAGACGAACAGCGCGAGCAGGAACAGCGCGCCCCCGAGCAGCGGCAGCCAGGTGGGGGACTCGGGTTCGTCGGGCGGCGGTGCCGCCGCGTGCTCGCTGTGCTCGTGCCCGTCGTCGTGACTCGGCGCGTGACCCTCGGCGCTCATGAACGCGCCTTATCCCGCGGTTTCCGGGCCAAAGCAAGTCCCGCCCCGCCAGGCGATCGTTGGCTTGACCCTGTGAACGGCGCCGCCGTAGGCTGGCGAATCGAACCGGTCGTGCCCCGATCGGGGCGTATCGATGGCTCAGCCCCAGCAGCGCTACAAGGTAATCGAGAAGATCGCGTCCGGTGGCATGGCGGAGGTCTTCCGAGCCGAGAGTGCCGGGCTCGAAGGCTTCAAGAAGACCGTCGCGATCAAGCGCGTTCTCCCGCACCTCTCCGAGAAGAAGCAGTTCATGGGGATGTTCCTGGACGAGGCGCGCCTGTCCGCGCACCTCTCCCACTCGAACTGCGTTCAGGTCTTCGACATCGGGGTCGGCGACAACACCTACTTCATCGTGATGGAGTACGTGGACGGCTCCGACCTCAAGGCGCTGATCGAGTACCGAAAGCGCCTGGGGCAGCCGTTCCCGATTGAAATCGCGTGCCTCATCTGCGTCCGGATCTGCGAGGGCCTCGCGTACGCGCACGAGCTCAAGGACGGAAAGGGGCAGAGCCTCGGCATCGTCCACCGCGACATGTCTCCCCCCAACGTGCTCATCACGCGGCACGGGGAGGTGAAGATCGTGGACTTCGGGCTCGCCAAAGCGAACAGCCAGCTCGAGCACAGCGAGCCCGGCATCATCAAGGGCAAGTTCAGCTATCTGTCGCCGGAGGCGGCTCAGGGGCAGGCGGTAGACGCGCGCACCGACATCTTCGCGGTCGGCATCATCCTCTGGGAGCTCCTCGCGGGTCGACGGTTGTTCCTGGGAGAGAGCGACTACGAGACCGTTCGCATGGTGCAGCAGGCGAACGTGCCGCCCCTTCGCAAGTTCCACCCCGGGGTTCCTCCCGAGCTCGAGGCCGTCGTGAATCGGGCGCTCGCCGCGGATCCCGCGCGCCGCTATCAGAGCGCGCGCGATCTCGGCCGCGATCTGAACAGGATGCTCTTCCGCATCGGGCGCGAGGTTTCGAGCTTCGACATCGCTCAGCTCGTGCTCCCGATCTGGCGGGAGCGCAACGAGAAGCGGGCGCGTCCGCAGTCGAACCGGCATTCGATCATCGGCACGCTGATCGACGAGGCGCTGATCGAGTTCACATCTCTGCAAGACGGCGAGCGACGGAGCATGCTCTCGAACCCGGGCGCCTCGCCGCTCTCCATCGGCGCCTTCGACGGCGGGCAGAACTGGGCGAAGGATCTGGGCCTCGCGCTCCCCGCCACGCGGATCGAGGTCGCGCCCCACAGCATCGAGGTCGGCAATCTCGCTTCCCTCGAGGACGATCCGATTTCTGCGCCCCCGCCGGCCCGTTCCGCGTCTCGAAATCCGGTGACGGATTCCTCGCTGCCGCCCTTGGCGGACCCGGCGCTCGCCGACGCGCGCTCCGGCCGCGTCGCCGTCATCGGTCTCGTGATCGCCCTCGTGCTCCTCGTCCTGGCCATCACGGTGTATCTCGCGACCCGCTGAGGGGTGGGCGCTGCCCGCGGGCGCGAACGAGCGCCGTGCCCTCCGCACCAGCGCCGTGTCTCGTCCGGAGCGATCGCGTCGGAACGGGGGCCCGACCGCGGGATTAGTTCGCCCGCTCGAGCCCGTCCCGATCGCCGGCGCCGCGGGTCGCTTCGCCGTCGGAGTCCTCGCGCCCAGCTCCGTCGCCGCGCCGTTCACGCTGGGAACGATCGCTCGCGAGGCGCTGGAAGATCACGGGCTTCGGCGCGACGACGAGCGCCATCGTGCGCTGCTCCATCTCCGGCCGCTGCTCGATGTTCGCGATGTCCTCGACGCGCGACAGGATGTGCTGGAGCTGCGAGAGCGCGACCTGAGGATGCGTGATCTCGCGACCGCGGAAGCGGCAGATCACCTTCACCTTGTTGCCGGCCTCGATGAACTTGCGGGCGGCGCGGATCTTCACCTCGAGGTCGTGATCGTCCGTCTTCGGACGGATCTTGATCTCCTTGACCTCGACGACGGTCTGCTTCTTCTTGGCTTCGCGCTGCTTCTTCTTCTCCTCGTACTTGTACTTTCCGAAGTCGAGGATCTTGCAGACGGGAGGATTGGCCTTCGGGTTCACCTCTACCAGGTCGAGCCCGGCCTCCTGTGCCCGCTTCAGTGCCTGCTCGGTCGAGAGCACACCCAGATTGGACCCGTCCTCCGCGACGACGCGCACTTCGGGCACGCGAATCCTGTGATTGATGCGGATCTGCGGTCCCCGGGTATCACGGCCGAAGCGACGGCCTCCTCCACTCAATGCCATGTACTGTTCACTCGCTCCCTTCGTCCCTTGTTCGCTTTCTCTCGGAACTCTCTCATCCAACCACCTCGGGCGGCCTGGCCTCCCCGAGCAGCCGCTCCGCGAACGCTTCGACGGACATCTTGCCGAGCTCGCCGGCATCGCGTGAGCGGACGCTCACGCCTTTTTGCGCCACTTCGTCGTCTCCGATCACGGCAATGTACGGGTGACGCATCAGCCGTGCCGCGCGGATCTTCGCGCCGAGCTTGTCCGGCCCGGCATCGAGCAAAACCCGGAGACCGCGCGCGGCGAGCTGGCTCCGCACTTCCTCCCCGTACTGCGCCTGGCGTTCGCTGACGGTGACGAGCACGGCCTGTTCCGGCGCGAGCCAAGTCGGGAACTTGCCGGCGACGTGCTCGAGGTAGATCGCGTAAAAGCGCTCGAGCGAGCCCAGGATCGCGCGGTGCAGCATCACCGGGCGGTGCGTCGCGCCATCCGACCCGACGAACTCGAGGTCGAACCGCTCCGGAAGCGCGTAGTCGAGCTGGATCGTGCCGAGCTGCCACGAGCGCTTCAGCGCGTCCGTCACGTGGAACTCGAGCTTCGGTCCGTAGAAGGCGCCTTCCCCGGGCAGCTTCTCGAAGGGCACGCCGACGGAAACGAGCGCTGCTTCGAGCGCTCCCTCCGCGCGATCCCAGAGCTCGTCCGTGCCGAGGCGCTTCTCGGGGCGGAGCGCCAGCTTGACCTTCACGTCCTCGAACCCGAACGCTCGGTACACCGAGAAGAGCAGCCGGTTGAACGCCGCGATTTCGCCCTCGATCTGATCCGGCGTGCAGAAGATGTGCGCGTCGTCCTGGCAGAAGCTCCGCACGCGGGCCAGGCCGTGCATGACACCGGCGCGCTCGTACCGATGCAGGCGCCCGAAGTCCGCCACCCGCCAGGGGAGCTCGCGGTAGCTCCGCCGGCGCTGCGCGAAAATCAGGCAGTGGCTCGGGCAGTTCATCGGCTTCTGCGTCAGGAAATGGACGTTTTCCGCCTCACCCCGCCGCGCCGCCTCGAGCGACTCCGCCGTGATCGGCAGGTACATGTTCTCGAGGAAGTTCTCGAGGTGCCCGCTCACCTCGAACAGACGCCTGTCGAAGATCTGCGGGGTGACCACCTCTTCGTAGTCGAGCTTCTCGTAGAGCCCGCGCACGAAGTCGATGAGGCGGTGATAGACGCTCGCCCCGCGCGGCAAGAAGAACGGCATCCCGGGCGCGAACTCGTGGAACATGAAGAGCTCGAGCTCCTTGCCGAGCTTTCGATGATCCCGGTTCTTCGCTTCTTCGAGGAGCTCCAGGTGCTCCTTGAGCTGGGCCTCGGTGGGGAAGGCGGTCCCGTAGATGCGCTGGAGCATCGGGTTCCGCTCGTCGCCGCGCCAGTACGCGCCGGCGACCGTGGTGAGCTTCACCGCGCCGAGGTGCCCGGTATGCGGGACATGCGGGCCCTCGCAGAGATCCACCCAGGTGCCCTCGGGGCGCCCGGGGCTGCCGTGTCGGTAGACGGAAATGGCCTCGTCCGGCGGGATCGCGGCGAGCAGCTCGAGCTTGTAGCGCTCGCCCATCCCCTCGAAGAGCCGATGCGCCTCGTCCCGGCTCATTTCCTCGCGGAAAAAGGGCTTCTTCGCCTTGATGATCCGCCGCATCTCGTTCTCGATGGCGAGCAGATCCTTGTCGGTGAAGGGACCCTCGGGGCGGTCGAAGTCGTAATAGAAGCCCTGCTCGATGGCGGGCCCGATCGTCACCTGCGTCCCCGGGAAGAGGCGCTGGACGGCGTCGGCCATCACGTGGGCGGCCGAGTGCCGGATCACGGGCAGCGCCTCCGGATCCCCTCGACGCACGGGTTCCAGCGGTGCATCGGCGGGCACCGGGCTGTGCAGGTCTACGATGCGGCCGTGAGCGCGGACGGCGACGACGTCGTCGCTGAGCTCCCCTCGCTCGCGGAGCACTTCGCCCGCAGCACGGCGGACAGGCTCAGCTGCGCTCATGCGAGCGTCGCCGCCGGGGAGTCGCTTGCGGCGCCCGGCGTCGCGCCTCGGGTGGACGACGATTGGGCTCGATCAGTAGGCGCGGGCAGGATTGAACTGCCGACCCCTACCGTGTCAAGGTAGTGCTCTACCACTGAGCTACGCGCCTTCGGCTCGGCGAATGTTGCGCCAATGAAAATGCCGGTTCGGGGGTTCAGGTCCGCTTGACTACATCCCGCCGAAGGGAGTGTCAAGGCGCGTGGAGGAAGGTCGCGGCCGACCTACCCGAAATCGCGAGCGGGGTCCCGCCCACGTGGACAGGGCGGTCGGCTTGCGCAGCTTGGGGATTCTCGGTATAGGCGCGCTCCTCACACCGAATGGGCTCCAGGGGAGCCTGTCAAGGAGTCACGCGCGTGCCCGACGCCGCCACCTCGCCCCGGGTGCTGGGCACCCTGGATTCGTTCGCGATCTCCCCGCGGGAGCTCACGCTCGCCGCTTATCAGAACGTGCCGCCCGCACCGGGACGCGACGGCACGACGCAAGCGCCAGCAGCGCCGCCCGAGGCGGGCAACGGGCCCCCGGGTGGCCCTGGCCTCGGCGGGTTCTTGCCGCTCCTCGTCATGATCGTCCCGATGCTGCTCCTGCTCTTCTTCACGAGCAGGTCGCAGCAGAAGCGGCACGCCGCGGTGCTCGCCTCGCTCAAGAAGGGCGAGCGGGTGCTCACGCAGAGCGGCCTCGTCGGCCGCCTCGTGGAGATGAAGGAACGCTACGCGACGCTGGAGATCTCGCCAGGGGTCAAGGTCGATGTGCTCAAGTCGAGCCTCGCCGGCTCCGCCGACACGGCCGAAGCTCAGGCGTTCGTGGAGAAGAAGTAGGGGGAATGGTCTCGTGGCTCCGAACCTGATCCTGACCATCGCCTTCGGCGTGCTCGCCGCGGGCTTTGCCGTGCTCGCGGCGCTCGGCCGCGCTCGGCGTTGGGTGCTCGTCACCGCGACGCTCTTGGAGGCGGGCGCTGCCGCTGCCGCGTACGTCAACGCGTTCTGGCCGATGGTGCTGCTCGCCCTGCTCGGGCTCTGCGTCGCCTTTGCGGCTGCGAACGTGCTCGATCTCGGCTGGCGCGTGCGCGCCGGGAGCACCTTCGCGCTCTGCACGCTCGGCTTCCTCGTGCTCTGGCCGACGATCTCGAACGCCACCGGGGGCAAGGTGCCGGTTCCGGCGTACGTGCGGGACAACGTCGAGTTCCGGCTCGTCGCGGGGCTCGACCTTCGCGGTGGCTTGCGCCTCGTCTACACGGTGGACGTCGACGAGGCCATCAAAGACAAGCGCGACAGCTACTACGAGAGCATGCGCCGGGAGCTCGCGACCGTGTTCGGGCTCCACCAAGGGGACGAATCGCCTTCCGAGGAGGCGTACAAGAAGCTCCGCGAGAAGGTCTCTCTCGAGGCGCCTCGGCGGCCAGCGAACGTGATCCGCCTGGAGGTGCTGCCAGGGACCGACCCCAGCAAGATCGACGAGCGGTTCCTCGAGCGCTACGGGAGCGAGCTGTCCTTCACGCGGAGCCAGGATCGCCGAAAGCTCGAGTTCCAGGTTCGCGCCGCGGTGCAGACGCAGATCCGCGAACGCGCGGTGCAGCAGGCGCGCGAGATCATCCACCGCCGCGTGGACGAGCTCGGCCTGCGCGAGGCTGCGATTTCGACGCGCGACGAGGACATCATCGTCGAGGTTCCCGGCGAGGACGAGAAGAGCTTCGCGACCATTCGCGAGATCATCAGCCAGACGGCTCGCCTCGAGTTCAAGCTGCTCGACGACCAGACCGACTTTTTCGGACAGATTCGTGCGACCGCCGCCCCCGAGAGCCTGCCCGAGGGCCTCGAGTTCTTCGGTGAATCCGCGCCCGTGGGGGTCGACCCGTCTGGCGACGTCCTCACCAACCAGATCACGTACGCGTTCCTCCAGAAGGGCGAGAAGGAGACCAGCCAGGACGCGCTGCAGCGCTTGCGCGAGTGGGTCAGCACGCTCCCCGTGCCGCCCGATCGCGAGGTCGGCTACGAGCTCGAGTACCGCACCGTCGACGAGGTCACGCTCAAGCAGGAGGAGGCCGGGTGGCGCACATACCTCTTGAAGAGCCGCGCCGAGATCACGGGCGACATGATCCGCGACGCCGCCGCAGTGCCGGACCAATCGCAGGCCGGGCTCGGCGGTTGGTACGTGTCGCTCACGTTCACGGACCAGGGCGGCCGGAGCTTCGAGCGCATCACCGGTGACAACGTCAAGCGCCGCTTCGCGATCATCCTCGACGGGCGTGTCGAGAGCGCGCCGGTGATCCAGAGCCGGATTCCCGGCGGCCACGCCCAGATCACGCTCGGCTCGCCGGACCCCGAGGTTCAGCTTCGGGATGCGCGCAAGCTCGAGCTCGTGCTCCGTTCGGGCGCGCTGCCGGCCCCGATTTCGCCCTCGAACGAGCAGCGTATCGGCCCCACGCTGGGGCGCGACGCCATCGATCTCGGCGTGCAGGGCGCGATCGGCGGCAGCCTGCTCGTGCTCCTGTTCATGCTCGTCTACTACCAGCGTGCGGGCATCATCGCGGACATCTCGGTCGTGATGAACCTGTTCCTGCAGCTGTCGGTGCTGGCCACGTTCGGTGCGGCCATGACATTGCCGGGCATCGCGGGCCTCGCCCTCACCATCGGCATGAGCGTCGACGCGAACGTGCTCATCAACGAACGCATCCGCGAGGAGCTCGCGCTCGGGAAGAGTCCCCGAGCGGCCGTGGACATCGGCTACAAACGCGCTCTCTCCGCGATCATCGACGGGCAGCTCACGACCATCATCGCGGGCGTGGTCCTCGCTCAGTACGGGACCGGGCCACTCAAGGGGTTCGCGGTCACGCTGATCGTGGGCGTCATTTGCAGCATTTTCACCGGCGTCGTGGTGAGCCGGATTCTCTTCGACCTCTGGGTCCGCGCGATCGGCCGCCAGGGGCGGCTCGATTTGGGGTGACGCATGCGCTTCTTCGCGAGCGGAAAAGTTTACGACTTCATGGGGCTTCGGCGCTGGTTCTTCGCGCTGAGCTTCGGCCTGATCGGTTTTTCGCTCCTGCTGCTCCTCGGCAAGATTCCCGGGGTCGAGCCCAAGTTCGGGACCGACTTCAAGGGCGGCACCGAGGTGGAGGTCGCGTTCAAGGGGCCCGTCACGACCGGGGACGTTCGCAAGGCGGTGGAAGACGCAGGCTTCCACAGCCCCGACGTCGTCCGCGTCGAGAGCACCCGGCAGGAGAACCACTATCTGATTCGGGTCCAGGAGGTCAGCACGCTGACCGAGGAGCAAGTAGCCGCGATCGAGCGGGCGCTCTGCTTCACGCCGAACCTGCCCGAGAGCGAATGCCCGGCGGGGAGCCACGCCACCGAGGTGCGCGTCAGCCCTGGCGGGGACAAGGTGACCGCCCGCTTCCACGACGCGCCCGACCTCGAGCGGATTCGGGAGCGGATGAGCGCCGTGAAGGGTATTCAGCTGCGGCCCGGCGAGAACAATCCGTTCTTGCAGAGCGCGCGCGACCACAAGGTCGAGATTCAGCTGATGAGCCGCGGCGACCAGCTCGTGGCGGGGCTGAAGACTGCGCTCGGCCCCAAGGCGCCGGACCGCGCGCTCCGCAGCGAGTGGATCGGGCCCCGCGCGGGCGCCCAGCTCCGTGACAGCGCGGTGAAGAGCATCGCGATCGCGCTCGTCTTCATCATGGCCTACGTGGCCTTCCGCTTCGACCTGCGCTTCGCACCGGGCGGCGTGGTCGCGTTGCTCCACGACGCGCTCGGCATGGTCGGCATCCTGATCCTGCTCGGTAAGGAGATCAATCTGACGATCGTCGCGGCGGCTCTCGTGATCGTCGGCTATTCGGTCAACGACACCGTCGTGATTTACGACCGCGTTCGGGAGAACCTCGGCAAGCTCCGCGGCGCGTCGTTCCGGCACCTCATCAACTTGAGCACGTCCGAAATGCTCGGTCGCACGCTGCTCACGAACGCGACGGTGCAGATCAGCTTGCTCGCGTTCTTCGTGTGGGGTACCGGCGCGCTCAAGGATTTCGCGCTCGCCCTCACGATCGGGCTCGTTCTCGGCACCTACTCGACGATTTACGTCGCGTTGCCGCTCACCGAGTGGCTCGACCGGGCGCTCTTTCAGCGCTTCGGTGCGACGCGCAAGGGCTCGGAAACCAAGAGCGCCGCGACTCCCGCTTGAACGTCGCAGGAGGTGCGCCACTGGCCGCGCTGCTCGGTCTCGGACGGGGCAAGTGGGGAGCGTGGCCGTAAGCTCCTGAAATCGTGAGCCTTCTACGTGCCCGGGCCGGCGTTGACAGGCCAGGCTCGGTGCTTACGTTGCGCGTTATGAGGCCCATTGAGGAGAGTGCCCGACTGAACGAGCGATTGCCGCTCGCGCTTCCGTCCGAGCTCTGGGCAGGGCTGACGCCGACACAGCGTGCGGTGTATCAGCGAGCAGAGTCCCTGCTCGAGGCCTTCTCGACATCGCGCGACGTCAGCCTATCGGACCTGCTTTCTCGCGGTCCGCGCGGTGAGGTGCTTCGCGCGCTCGAAGTGCTCGGCGGCATGGAGCTCATCTCGGTGCGGGCAGGCGAGGTCGAGCCCGTGGTGCGGCTGATTGCCGTGCCGTCGGAGCACGTGCGCATCGTGGGTCCGGACGGGAACGTGCGCTGGCTCTTCGTGGCCCAGCCGCTCGATCCGCCAGTCGTCGATCCCGCGAACCTGAACTGACGTGCCGCGCTGAGCCGCCAGGTCGGGCTGACTCCGACTCGGAAGCCCGACCTGCAAGCTCAGCCTGTCTGGATTCCCAAACACGTCGCGGCGTCTGCAAGGCTGTTCGGGCCACACGTCCCGCCGTCCTTGCAGGCGCCGCTCGCGCAATCGAGGGAGAGCTGACACGGCGCTCCGTTCGGACGCTTCGGCTCGCACCGGCCCTCGATGGTGCAAAAAGCGGTCTCTGCACAGTCGAAGATGGTGAAGCAGGGGCCATCGTCGGTGCGCGGTGCGCACGTGAGCGTCGCCACATCGCAGAAGAGCTGGGGCTCGCACCCGGCGAGGAGACACGACTCGCCCGAGGTCAAGAGCGGGGCGCACACGTCCCGGTCGCAGTAGACGCCGTCGCTCTCGAAACACGCGACCGCCCCGAGGTCGACCGTGTCCACCTCGGGCGAGCAGAACACGTCGCCCTCGGCGCCGGCGCAGCTCGCGGCGCACGCGTCGCCTTCGCCGCCAGGCGTGTACGTCTCGGGGACGAACGGATCCGGTCGACACTCGGTGCCGGTGCGTCTGCCCGAGTCGTCGAACACCTCGAAGCAGCGCGCGGGGGTTCCGTCGATGAACGCGCACTCGACGTTTGCGGCGCAGGGCTCGCCCGCGCCGAGCCGGCCGCGGATCGGCGAGCACTCGACGGCGAGGCGCGCCCAGTCCGGCGCGGCACAATCACCCGATTCGAGCAGCGCGATGCAACGAGCCGCGGCCGCTCCGTCGTAGTCGGCTTCGTAGTCCGCGAAAGCCGCGAGCCAGGTCGCGTACTCAGTGGCGATCCCTTGCTCGCATGCCGCGGCGTCGAAGCCGTACTCCTCGGCTCGGCAGCAAGGAGCGGCGTTTTGGCACATTGCGCGCGCCACGCGTTCCGGAAATGCGTCCACGGGGACCGGCTCCACGGGCGGGTTCGGCGTTCCTCCATTCTCCGTGTCCGTGGGATCACGGAGCGGTTCGCTCGAGCATCCGAGCACCGCCGGAGCCGAGAGCACGAGCGCGGCGACGAGGCGCAGCGGCGTTTTTCGGAGCGAATTCGAGTTGCTGGGCACGGCCGCTGCAGCGGAGCACGGGGAGCGCTGGGGGTCCAGGGCCGCCCTCGATGTGGCCCCTCGAGGCTGCCCGTGCAGCACCTCCTCGATCGATCTCGGGAGTGCGGTTCTGCCAGGCACAAAAGCCCCGCCGCGCGTGCGTTTGCCGGTGCACTCCTTGCTTCTGCTTGGGAGCGTGCCTCTTCATCCCCTCCGGATTACGTTCGTGCTGCCTCCGCCCGGGCTCTCGGGAGGCATTCGCGTCATCGCGATCCACGCGGAGGAGCTGGCTCGCCGGGGGCACCGCGTCGTGTTGGTTTCGGCCGCGAAGCGGCCGCCGGCGCTCCGCTCGCGGGTGCGTTCGTTGATCGCTGGGCGCGGCTGGCCGCGGGCCGGTGGACTCGGGCCGTCCCACCTCGACGACCGCATCCTCGATCACCGACACCTCGCGGAGCGATATCGAGTCACCAATGCAGACGTTCCGGACGCGGACGTCGTGATCGCGACGTGGTGGGAGACCGCCGAATGGGTCGCCCGCTTCTCGCCGGCGAAGGGCGCCAAGGCGTACTTCATCCAGCACTACGAGGCGTTCCAATACATGCCGAAGCATCGGGTGGACGCCACGTGGCGCTTGCCCATGCACAAGATCACGATCTCCCGCTGGCTCGTCGAGCTCGCGCGACATCGCTTCGATGACTACGACGTGTCGCTCGTGAAGAACGGAGTCGACCTCGAGCAGTTCCGCGCGCCCCCTCGCGGCAAGCAGAGCGTGCCGACCGTGGGGCTGATGTACAGCACCATCCCCTGGAAGGGGCTCGACACGAGCCTCCGGGCGCTCGAGCTCGTGCGTCGCCGCTTCCCGAACCTCGCGCTGCGTGCGTTCGGCGCCGAGCCGCTCGATCCGAGACTGCCGCTGCCCGACAACGCCGTGTACACGGAGTGTCCCCCTCAGGCGGAGCTCCCGGACATCTATGCGAGCTGCGATGTCTGGCTCTGCGGCAGCCGGACCGAAGGGTTCGGCCTGCCGACGCTCGAAGCGATGGCGTGTCGCTGTCCGGTGGTCTCGACGCGCGTCGGTGGGTCGATGGACATCCTGCGTTCGGGCCAGAACGGCTACCTGGTGCCCGTCGATGACGTTCCGGCGCTCGCCGACGGTCTCAGCGCGGTGCTGTCGCTGCCCGACGCGCGCTGGCGGGCGCTGTCGGACGCCGCGTACGAGACGGCGCTCGAGCACGATTGGCAGACGGCGACCGACCGCTTCGAGGCGGCGCTGCATCGCGCTATCGAGCGGCAGCGGCGCTCGGTCGCGGCGCCGCTCCGCGCCCTGTCCGGCCTGCGGCTGCTCTGAGCCCGCCTCCGTCCGTCGTTCCGACTCGAGCCCTCCCTGGCGAAGGCGCCGCACGCGATCTGGATGCTCAATCTGTTCTCCGGCATCGCGTGGAGCGCGTACAACCTCGGGCACTTCAACACGCTGATCGACTCGGTCGGTAGTCGCCACGCCGAGCGGGAGATCGCGGTCGCCGTCGCCATCACCGGAATCGCGGTCTTCGTCGGCGGCTCTTGGGAGGCGTGCTCGCGACGCACGCGCCGCCCGTCGCAGGCTCGCCACTCCGCACGGTGTTCCTGGTCTCGTCGGTCGGGCGCATCCTCGTCGTCGTGTTGCTGTTCCGGACGTTGCGACCGATGGCGCCGTTGCCCGACGCATCGCCGCTCGAGGCGTTCAACGAGTTTCCGGGATACCGCTTCGGCATGGGTATCTTGCGGGGCGCGTTCCGCGCCTTCCGCCGCCAGCGATCCACGGAGCGACGCCGCGCGCTTCCGGCCCACGAGCAGGATGGGGCTCGCTGCTGTCCGAGGCGGTTGACACGGTCGAGACACAATGCTCGAAGAACCCCGTGTCGATCGCGCTGCCCGCTTCGAGCCCGCCGACGGTCGCCCCCGAGGCGGCGAGATTCCCGGAGCGCGCGGGCGAACGCGCGCGGCGCCTCGCCGAGGGCCTCGCCGTCACCGAGACGCTCGGCGCATGGCTCGATCGGCGCGGGTTCTCGGACATCGAGGAGACGCGGCGTTTCCTCAATCCACGGCTCTCCGAGCTCACGCGGCCGGATGGCATGGCCGACCGCGAAGCGGCCGCGGATCGCATCGCACGCGCGATCCGGGCGCGCGAGCGCATCGCGATCTTCGGCGACTACGACTGCGACGGGATGACCGCCGCGGCGATCCTCACCGAGATGCTGCGCGCGCTCGATGGGGACGTGCGCGTGCTGCTCGGGAGTCGCTTCGACGGTGGCTACGGTGTCTCGGAGCGAGCCGTCGCACGCATCGTGGAAACCGGCGCGAGCCTGCTCGTGACGTGCGACTGCGGCTCTTCCGATCACGAAAACCTGTCCCGCTTGCGCGCTCGCGGCCTGGACGTGATTGTCGTCGATCATCACCTCGTCCCGGACGAGCCGCTGCCGGCGCTCGCGTTCTTGAATCCGCATCGCAAGGACTGCGGCTTCGGATACAAGGGGCTCGCTTCGTGCGGGCTCGTGCTCTCGGTGGGCGCCGCCGTCCGCAGCGCGCTCGGCCGGGAGCTCGATCTGCGTCGCTGGCTCGACCTCGTCGCGATCGGGACGATCGCGGACGTCGCGCCGCTCGATCGCGACAACCGCGCGCTGGG
>CAYYWA010000096.1:16847-17282 GCA_964475255.1 uncultured Sorangium sp.
GGGCCGGCCCGGCGGCGGGCGGGTGCCGCGGGGGCTGGGCGCCCGGCGTGTTCGGCACACCGGCGGGGGGGGGCGCGCGGGCCTCGGCGTGCTCCGCGCCGCGCGGCGCCCCGGGATTCGAGCGTTGCTCGAGCAGGCGCGCTTGGACGGCGCGCACCCCTTCGGCACCGAGGACGTCTCGTTCCGGATCGCGCCGCGCCTGAACGCTCCGGGTCGGCTCGGTGGACCCGAGCCCGCGCTCGAGCTCTTGATGGCGACCGGCCCCGAGGCGGCCCGCGCGCTCGCCGCTGCGCTCGAGCAGGCCTCCACCGAACGCAAAGCACAGCAGGAGCGAATCCTGAGCGAGGCGCTCGAAGAGATCCGCCGCGAGCGCTACGACGAGCGCCCGGCGATCGTGTTGGGGCAACCGGACTGGAACCCCGGCATCGTCGGCAT
>CAYYWA010000097.1:0-17142 GCA_964475255.1 uncultured Sorangium sp.
GGGGGAGGAGAACGCGCGACCTTCCGGAGCCCGCCGTCGGCGGCGAGGGTCCGAGCTCGGGCAGCGCTGCCGGAGCGGGCGGCGAAGGCGACATCGGAATCTCGGGGAGTGAATGTGAGCCCGAGGAGACGACCTGTCTGGACGGCTGGGAGGTCCGCTGTGCCCGCGGCAGGTGGGTGGAGGTCGAGTCCTGTTCGCACGGCTGCGAGGGGGACCAGTGCGCCGAGTGCGCGGTCGGCGAGACGCGGTGTGCGGACAACCGGTTCTTCACGTGCACGGACGAAGGCACGTGGGACGAGGGTGAGGCGTGCTCCGTCCTTTGTGTCGCCGCGCTCGGCTGTGCCGACGCGTGCGTCCCGAGCGAGCGCCAGTGCGAGGGGCGCTTCGCGCTCGAGTGCGATGAAGGTGGAGCATGGACACGGCAGGAGTGCCCATTCGTTTGCAGAAACGGCGACTGCGCGGGTGAGTGCAGGCCCGGCGAGCGAAGCTGCGAGGGCAATACGAGCGTCGTCTGCAAGCCAGACGGGCGCTACGACACCCAGCCCTGTGATCACGGTTGCGTGGACGGCGAGTGCCTCTGGTGCGAGAGCGGAGACGACCTCTGTCCCAGCGGTTGCACCTACCAGGAAGACACGGACTGCCGGTACGACCTGGGCGAGCCGTGCACGAGCAGCGACGAGTGCAGGCTCGGGAACTGTCGAGATGGGTTCTGCTGCGACCGAGCTTGCGACGGGGAGTGCGAAGCCTGCGATTTGCCGCGGCGGGAAGGGACGTGCTCGCCCTTCGATTTCGACGCGGACATCGCGAACTGTGGCGGCTGCGGGCACGAGTGCTCGAGCGAGAACATCGACGCCCGGTGTACCGACGGCGAGTGCGACGGGGAGTGCCGGGAGGGTTTCCGCGACTGCGACGGGGACAAGGCGACGAATGGATGCGAGATCGACATCCGTAGCGATCCCGCTCACTGCGGCGCGTGCGGGAGCCCTTGCGAGTACCCCGCCTGTCGGGACGGCGAATGCCCGATTGAGTGGGGCTTCCCCGGTGCCGGCACGGACGTGCTTCATTTCCAAGCCAATACGCTCGCCGGAACCCGCATCGACGTGACCCGGCGTGGGGAGCTCGTGGCTCTGGGAGCCGTCACCTCCACCCCCGGAGTGAAGCTGCGGCTCGGTCTCTATACGGCCAGCGACTCGTCCGGCAATCCGCCCCAAGACTTGATTGCGCAGACGGAGGAGCTCGTCGCCGCGAACGGAAAGACGTGGGGAGCGGTCCCGAGCCAGGTGCTCGAGCCAGGAACGTACTGGGTCTTTTTCGTCGCCGCCGACCTCGTGGGTATCGAGCTCAGCGGCAGTGCGGACGAGCAATGGGCGACTGCCGAATGGGACTTCGAGGACGAGGAGCTCCCGCCCGTTCCCCTCGTTCGCAGGTACTCAACCCTGGCGCAGGGCCACGTTTACGCCGTGCTCGTGCATTGAGCGGTTCCGACATTCAGAAACGAAAAGGAGAGTTGGTAAATGGCCTGTCCGGATATTTTTCTCGGTATCGATCCCAGTGCCTCACCCCCACACACGTTCTGGGAGAACCTCGCGATAACTCCGGGGGAGGTCGTCACGAGCGGTAACCGCAATGTCCATATCATCGCGGCAAACAAGGGGAATGCCCCCGCAGAAGGCATGAAGGCCCGCGTGTACTGGTCGCCTCCCACGACCGGCTTCATCCGCGTGGAGGATCGGAAGTTCGGCGACTACACGGTGAACCTGGAGCCGGCGGCCATGGGTCCCGACGGGGAGATCGCGCCCGGTATCGATCCGGAGAACGTCGTGTTCCAGGCGACGAACGCCCGAAACACGATGGGCCACGCGGCGTTCCTCGCGCAGCTCTGGATGCCCTACCCTCCGGGCGGGAACTGTCCCCAACAGACGTACGATGGAAACGATCCCGCGCATGATCCGCGCACGGCGATTTGGAACATCCAAATCACGGAGCACCTCCCGTCCATGGGCCCGAAGATGTACTACGGTTTCGCGGCGTCGAATCCGCTCTTTGGTTCGGGTCAGATGGAGACGGAGCTCACCTTCAGGCAGCTGAACTCGAGCGACCCGAACGATCATCACGCCATCGACCAGCTCACCTCCCACACGGGGATCGCCTACAAGCTGGCCTCCCTCGGGGTGACCGAGTTCGCTCCATCCCAGCGCGTTCGCGTGCGAAGGGGCGTGCAGCAAGCGACGGCGCCGATGGAGATCGGCCCGCTCGGTCCGATCGCGCGGTTTCAGGCGAACCGTTTCGGCGTCGGGCACTGGCGCCCTATCCAGGAGCCGTTTCCGATCGAGCTGCAGTCCCGCGAACAGGTCCAGATGCTCCTCGAGGTGGAGCCATCGCGGACGACGGGGGTGGCTCATGCCGTGCAAATCACCCATTCGACGTGCGAACGCCGATTCGGCGGCATAACGCTCGTCTTCGTGCCGCGCCGGACCTACTACTGAGATCCACAGCGCGGCAGGAAACTGGGCGCGCGGAACGGGCAGTGCCCTGGCAGAGGCGGAGGCCGTCGTCAGCCAGGCATTGCCCGATCGGCGCGTGGAGAAGCGAGCCATGCCGAGATCTCGAGCGTGCCCGCCCGCCAAGCTCGGCCCGAGGAGGGCTTGAGTCGTGGGGCGAGCCGAGTCACCCTGATGCCTCCCATGCAGGCCGGAGAGGTGATTGCCGGGAAGTATCGGCTGGAGGCGCTGCTGGATCGCGGCGGCATGGGGGCGGTCTGGCGCGCGTTGCATCTCGACCTCGGCGCGCCGGTCGCGGTCAAGCTCATGGATGCGGGCATCGCGAGCCATCCGGACGCGCTCGCGCGCTTTCACCGCGAGGCGCGCGCGGCGGCACGGCTGCGGAGTCCACACGTCGTGCAAATCCTCGATCACGGCGTCGACGTCGCGACCCGGTCTCCGTACATCGTGATGGAGCTCCTCGAGGGGGAGAGCCTTGGGGAGCGGCTGGTACGAGAACGGGTGCTCTCCACCTTGGACACGGCACGCATCGTGAGCGACGTCTGCCGTGCGCTCGTGCGCGCGCACGAGGCGGGCATCGTGCACCGGGACATCAAGCCCAGCAACATCTTCCTGGTCAGGAATGACGACCAGGAGCTCGCGAAGGTGCTCGACTTCGGCGTCGCCAAGGCGGAGTCTCCCGCGCTCAACGTGGAGGCGGTCACGCAGAGCGGGTCGATGCTCGGCACGCCGCTCTACATGAGCCCGGAGCAGATCGGGGGCGGTAGAGAGGTCGACTTTCGGAGCGATCTCTGGTCGCTCGGTGTGATCGCGTGCGAGTGTCTGACGGGCAGGCGGCCGTTCTTGGCAGAGACGGTGGGCGCGCTCGCCGTTCAGATCTGCACCCAGCCCGCGCCGCGGCCGTCGGACCTCGGTCCCGTTCCGCCGGGCTTCGACGAGTGGTTCGAGCGCGCAGTTGCTCACAATCCCGCGCACCGCTTTGCGTCTGCGCGCGAGCTCGCCGAGGCCCTGCGACGCGTGTGCGGAGGGCCGGCGCTGGAGTCGGGAGACGCGGAGCCTCTTCTGGTCGAGCGACGGCCACGGTTTTCGACTCCGACTCCCGAGGGCTTTCAACTGCCTCCGACCGAGCCGGTGGTGTCGAGCGAGGTGTCCACGGGCGACCTGCTTGGAAGCGAGTCCGGTGCGACGCGCTCGAGGCGACGGGGGCGTCGCGGGATCTCTTTTGGGGCCGCCGGGCTCGCGATGGTGCTCGGGGCGTGGCTCGGGCTCTTCCGCGATGCGCCGACGACGGCCACCTCCGCGCGAGATACGGCCTCGGTGCGCTCCCGACCCGCGGAATCGCCGCCGGCGCCGATCGAGCGGGCCTCCACGAAGGTCAGCTCGGTGACCGTGGTCGAGCCGGTCGAGAGGGTGCCGCCAACCGCGCCCCCGCTACCTGCGACGAGGACGTCGCCGGCGGTCGGGCTCTCGAAGCAGAGCGGCGCTGGCCAGGCGCCGCGGCCTCATGTGCGCGCGCGGCCCGAGAACGAAGCATCGCCCGCGCCGCTGAACAGCGCGCGACGCACGTCGTTGAACACCCCGCGACCCACGCCGCTGAACAGCGCGCCGCCCGCCCCAGCAGCGCCGGCTCCGGTGGCATCGGGGGAGGAGCCGACCTCGGAGGGCGGAACGGCTTCGCTCGAAGCGCCTCCTCACAGGCCGACGCTTCCCGAGGTGACGCAGACGAGGAAGTAGCCCGCGGGCGACCGAGCGCGGTGCTCAGTCGGCGTACTTGTCCCGAACGGCGAGGCACTCGGGCAGAACGCGGAAGAAGGCGTCGACGAGCCGCGGCTCGAAATGCCGACCGGATTGCGCCTTGATGTGCTCGATGGTTTCGTCGAGCGACCAGGCCCGCTTGTAGGGGCGCACCGAGAGCAGCGCGTCGAACACGTCGGCGAGCGCGACGATGCGCGCGGGCTCGGGGATATCCGTGCCGCGCAGGCCGTCGGGGTAGCCCGTGGCGTCCCAGCGCTCGTGATGCCGAAGCGCCACGAGGCGCGCCATGGCCATGAGCTCCGAGGGGTGGTCGCCGAGGATCTCGGCGCCGATCACGGTGTGGCGCTTCATGGTCTCCCACTCTTCGGGGTCGAGCTTCCCGGGCTTGAGCAAGATGCTATCCGGGATCCCGATCTTGCCGACGTCGTGCATCGGCGATGCCTGCAGGATGAGCTCCGCCTGCTGCTCGGGCACGCCGGAAGCGCGTGCGACCAGCGCGGCGATGTGGCTCATCCGGAGCACGTGCATCCCCGTCTCGTTGTCGCGGTACTCGGCGGCACGCCCGAGGCGTCGGATCACCTCGAGGCGCGTCGCGACGAGCTCTGCGGTGCGCTGCTCGACGAGCGACTCGAGGAGGACCGTCTGCCGGTGGAGCGCCACGTGGGTGCAGACTCGGGAACGCACGAGCGCGGGCACGAAGGGCTTCGCCACGTAGTCGACGGCGCCGAGGTCGAGGCCTCGCGCTTCGCTGTCGGCATCGGAGAGCGTCGTCACGAAGATGACCGGGATCTTCGCGGTGTTGGCACTGCTCTTCAGTCGCCGGCAGACCTCGTAGCCGTCCATGTCCGGCATCATCACGTCGAGCAGGATGAGATCCGGGTGGGCCTGCTCTGCGAGCTCGAGCGCCGTTCGACCGTTGATGGCCGCCTTCACCTGGTAGTTGCTCCCGAGCACGCTTCGGAGCACGTCGATGCTTTCGGGAGCGTCGTCCACGATCAGGACGACGGGGCGGGGGTGAGCCGAGTCCATTGAGTACCTGGGTTCGCTACTGGGCGGCCGGGAGCGCGTCCTCCCCCGCAAAAAGGGAGCTCGAGAGCGCGTCGAGGTTCTTTCGAGCTTGCTCGAAGTCGTAGGCGCCGACGCTCGCCTCGAGCCGTTGTAGGGACTCGGAACCCTGCAGTCGCTCGCCCGCCAGCTCCACGAGCTTCTCGAGGCACTCGATCGCACCGGTGTCGTGCTCCTCGAGCAGCCGGCCCAGCGTGCGCACGAGCTCGGTGAGCTCCGGCTCTGCATCGGGCACTGGTGTGGGGACGCTTCGTGGGTGCGCTTCGAGCGCTTGCGCCACCGCGGCCAGCGCGCGGCCCTGCGCTGCCTCGAGGTCGTCGAGCAGCGCGTCGATGCCCTTCGAGTCTTCGCGGCGCAACGCGGTCTCGAGGGAGAGCGCGCACTGATGCAGGCGCACGGCGCCGATGTTGGCGGCGGCCGACGCCAGGGTGTGAACGGCGAGCGCCGCGGCTCCGTGCGCGTTCTGCCGAACCGCTTCGCGAACCGTGCGCGGGACATCCCGCTGGCGTGTGGCGAAGTGGCGGAGCAAGCGCCGATAGAGCCCCGTGTCTCCGCCGAGCCGGGCGAGCGCGCGCGCCACGTCGAGATCGTTGGGGGGAATCGAGCTGGCGCGCGCGGCCTCCGTGCCGGTCGCGAAATCGGCGAGGAGCGGGGCGCGGAAGGAGGGCCCCCCTTTGCGTCGGCCTTCCTCGAGGGCGCGCTCGACGGCCGAAACCAAGGCGGTGCTGTCGATGGGCATCGCGACGAACGCATCCATGCCCGCAGCGATGCAGCGCTCCTCGACCTCGGCGGGCGCGCTCGCCGTCATCGCGAGAATGGGGATGCGGTTCGAGCGGGGTTGGCCGCGAATGGCTCGGGTCGCGCCATAGCCGTCGAGCAGTGGCAAGTGGAGATCCATGAGGATCGCGTCGAACGGACTGTCGGCGGCGAGCTCGACGGCCTGGAGCCCGTTGACGGCTACGCGCACCTCGGCGCCCGCGAGCTCGAGGACCTCCCGCACGAGCTCGCGCGTGACCTCGCTGTCCTGGACCACGAGGATTCGACGACCGTGCAGCCGCGCCGTCGAGTGCGTTGCCTCGGGCGGATACGAGCTCCGCCGCACGGCCTGCGCCCGAGCGAGGGCCCGGAGCACGGAGGTGCGCTGCAGGGGCTTCGAGATCACCGCGGAGACTCCCTCCCGCTCGAGGCTGCTCGTGAGCAAGAAGTCGCGGTCTGGCGGACAGAGGAGGACGCGGCTGGCCGCGCCGAGCTCCGCGACGCGCGAAACACGCTGGATGAGGTCGAGGCCGTTTCCGTCGGGGAGCCCGAAATCGACGAGCACGAGGGCGAACGGCTCGCTGGCGGCGACTGCCCGCTCGAGCGCGGCGAGCGCGTCCGCGCCCGTCGGCGCCCAGGCCACGGTGTAGCCGAGCCGTCCGAGCAGCCGCTCGAGCGCCCGCGCTTGCGGCTCGCTGTCTTCCACGACGAGCGCGCGGAGCCCTTCGCCGTCGCAGGGCAAGGTCTCCGTCGACTCGCCTCCGAACGCCGCCTCGAAGCTGAACGTGCTTCCGAGCCCCGGCTGGCTGTGGACCCCGAGCGTGCCGCGCATGAGCTCGACGAGACGCCGGCTGATGGTGAGACCGAGGCCCGTGCCGCCGTAGCGGCGGGTCGTCGAGCTGTCCGCCTGGGTGAACGGGTTGAACACGAGGTCGATCTGCTCCTCGCTCATGCCGATCCCGGTATCGGAGACGGTGAAGCGTAGGACGACCTCGGGGGGCGCCTCCTCGGGCGCCGAACGCGAGACCATCTCGACGCGCACGAGCACGTGGCCCCGCGGTGAGAACTTGATGGCGTTGCCGACGAGGTTCAGGAGCACCTGCGTGAGGCGCAAGGGGTCGCCGACGAGCCAGCGCGGGACGTCGGTGTCCACGTCGAGCACGAGCTCGAGCCCCTTGCGCGCGGCGGGTGCGGCGCAGGTTCCGACGAGCTGATCGAGCACCTCGTCGAGATCGAAGCGCACCGCCTCGAGGTCGAGCTTTTGGGCTTCGATCTTGGAGAAGTCGAGGATGTCGTTGACGATCCCGAGCAACGCGCGCGAGGAGGCGCGCGCCCGATCGAGGTGCCGCCGCTGCTCGCGGGAGAGCTCGGTCTGCAGGCAAAGATCGATGTGTCCGAGGATCGCCGTGAGGGGCGTGCGGACCTCGTGGGACATCATCGCCACGAACTCGCTCTTCGCCGCGCTGGCGCGCTCGGCGAGCTGGCGCGCGCGGGCGAGCTCCTCGGAGCGCGTGATCGAATACACGGCGCTGCTCATGTGCCCGGCGAGGCCTTCGAGCACCCACGCCTGCGCGAGATCCCGGGGGATGTCGAACACCACGTAGCCGAGCGTCGCCTCCGCGAACACGAGCGGGTACACGAGGAAGTCGCGGTCGGTGGTGGGGCGCGCCTCGCGAGGCACGAGCTCGTTCGCTGGGAACAGCCGCGCCTCGGGACGCTGAGACGCCTGACTCGGCGGCAGGGTTGGAGGAATCGCGCGCCAGAGCTGCTCGGAGCTGTGCAGCAGATCGGCCGGGGAGAGGGCCCGTCCTTCGTAGCGGGCTGCCACGCGCGCGAGCCGCATCTCGGTGCCCGCCGCGAACAGGCAGACGGAACAGTAGGCCACGCCGAGAGCCGGCAGCCCTGCCTGTAGGGCGCGCGACAGGCCGCGCAGGTCGCGCGAGCAGACGAGCGCGCTGCCGAGCACGCGCAGCGCGGTCGCCCGCTGGGTCGTGTGGAGCTGCTCGAGCCGCCGCGTGCGCGAGGCGACGTCCCCGACGACCACGCGCGCTTCGAGCAGCCGCCGCTCGTAGGTGTGGCGGTCGGTCGGCCCCGAGTCGGAGGCGAGCGTGTCGGCGATCGCGTCGAGCATCTCCTGCCAGCGCTCGGGCTCGAAGCCGCGCTCCGCGGCGCCCAGGATCGCCTGTTCGAAGGCGATGCGCGCCGCGACCGCGTCCGTCTCGCTCGTCGAGACGAGGATCTTGAGCACGGCCTCGAGACCTCCGAAGCTGAGGTGGCGACCCCCGATCTCGTCGAGACGCTGACTGCCCGCTCGATGCACCCGCTCGAGCAGCGCGTGCCGCGGCGTGCACGGCCCGATGCTCTCGCGCCGAGGCAACGCGCCGGTGCACCCGCAGGACCGCCGAAAAATGGGCTTGGCGGCGAGCACGGTGCGCTCCGGCACCTCGTGCCCGGCGATGCGATCGAGCAGGAGCTCGAACGCCCGCTCGGCGACGGCGTCCAAAGGCTGCGCCACGGTCGTGAGGGGCGGGCTGTTGCTGCGCGCGTGGTCGTCGTCGTCGAAGCCCACGACCGCGATGTCGTGCGGGATGCGCACGCGTCGCGCGGCGAGCTCGTGAACCGCCCCGACCGCCATTTGGTCGTTGGCGGCGACGATCGCGTCGAGCGCATCCAGAGCCAGACCGCGCTCGTCGAGCAAGGTGCGCACGGCGCTCGCACCGGATGCTTCGAGGAAGTTGCCGGGGAGGATGGCCTCTTCGATCACCGGGATCCGGAGCTCCGCGAGCGTCTCGCGGAAGACCTGTTCCCGAGCGATGCTGTCCGGGTTCGCGACGGCACCGCGGATGAACGCGAGGCGCCGCCGACCGTGATGCAGAACCAGGTCCTCGATGACCGCGCGGAAGCCACTTCGGTTGTCGATGTCGATCTGCGGAAACCCGGAGAGCTCCCCGATGCTGACGACGGGCAGGCCGCTGCGTTCGCAGAACGCGCGCACGGCCTCGGTCCCCACGCCGCTCGCGAGCACGTTGGCGGCGACCAAAAGCCCGTCCACGCAAGCCCGATCGGCGAGCTCGTACAGGAACGAGCCATCGAAAACCGGGCGCTCGGCCGCGCTGCTCTTGAGGTAACTTCCCTGAAACCCGATCAGCCGGACCCCGTTCTTTTGCGCCATGCGGCGCACCGTCTCGAACAGGCGCACCTGGTAGCGAGACAACAACGCGTCCACCAGGAAACCGATTCGAGTCGTGGCCGGTGCAGAAGACATCCCGCGCGCTCACGGTCGCAACGGCGGGCCTCGCCATCGGTTAAGAGTGATGACCTGCCGTACCGGGCGGGAGCTGCGAACGCCCTGACGCACCGGCGAGAGCGCGGCTGGCAGCGACCCGTACTTTACCGTAGAGTCACCCACCGTGGCTGCAGCGACAGAGAGCCCGCATCGTCCGCCGAAACCTTCGTGGCTCAAGGTGCGCGCGCCGGGAGGCGAGCGCTATGCGGAGTTGAAGCGCACGCTGCGCAGCCTCGACCTTTACACGGTCTGCGAGGAAGCGCGGTGTCCCAACGTCGGTGAGTGCTGGGGTGCCGGAACGGCCACCGTGATGCTGCTCGGTCACACGTGCACGCGCGGCTGTCGATTCTGCGCGGTGACGACCGGAAACCCGCGGGGTGCGGTGGACCCCCGTGAGCCGGAGCACGTGGCCCGCGCGATCGCGCAGCTCGGACTTCGCTACGTCGTGCTCACGATGGTGGATCGCGACGACCTGCTCGACGGGGGTGCGTCGCACATGGCGCGCGCGGTCACGGCGCTCCGGCGCGAGATCCCGGAGTTGCTCGTCGAGACGTTGGTCGGCGATTTCGGCGGTCGTCGCCCGGACATCCGCGCCATGGTGGAGAGCGCTCCCGACGTTTTCGCCCACAACATCGAGGTCGTGCGTCGGCTGACACCGCGCATTCGGGATCAGCGGTGTGACTACGATCGGTCGCTCGACGTGCTCGCCTACGCCAAGCAGCTCGCACCCGCCCGGCTCGTGAAGAGCTCGATCATGGTCGGCATCGGCGAGACCGACGACGAGGTACACGAAACCCTCGCCGACCTTCGGGCTTCCGGGGTGGATATCGTCACGATCGGGCAGTACCTCCGGCCCACACCGAAGCATGCAGCCGTCGATCGCTACGTTCCGCCCGAGGTGTTCGCGGCCCATCAGCGGGCTGCCGAGGAGCTCGGGTTCGCCTTCGTTGCCTCGGGGCCGCTCGTCCGATCGAGCTATCACGCAGCGGAAGGCTTCGTTCAGGCGCGGCTCCGACCGGAAGCGGGTGTGCCCGGGCAGCGCACCCCCGGGGCGCTCTCGGACGGTGGGCCAACTCCGGGCCTCATTCGGGCCGAGTCGCTCGTTCGGCGCTGATGCTGGCTGGCTCGGTCCGACACGAACAGTCCGTGTTACGCTCGCTCCGAGCATGCCCGTCCTGGATTCGACTCTGATCGCGAAGGTCGCGAGAAAGCTCAGCCAAGCGCCGGATTCTCGGCGCGGGCAACACGCCTCGATCCTGGTCGCGGCGGCCGGCGCATACTGCCTCTCCGGGCAGTTGGACGAACACCTGGACGAGCTCACCCGGCCGACCGGCTATGATCCCAGCGCCGCTCGATTGTTCGAAGCTCTCATCGAAAGCGCGCTGGTCGTTGCACGGGGCGAGCGTGCGCTCGAGCCCGCGGAGCGCACCGCGTTCCAAAATGCGTTGCTCCTCGGCTGCTCCGGGTACCTCTCGGAGCCGCGCGTGAAGGAGCTGCTGCGGGATCTCGAGGAGCAGCTCGCCGCGGACGGGTTGGACCATCGGATCCAGGCCCTCGGTGAGGTTGTTCGTGGGCCGGAGCAGGCGCGCGAAATGCTGCGCGTGTCGGCGTTGCTCGCCGAAGCGCTCGGCGGTGTTCGGCACGGTGAGCGCGCGCTACTCGCGCGGCTCGCGGAGCGGCTCGGCGTTTGCCAGAGCACCGTGGACGAAATCTTGGTCGAGACCCGGCGCGCACTCCAGGAGTGAGCAGCCCAGAGCCCCCTTTTTCCCGTGGGTTGATGCCATGACGACGACTACCCGAAAACGAAGTGACTCGATGCCACCGGACGACGGCGTGGTGCGTGTCCTACGCGACGATTTGACGCTCGATCCCGAGAACGATCCCGGGTTGTCGGACGCGGAGGTGTTGCACCTCTACCGACACATGGTGATGACCCGGTTGCTCGACGAGCGACTCGTCGCGCTCCAGCGACAGGGACGCATCGGATTTCACGTCGGCTCGCTCGGCGAGGAAGCGGCGATCTTGGGCGCCGCCTTCGCCATGCGGAAGAACGATTTCATCTTCCCCTGCTACCGCGAGTTCGGCGCCGCGCTGATGCGTGGTTTCGAGCTCGGTGTGTTCGTCCACAACATGTTCGGTACGGCGAAGGACACCGTGCGCGGCCGCCAAATGCCCGACCACTATACGTGCCGACGCGTGGGCTGGGGCTCGATCAGCTCGCCCGTCGGAACGCAGATCACCCAAGCGGTCGGGTTCGCGTGGGGCGCGAAGATCCGACGCCAGGACGTCGCCACCCTCGTCTATTTCGGCGACGGCGCCACGAGCTCGAGCGACTTCCACAGCGGGATGAACTTCGCCGGCGTGTTCCGGGTGCCGACGATCTTCTTCTGTCGGAACAACGGCTGGGCGATCAGCGTGCCGGTGACGCGCCAGACCGCGAGCCGCACCTTCGCCGAGAAAGGCGCCGCGTACGGGATCCCGGGTGTGCGGGTCGACGGAAACGACCTGTTCGCGGTCGTGGCGACCGTTCGCAAGGCGCTCGACCGCGGAGTACGCGGATACGGGCCGACGCTGATCGAGGCGATCACCTACCGAATGGGGGGCCACTCGACGAGCGACGATCCCAACCGCTACCGGGGCAGCGAGGTGCTCGAGTCGTGGGCCTCCCGGGATCCGATCGGTCGCGTTCGCGCGTACCTCGAGAAGCGCGAGCTGTGGGACGGCGCCGCGGAGGAGCGCTTGATCGCCGAGGTCGACAACGAGTTCCGCGAAGCGGTCGCCGTGGCCGAGCGCACGCCGCCTCCACCTCTGGAATCCATGTTCGAAGACGTGTACGAACGACCGCCGTGGCACCTGCTCGAGCAGCGTGCCCAGCTCCTCGCCGGCCCCCGCGCGCCGAGCCCGCACTCGTAACCGACCCCGGTCCCTACGGACGATCGCGAAGTACAAGCCATGCCCCAAATGAACATGGTTCAGGCCATCAACGACGCGCTCCGCACCGCGATGCGGGGAGACGATCGCGTCGTGATCCTCGGTGAGGACGTGGGCCGCGTCGGCGGCGTGTTCCGCGTCACCGCCGGGCTCTTCGACGAGTTCGGGGACGAGCGCGTGATCGACACGCCGCTCAGTGAAAACGGCATCGTCGGCACCGCGGTCGGGATGGCGCTCTACGGGCTGGTGCCCGTCGTCGAGATCCAGTTCGCCGATTTCATCTGGCCCGCGTACGACCAGATCGTCAACGAGCTCGCCAAGTACCGCTACCGCTCCGGCGGGGAGTATCCGGCGAAGGTCGTGATTCGAGCGCCGGTGGGTGGGGGAATTCGCGGTGGGCACTACCATTCGCAGCATCCCGAGGCGCCGTTCATCCATGTGGCCGGCCTGAAAGTCGTCTGTCCGTCGAGCGCGTACGACGCCAAAGGCTTGCTCCTTTCGGCGATCGCGGACCCCGATCCCGTGCTCTTCTTCGAGCCGAAGCGCGTCTACCGCGCGGCCAAGGGTGAGGTCCCTGCTGGTGCGTTCACGGTTCCGCTCGAGAGCGCCGCCGTGGTGCGCCCGGGGCGGCACGTGACGGTGCTGGCCTACGGCGCGATGCTCTACGAGGCGCTCGATGCGGCCTCGAAAGCAGTCGCGCACGGAGTGGAGGCCGAGGTCATCGATCTCCGGACGCTCTGGCCGGTGGACGTCGCGACGGTGCTCGACAGCGTCCGCCGAACCGGTCGTCTGGTCGTCGTGCACGAGGCGCCCCGGACGTGCGGTTTCGGGGCCGAGCTCGTGAGCCTGGTCGTCGAGCGGGCCTTCTACCATCTCGAGGCTCCGCCCGTACGCGTGACCGGATTCGACACGCCGTTCCCGTACTCGCTCGAGATGGAGTATATGCCGCTATCGCACCGCATCCTCCCGGCCTTGCTCGAAGCGGTGCGATCCTAAATCGGGTTCATCCGCGCGGCGCGCGACGACGAGGCGAGATCATCATGTCGAAGTTCGAGTTCAAGCTTCCCGATATCGGCGAAGGGGTCACGGAAGGCGAAATCGTAAGCTGGCTGGTCCAGGAGGGGGACGCGGTCGCCGAGAACCAGGACATGGTCGAAGTCATGACCGACAAGGCCACGGTCACGATCGGTGCGCCGCGCTCCGGTAAGATCGTCGACCGGCGCTTCAAGGTCGGCGACACCGTTCCGGTTGGCGAGGTGCTGGTCGTGCTCGACCTCAATGGCGGCGCCGCGCAGGCGCCCCAGCCGGCACCTGCAGCGAAGAAGCCGGCCGAGGCGCCCGCTCCCGCGGCAACGGCCGTCGGCGACATCCGTGAGACCTTGCCGGGCATGCCCGAGCCCAAGGCTGCGGCTCCCGCGCCCCGCAACGACCACCCGACGTCCGAGCGTCCGCTCGCGGCCCCCGCGACGCGCAAGCTCGCGCGCGAGCTCGGCATCGACCTGCGCTCCGTGCAGCCGTCGGGCTCCGGCGGGCGCGTCACCCGTGAAGACGTAGAGCGGCATGCCGCGTCCGCGCGCGCGCCCGAAGCCGAGGCGCCGGCGCCGAGCCCAGTGCCCGCGCCCGAGCCGGTGCGTCCGGTCGCTCGCGGTCCGGTGGAGGAACGGGTCCCCATCCGCGGCCTCCGCAAGCGCATCTACGAGAACATGGCGCGGTCGAAGCACACGGCCGCCCACTTCAACTACATCGACGAGTGCAACGTGGAGGCGCTCGTGCAGCTCCGCGAGCGCACGAAGCCGTACGCGGAGCGTGCCGGCGTCAAGCTCACGTTCCTGCCGTTCATCGTCAAGGCCGTGGTCGCAGCGCTCAAGAAGCATCCGCGACTCAACGCTCTGGTCGACGACACGAGCCACGAAATCGTGTTTCGCAAGAACTACGACATCGGGATCGCGGCCGCGACGGACAATGGCCTGATGGTGCCCGTCGTGCGCGACGCCGATCGGCTCAGCATCCTCGAGCTCGCCCGAGAGATCGATCGCCTCGGGACCGTCGCTCGCAGCGGCAAAATCCAGAAGGAGGATCTCGGCGGCTCTTCGTTCACGGTGAGCTCGCTCGGCAAGCTGGGCGGTCTCATGGCACCCCCGATCATCAACTACCCCGAGGTCGGCATCATGGGCGTCCACGCCATCAAGCGGAAGCCGGTCGTGAAGGGGGATCAGATCGTGATCGGAGAGGTCATGCTCCTCAGCTTCTCGTTCGATCACCGCCTGATCGACGGAGACGTGGGCGCCGTGTTCGCCCAAGAAATCATTGGGTATTTGGAAGACCCGGATCGCCTGCTCGTCGAGATGAGCTGAGCGGTCCCTGCCGTCGGTTCTTTCAGTCCCAACCGAATTTGGTGCCCCCAGGCCCGCCGGCGCGAGCGACGGCGGGCCTCTCGGCGTGGTTCCGGTCGACCCTCGCTCTGCACGCCGGGACGGTGTAGCCTCGCGAGGGCCAACCGTCCCCCCTCCCGCTGAATGCTCCGACCATTTCGCGTTGCCCTGAGCTTGCTCGTCCTGCTCTGTGCTCCTCATGCCACTGCAGTCGACTCGACTGCTGCGAAAAAGGAGAACATTCGAGCGGCAGCGGATGTGTTCGATCGCGGCCGCGAGGCGTATCGCGTAGAAGACTACGCGCTCGCGGCGGAAGCGTTCGAGGAAGCCGATCGTTTAGCCCCGTCGGTGACGGCGCTCGAGTACGCCATTCGGGCGCGTGACAAGGCGGGGCAGCTGCCCCGCGCCGCATCGCTCGCCGTCATCGCGAAGGAGCGCCACCCCAACGAAGCGAAGCTGCAGCTGCTCGTGTCGGAGGTTCTCGGGCGCGCCGAGCGAGAGCTCTTCGAGCTCGCGGTGGAGTGTTCGGAGCCATGTGAGCTGTCCGTCGGCACCGAGATCGTGTTCGGGAAGGCGGATTTCGAGCGGACGATTTTTCTCCCAGAAGGCACGCACGCGCTCTGGGCCTCCTTCGGCCAGCAGCGTTCCGAGGCCAAGGACGTCGTGGCTCGCCGAGGCGGCCAGGGCCGGGTGCTCTTCGAGGCCCCGCCGGAGCGCGGGAAGGCTTCACGTGCGCTCCGGGCACGCGCGCAGTCGGAGCCCGACCGGGAGCGCGACCAGGAGTACTTCTTCACGGGGGCGGATTCGGAGGACGACACCGCGGCGCGAGCGGAGGAGTCGAGCGGCGGCTGGTCGCCCGCCGTCTTCTGGGTCCTTGCCGGGGCCACGGTGGCCGCGGGCGGGGCCACGATCGCGAGCGGCCTCGACGCTCTCGAGAACCCCGGCCAGGAAAGGCTCCGGGACGCGTGTCGCACGGGGCCGCGGGAACACTGTGAGTCGCTCTATGCCGATGGCGTTCGCCGGCAGGACCGCACGAACGTCTTGCTCGGGACGACCGTGGGGCTCGGCGTGGTGACGGCGCTGGTCGGCGTGCTCGCAACCGATTTCGGCTCCTCCTCGGAGGACACGGACGACGCGGAAGCGCTCTCGGCGAAAGCGAGCGGCCTGCGCCTCGAGCCGTGGATCGCGGTCGGGGGAACCAGTTTCGCGGGCGCGCAGGGGAGGTTCTGAACCGTGGTCGCGGCGAAGCTGTTCGATCCTCGCGCCGGTCGGCAATTCGTCGATCGGTACGAGCTGATCGGCGAGATCGCCTCGGGCGGGATGGCCACCGTGTACCTCGCACGGCTCACGGGCGTCGGCGGTTTCCAGCGCTTCGTTGCGCTCAAACGCTTGCACCCGCACCTCGCGTTCGACGCGGATTTCGTGCAGATGTTCCTCGACGAGGCGCGGCTCGCGGCGGGCATCCATCACCCCAACGTGGTGCCCATCCTCGAAGTGGGCGCGAGCGCCATCGGCTACTACCTCGTGATGGAGTACATCGACGGGGACACGCTGGCGCGGTTACTCGCTCGTTCGACGGGCCAGGGGCAACGCCTGCCGCTCCCCGTGAGCTTGCGCATCGGGCTCGACATGCTCGCGGGGCTCCACGCCGCACACGAGCTCCGCGATGGCTCGGGGACGCCGCTCGAGCTCGTGCACCGCGACGTCTCGCCGCAGAACGTCCTCGTCGGCCTCGACGGGATCGCGCGCATCACGGACTTCGGCGTGGCCCGCGCCGCGACTCGGCTCTCGGCGACGCGGGTCGGGCAGCTCAAGGGCAAGGTCGCGTACATGGCTCCCGAGCAAGCGCAAGGGGGCGACGAGATCGATCGCCGCGCCGACGTCTTCTCGGCAGGGGTCGTGATTTGGGAGTGCCTCGCAGCTCGGCGCTTGTTCAAGGCCGAGAACGAGATGGCGACGCTCTCGCGCGTGCTGTCCGACGCGGTGCCGCCGCTCTCGCGCGTGGCGCCGCACGTCCCCGCGCCGATCGCGGACGTCGTGATGCGGGCGCTCGAGCGCGATCCAGCGAATCGCTATCCGACGTGCGCCGCGTTTGCCGACGAGCTCGATGCAGCGGTTCAGCGCACGGACCGCCTCGCCACGCCGCGCGAGGTGGGGAGCTATCTCGAGGCGGTCCTCGGTGAGGAGACCGCCGTGCAGCGCGAAGCCGTGCGCCTCTGGCTCCTCCGGAACGAACCGGAGCCGAGCCAGGCGCCGCGCTCGGTGCCGCCGTCCGCCTTGAACGGGACCGTCTCTCAGGCTGCAGTGAGCCTGCCGGAGTCGTCCGCGAGCCGTTCGTACACCCGTTCCGGGTTGGGGCGTGCGCGCGCCGGCAGTCGCGCTCTGCTCGGCCTGCTCGCCGTCGGTGTCGCCGCCGCCGCGTTCTACACGGCGCGCGCCATCCGCGAGTCCTCGAGCGCCCCTTCCGGTCCCGCTG
>CAYYWA010000098.1:0-17094 GCA_964475255.1 uncultured Sorangium sp.
GCGGGGGCGCGAGGGGGCGTTCTTCGCGGGTCGCCGGCTCGTAGAGCACGCCGCCATTCTCGGCGACGATGCAGTCGAACACGTCTGCTTCGGGGAACGCGGCCAAGAGGTCGTGCAGCTCGCGGCCCGTGACGAGCACGAGCTTGCGGCCGCTCTGGGCCGCTTTCTTTAGCGCACGCACCGTCTCCTCGGAGACGACCCCATGGTGAGCGATCGTTCCGTCGTAATCGCAGGCGAGCACGCGGTATCGCACGACGCTACGATGGGATCCGGCCTCCTCCGCGTCAATCCGCGGAAAAGCCGTGGCAAAAGAGCACGCGCGCCCCGGCAGGTTTCACCGGTCGTCCCGGTGAGCGCGCGGCGGAGCGCGGCGCTCCGCCACATGCGTCCACCGCGACGTCCTCACTCCTGGCGTCGATCCTGACGTCGACGGCGCTTGCGCTTCTTCACGGCATGGCGTCGGAGCTTCTCGAACGCCGGGGACGCAGGAGCTTGCAGCGGGTTCTTCGTGGTGAGCGCGAGGCGCGCGTCTTCGCGGGCCCGCTCGCGCGCGATCTCGATGAAGCGCTGCTGGCTGCGGATGCCTCCCGGAGCGGTCCGTCGTTGATACTTGCCGCTCGTCGTCAGCTCCCAGCTCTTTACCCGATCGGCGAGCATGGTGCCGAGGATCTCGTGGATGACCCGCTGTTTCAGCGCCTCGTCCACGATGGGGAACAACACCTCGACCCGACGCTTGAAGTTGCGCGGCATCCAGTCGGCGCTCGAGCAGTAGACCTCATCTTGCCCGCCGTTCCGGAAGTGGAAGATCCTGGCGTGCTCGAGGAAGCGATCCAACACCGCGTGGACCCGAACCCGATCGCTGACGCCGTCCACGCCCGGGCGCAGGCAACAGATGCCGCGCACCAAGAGATCGATTTCCACTCCGGCGCGCGAGGCGGCGTAGAGCGCGGCGATCACGTCCGCGTCGACGAGCGAGTTCATCTTCGCGACGATGCGCGCGGGGCGGCCTGCGAGCGCGTGCTCGGTCTCGCGCGCGATCAGGCCGAGCACGGCCTCGTGCAGGCCGAGCGGCGCGACCACGATACGGTTCCAGCGCGAGGGGGCGCTGTAGCCCGTGAGCATGTTGAAGAACGAGGTGGCGTCCTCCGCGAAATCTTCCCGTGCCGTGAAGAGCGAGATGTCCTCGTAGAGGCGGGCCGTCTGCTGGTTGTAGTTCCCGGTCGCGAGGTGGACGTAGCGCCTGAGGCCCGTCCGCTCCTTGCGCACGACCATCATCACCTTCGCGTGCGTCTTGAACCCGAGGAGCCCATACATCACGTTCACGCCCGAGCGCTCGAGGGCGCGCGCCCAGCGGATGTTGCTCTCCTCGTCGAAGCGGGCCTTGAGCTCGACGAGCGCCGTCACTTGCTTGCCGAGCTCGGCGGCGCGTTGCAGCGCGCGCACGAGCGGTGACTCACCGCCCGTGCGGTACAACGTCTGCTTGATGGCGAGCACGCGCGGGTCCTCGGCGGCTTGCCACAAGAAGTCGATGACCGCCTCGAAGGCTTCGTAGGGATGGTGCAGGAGGATGTCGCGCTCCCGGATCGTCTCGAAGAAGTCGTCGGAGTCGCGGAGCGGGGGGACGTACTGCGGCGTGAACGCCTCGTCGCGCAGCGCGCGCCGCTCGTCGCCCGCCGTGAGCACGGTCATGTCTCCGAGGAAGAGCGGCCCCGGCAGCCGATACACGTCGCGCACCGGATCGATCTCGAGCTCGCGGCAGAGCCACTGGATCGACTCGTCGGGGGCCTCCCCGCTCACCTCGAGGCGCACGGCATGGCCTCGCTCGCGGCGCCTGAGCTCCGCCTGGAGCACGATCAGCAGGTCTTCGCCGTCTTCCTCGTCGATTTCGATGTCGAAGTTGCGGGTGACGCGGAAGGCGTACTGCGCGACCACCTTCATGTGCGGGAAGATGGTGGCCGTGTGCCGGAGGATGAGATCCTCGAGCGCCACGAAGGCACGGCGCTTCCCTTCTACGTGCACGCGGATGAGTCGCGGGAGCATCGGGGGCACCTGCACGAGGCCGAACGAGGGCTCGGTCGAGTGCAGGCGTTTCTCGAAGATGAGCCCGACGTTGATGCCCTTGTTCCGCACGTGCGGGAACGGGTGCACCTGGTCGATCGCGATCGGCGTGAGCACCGGGTAGATGTCCCTGCGGAAGTGCTCGTCGAGCTCCGCTCGCTCCTTCTCGCCGAGCTCGTCGGGTCGGAGCAGCGCCACGCCGGCTTCGGCGAGCTCGGTGCGCAGCGTCTCGTTCCAGACGCGGTACTGCTCCGCCGTGAGCTCGTGGACCCGCTTGCTGACCGCCGTGAGCTGCTGCTCGGGCGTGAGCCCGTCGGGCGTGACCTCTTCGATTTCGCCGTGGAGCTGGGCCTTCAACCCTGCCACGCGCACCATGAAGAACTCGTCGAGGTTCGAGGCGAAGATGGCGCAGAACTTGAGCCGCTCGTAGAGCGGGACGCTCGGGTCGGAGGCCTCCGCGACGATTCGGGCGTTGAACTCGAGCCAGGAGAGCTCCCGGTTGATGTAGAGCGACGGATCGTCGAGGCGCGTCGGCACCGTCGCCACCGGAATCGTGCTCGGCAGCGCCAGGGGACGACTTGTCTCTGCGGTGGACATCGGAGAGGGTGGGATGCGAGATCCTGGACCATCGTACCCGTCCAGGGGCCGCGGGGAACCTCGCAACGGCCTGGGGCATTCGCGAGGCGCGCACATGTCGGGAACGAGGCGACAGCGCGGTGCTCGCGAGCGGCGGGCACGACAGGCGCAGGGTAGGGTCCTCGGCGAGTGAGGCGAGCCGGGATCAACGCGAGCACGTGCGCGAGCACGCGTCGTCCAAGAACGAACGAGCGACGCGTGGGGTCCATTCCCGACTGCGTCGTGATCGCCCGTTCGGCACGACTGCACCCGAACGCCGTGACGAGAACGGCCCGATGTGGTTAACTCTCACTTTGAACCGAGGCGGATTGATGACACAGCTCGAAACGCGCACCCAAGGAACGACCCCGGGGGCCGGCAGCATGGTCGGCATCATCGCGGCGATGCAGGACTACAGCCGGTACCGCGATCTCGCGTGGGAGGGCAGCTTCGAAGATTACCTCAACATCGTCCGAGAGCGACCGCAGGTCACGCGCAACGCGTTCCAGCGCGTGTACGACATGGTCATCTCGTACGGGACCGAGGAATACATCGACAACAAGAAGAAGCTCGTCCGGTACAACTTCTTCCGGGACGAGATCGACGAAGGCAAGGACGCCGTGTTCGGTCTCGATATCCCGCTCATGCGGCTCATGAACGTGCTCAAGGCCGCCGCCGAGGGTTACGGGCCCGAACGGCGCGTGATCCTGCTGCACGGTCCGGTCGGCTCTTCGAAGTCGACCATCGCGCGCCTGCTCAAGAAAGGACTCGAGCGGTATTCGCAGACGGTCGAGGGCGCGCTCTTCACGTTCCGCTGGGTGAACCTGGCCTCCACGGGCCTCGCCAGCGGCGGCGCCGACACCTTCGATTCGCCGATGCACGAGGAGCCGCTCCGCCTCATCCCCATCGAGTGGCGGGAGAAGGCGATCGAGAAGCTCGGGCTCTCGAACGACAAGTACCGCGTGCGGGTGGAGGGCGACCTCGATCCGGCGAGCCGCTTCATCTTCAACGGCTTGATGCAGCGGTACGAGGGCGACTGGGGCAAGGTGGTCGCGAACCACATCCGCGTGCGTCGCCTGATCCTGAGCGAGAAGGATCGCGTCGGCATCGGCACGTTCCAGCCGAAGGACGAGAAGAACCAGGACTCGACGGAGCTCACCGGCGACATCAACTACCGGAAGATCGCCGAGTACGGCTCGGACTCGGATCCGCGCGCCTTCAACTTCGATGGTGAGTTCAACATCGCGAACCGCGGAATCGTCGAGTTCGTCGAGGTCTTGAAGCTCGACGTCGCGTTCCTCTACGACCTGCTCGGGGCTTCGCAGGAGCACCGGATCAAGCCGAAGAAGTTCGCTCAGACGGACATCGACGAGGTGATCATCGGCCACACCAACGAGGCCGAATACAAGCGCCTGCTCAACAACGAGTTCATGGAGGCGCTCCGCGACCGCACCATCAAGATCGACATTCCGTACATCACGCGCCTGAGTGACGAGATCCGGATCTACGAGAAGGATTTCAATCACGAACGCGTGCGCGGGCGGCACATCGCGCCGCACACGCTCGAGGTCGCGTCGATGTGGGCCGTGTTGACGCGCCTGGAGGAGCCGAAGAAGCACAACCTCGCGCTGCTCCAGAAGATGAAGCTCTACGACGGCAAGGTGCTCCCCGGCTACACGCAGGACACCGTCAAGGAGCTGCGCAAGGAGGCGAAGCGCGAGGGCATGGAGGGCATCAGCCCGCGCTACGTTCAGGACAAGATCTCGAACGCGCTCGTGAGCGACGTCGGCGAGGGGACCATCAACCCGTTCATGGTGCTGAACGAGCTCGAGAAGGGGCTCACGCACCACACGCTGATCACGAGCGAGGAATCCAGAAAGCGCTATCGGGAGCTCATCGGGGTCGTGAAGCGCGAGTACGAGGAAATCGTGAAGAACGAGGTCCAGCGCGCGATCAGCGCCGACGAGGAGGCGATCAGCAAGCTCGCGGCGAACTACATCGACAGCATCAAGGCCTACACCCTCAAGGAGAAGGTCAAGAACCGCTACACCGGTCAGGACGAGGAGCCCGATGAGCGGCTGATGCGGTCGATCGAGGAGAAGATCGACATCCCCGAGAACCGCAAGGACGACTTCCGCCGCGAGATCATGAACTTCATCGGGGCGAAGGCGGTCGAGGGCAAGCGCTTCGACTGGCAGACGAACGATCGGCTGCGTCGCGCGCTCGAGCTCAAGCTGTTCGAAGATCAAAAGGACAGCATCAAGCTGAAGACCCTCGTCTCTGCGGTGGTCGACAAGGAAACGCAGGAGAAGATCGACATCATCAAGAGCCGCCTGATGCGCTACTTCGGGTACAACGAAGTGAGCGCGACGGACGTGCTCAACTACGTGGCGTCGATCTTCGCCCGCGGCGACACGAAGAGCTGAGCTCGCGGCGGGGTGGGCGGGCGCGCCGACGGCAGAGCCCGTCGCCGCCCGCCTGCTGCACCGCGTGGAACGGGCGCAGCGTTGCGCGTGCGCAACGGCGCTGGGTCGAGGAGCTCAACGCGGTCGGGGCGCTCGGCCGGCCAGTGCCCCGGCGTTCGGGGAGCCGGGGTCTGCGGGGCGCTCCCGGTCGGCGAGGACTTGGAGGGCGCGGCGGAGCATGACGACCTCGTCGTTCGAGAGGAGGCTCGGCTTGGCTCGGACGAGCTCTTCGGAGTAGCCGAGCCATCGGCCGGCCCGACGGACATCGCCCAGGGCGAGGAGCGTGGCTCCGCGATAGAGACCGTAGCGAGCGCGTTCGGACGCCGAGCTCTCGTCCAGGCGCGGCTCCGTGCGCTCGAACACCTCGGCCGCCTCGATGTACTGGCCGTCGCCGTAAAGCTCTGCGCCGCGTGCCACGTACTGTGCGCCACAACCCGCCGCTCCGACGAGCGTCAGGATGACGGGGACGAGCCAATTCCGCGGAGCCGCCATTCTTTCAGGCTAACTCCTGTTCTCCTGGTGAGCCACCCCGGCCAGCCAGGAAACCTTTGCCCCGTGGCACACCAATGTGCCACCATGGCGCAGCGAGCCCGGCGTAGGATCCCGCCGGGAGGGCCTTATCGCACCACCTCGCGTTGGAGGAACCATGCTTGCTCGTTCCGCGGTGATGGGGCTGGTCGTGCTCGGGGCGTCATTCATCGCCCACCCAGCCTGGTCTCAGGAAGAGACCGAAACAGGCAGTGGGTCGGAGGAGGTATCCGAAGAGGAGCCCGAGTCCGACCCTGAGGCCGACCCGGCCTCGGATGGGGATACGGCCAGTGCAGAAGAAACCGAAGGGGGGGCGGGCGACGAGGACGCGCTCGTGGCGGACATCGAGCGCGGCGCGTCGCCGGTCGAGGTGTCGGGGCAGACGTACCTCTTCGTCGGGGCGCGCTACCGCTTCATTCTGGTGCCGCAGTTCATCATGGGGATGTTCGCGGACGGGGGCACCACGGTCGGCGTGCACTCGGGAGGGGCCGAGTTCATCGTTCGCAGGAACGACTTCGAATACAACTTCGCGCTCTGGCTCGCGGGTTACTCGATGGATCCGACGCCGTTCAAGGCGAAGTCGGACGGCGAGGACGCCTGGGAGCTCGTCGAGAGCCGGATGAAGGTGCTCTACCTGACCGCGGACTTCCTCTGGAGCCAGAATCTCTCGCCGGAGCTCGCGATCAACTACGGCATGGGCGCCGGGTTCGGGCTCGTCTTCGGTCCGCTCTATCGGAATCAAGCCTACCGTGCCGCCGATGGCTCGTACCAACCCTGCATCGGCCAGCTCAATCCGAACCCGTTTTACTGCGGCCAGGACAACGACCATTACAACAACTACGAAGAGCCGAGCTGGACGAAGGGCTCGAAGCCGGTCGTGTTCCCCTGGCTCGCGTTGCAGACCGGTGTTCGCTACAAGCCACACCGGAATTTCGTCGCTCGGTTCGACGCCGGTTTCGGCCTGAGCGGGTTCTTCTTCGGTGTCGGAGCCGACTACGGGCTCTGAGCACCGCGCGTCGTGAGCACCCTGGAATTCCCGACTCGCTACGAGGCTCTCGCCCGACTCGGACAGGGCGGCGGCGGTGAAGTTTGGGCGGTTCGCGACGCCATCACGGGCGCTCGCCTCGCGCTCAAGGTGCTCTCGGCGGACGCGAGCGAGCGGGAGATGGCCGCGCTGGTGCGCGAGGCCGCGGCGCTCTCGGGCCTCGAGGGGCTCGGGGTGCCGCGCGTGTTGCGCTTCGGTCGGCTCCCGCGCACGCGCCGGCCGTACATGGTGCGCGAGCTCGTCGAGGGGCGCGGGCTCGATCGACTCATCCAGGAGGGCACGCGCCTCGCGTCCGTGCTGAGCGCGCTCACCAGCGCGGCCGACCAGCTCACCGTGCTCCACCGCGCCGGGCTCTTGCACGGCGACGTGAAGCCCGCGAACGTCATCGTGCAGCCCGACGGAGCCGCGACCTTCGTCGATCTCGGGCTCGCGGCGCCGCTCCGCGAAGGGGGCGCTCTCGCCGAAGGCTTGACACCGCGCTACGCGGCCCCGGAGCTCTTGCACGGAAAGCCGCTCACCGTGCGCGCCGAGGTCTACGCGCTCGGGGTCGCGCTCGCCGAGGCGCTGGAGGCGCTCCGCACGACGTCGCTCTCGCCCGAGGTGCTCGGTGAGCTCAGCGCGATCGCGGCGCGCGCCACCGCGGCGGTGCCCGCGCAACGCTTCCCCTCGGTGGACGAGCTCGCGAGCGCCGTGCGACGCGCCGCGGGGCTGCCGATGCCTGCGGCGGACGCGGATCACGACGTCGCCCTGTGGCCGGTGGTCGGGATCGACGCGTTTGCCGGGCAGCTGCTCGAAGCCGCTCACGCGCTCGCTCCTGGCGCCCTGCTCCGCGTCGCGGGTCCTCCCGGCTCCGGTCGAACCGCGCTGCTGCGGCGGCTCGCCTGGTCGCTCGGTGCCGAGGGCGAGCCGGTCGCGTCGATCGAAGAGCAGGCCACCGCCGCGTCCGTCGCGAGCGAGCTCAACGTGTACGCATCTCTGAAATCGGTGTTCCTGCTCGTCGACGACGCGGACGCGCTCGAGCCCGCGGTGCTCGCGGAGGTTCGCCGCGCGCTCGCCGAAGGAGCGCGCGTCATCGCCATGGGCGGCGCCGAGCTCGGGCCCGCCGCGCGCGAGCTCACCGTGCCTCCGCTCGAGGAGCACGCCGCGCGCGAGCTGGTCCGCCGCGCGATCCCGTCGCTCGGAGACGAACAGCTTCGGCGGGTGCTCGAGCTCTCGGGGAGGCGCCCGGGCGAGCTCCGCCGCATGGTTCGGCTGATCGCGAGCGATCCCATGGCGTCCACGGCCGACGTGGAGCGCGCGCTCGGAGCCGGCGCGAGCGCCGCGCGCGTGCCCGAGGCTCCGCTCGAGCGCGCCGTTCACTATCTCGATCGCGGTCGCTACAACGACGCGCGCGCCGCGCTCGGCGCGCTGCCCGCGGGAGAATCGGGGACCGTCGCCGTCGCCATTGCGCACGCGCGCCTCGAGCTCGGTCTCGGGGAAGCGGCGGCTGCGCTCACGCGGCTCACGCCGCTCTCGGACCGAGCGCTCGCTCCGGAGGAACGCGCCGAGGTCTCGCTCTACATCGGGCGCGCGCACCTCGGCGTGGGCGACTACGCGCGCGCTCTGGCGTTGCTCGCACCGCTCACCCAGACGGAGGGCTCGATCGGGATCGAGGCGCTCTCGTTCCATGCGCTCGGCCTGTCGCTGCTCGGCAAGCACGACGAGGCGCTCGCGGCGCTCGAGCGCGCGTGCTCGCGCGCGTCGGAGAACGGCGTCCCGCGGGTCGAGGCGGTCGCGCTCGTGTCGCTCGCCCTCGCGCTGCAGCGCGCGGACCGGACCGACGCGGCGCGCGCGGCGTACGAGCGCGCGATCGCCGCGGCGGAACGCGCGAGCGATGCGGGGGCGCTCGCGACGATCCGCACGAACCTCGCCGGCCTCCTCAAGATTCGCGGGGACATCGCGGGGGCCATCGAGCAGTTCGAGGCGGGCCTCGACATGGGCCGTCGTTCGGGGCGTCGCCAGACCGCTCGCCAGGCGCTCCTCAATCTCGCCAATCTCGACCTGTACCTCGGGCGCCTCTCGCGCGCCGAGGCCCGCATCGCCGCGCTCGAGGAACAACGCGCTCAGCTCCCGGCCGTGCTCTGCGCCCAGCTCGAGGGGCTCTCGGCGGAGCTGCTCGCCCGCAAAGGGAACCTCGAGGAGAGCGTGCTCCGCTACGAAGCCTCGGCGCGCGGCTACGAGGCGCTCGGGCGTGCGAGCGACGCGGCCGAAGCGCGGCTCGAGGGGGTGCTCGCGGAAGTGCGCTTGCCCCACCCGGACGTCACGGCGCTCCGCGCGCGCATCGAGCTTTCGGCCAGCGCTCTCGGTGAAGCGCCGAAACACCGGCCGCTCCTGCTGCTCGCGAAGAGCCGCGTCGCGAGCATCGCGGGAGACGACGTCGAAGCGCGGGCTCGTATCGACGAGGCGCTCGCCGCGGCGCGCGACGCGGGGCAACGGGAGTGGCTCTGGCGCGCGCTCGAAGCCCGCGCCGAGCTCGAGGAAGCGGGCGGCCAGGTCATCTTGGCGCGGCGCGATCGCGAAGAGGCGCTCGCCGTCCTCGAGGAGATCGGGGCGCGCCTACCCAGAGATTTGCGCGAGGTGTACTGGAACGACCCGCGCCGGGCGCAGGTTCGCGCGAGCGTCACGGGGGCGCTCGGTACGGCCGCGACCGAGTTCTTGCCGCTCGCGCCCGGGCTCGTCACCTCCGGCACCTCGCGCACCGGAACGACGCTCGTCGGTCGATCGCAGACGCTGGGGACGCAGTCCACGGTCACGCCGCTCGAGCGGCGGCTCGCGCGCATCCTCGAAGTGAACAGCGAGCTCGCTGGCGAGGTCGATCTCACCCGCCTCACCGCGCGCATCACCGACTACGCCGTCGAGCTCGCTCGCGCCGAACGGGGCATCCTCGTGCTGCGCAAGGAAGACGGCGAGCTCACGGTGCACACGTCCCGCGCCCGCGGCATGGAGGGTCCGGCAGCCGAGTTCTCGCGCTCGATCGCCGAGACGGTCATCGCCTCGCGGGAGCCGGTGGTCGCGCTGAACGCGCAGAACGACGCGCGCATGGCCGGGTTCGCGTCGGTTCATCAGATGATGCTCGAGTCCGTCGCCTGCGTGCCGATCCTCGCGCCGTCGGGGCGGGCCGTCGGCGCGCTGTACGTGGAGACTCGCCTGCGCCCCGGCGCGCATTTCGAGCGCGAGCTGCCGACCTTGCGGGCGTTCGCCGATCAGGTCGCGATCGCGCTCGAGAACGCGCGCCTCATCCGCGAGAACCAGCAACGCGCCGACGAGCTCGCCGAGGCGAACCTCCGGCTCGAAGAGGCGCGCGAACGGCTCCGAGAGCTGCTCGGCAATCGCACGGAGCAGCTCAAGCGCACCCGGACGAAGCTGCGCGACGCGCGCGAGGCGCTCTATGGCCACTTCGGCTACCACGGCCTGGTCGGCACGAGCGCGGCGATGCGGCGGGTGTACGCGCTCGTCGATCGCCTGAAGGCCACGGACGTTCCGGTGCTCATCACCGGCGAGAGCGGGACGGGCAAGGAAATGGTGGCGCGCGCGATCCACGCGGCCTCACCCCGGGCGGGCAAGAAGATGCTCGGCGTGAACTGCGGCGCGATCCCCGAGAACCTGCTCGAGAGCGAGCTCTTCGGGCACGTGCGCGGAGCGTTCACCGGCGCCGATCGCGAACGCAAGGGGCTCTTCCGCGAATGCGACGGCGGGACGATCCTGCTCGACGAAATCGGCGAGACGCCCGCGAAGATGCAAGCGGGGCTCTTGCGCGTGTTGCAGGACGGCAAGGTGCGCCCCGTCGGCGGCACCGAGGAGCAGAGCGTCGACGTGCGTCTGCTCTTCGCGACGAATCGCGACCTCTCGGAGATGGTCGGCAGCGGTACGTTCCGCGAAGATCTCTACTATCGGATTCACGTGGTCGAGGTGCGCATGCCGGCGCTGCGCGAGCGCGCGGAGGACATCCCTCAGCTCGTCGATCATTTCCTGGGCCTGTTCGCGGCGCGGTACAAGCGGGACAAGAAGTCCGTCTCCCGCGAGGCGCTGCGCACGCTCGCGCTCTACGATTGGCCCGGCAACGTCCGGCAGCTCGAGCACGTCTTGCTCAACGCTTGGATCATGAGCGAGGGAGACGAGCTCGTTCCGGAGGACTTCGATCTGCCGGGAGCTCGCGGTCCCGGCGCGAGCGTGGCGGCCCGTTCGCGGGTGGAGTCCGAGCAGCCCCCGCGCGCCGGCGACGGGCGGCGCCCGAAGCGCCGGGGAACGATCTCCGAGCATCACCAGAGCGAACGCGAGCGCATCCTCGAGGCCTTGCGCGCCTGCAACTGGAACCGCGTCAAGGCGGCCGAGCTCAGCGGGATCCCGCGACGCACGTTCTACCGGCGCCTCAAGGAGTACGGGATCCAGTAGCGCGGCGTTCGCCCCGATATCCGGGGCTCAGCCGAGCCCGAGCTGTTTGATCTTCTTGTGCAGCCCCTCGCGGGTGATGCCGAGCGCCTTTGCGGCCGCGGTCTTGTTGCCGCCGTGCTCGCGCAGCGCTTCGAGGACGACCTGGCGCTCGACCTGGTCGACCATCGTGCGCAACCTCCCCTTCGACTTTCCCGCTTGCAGCAAGATGCCCTCGATCTGCCGGACGCGCGGGCTCAAGAGCTCGAGGCCGATGCGATCCCCGGGCTCCGCCTGGATCACGAGCCGCTGCACCTCGTTCTCGAGCTCGCGGACGTTGCCGGGCCAGTCGTACGCCGTGAGCGCGGCGAGCGCCTCGTCCTCGAAGCCCGCGACGTCCTTTCCGAACTCCTGCGCGTACCGCTCGAGGAAGTGCTCGGCGATCCGCGGGATGTCTTCACGGCGCTCGCGGAGCGGCGGCACCGAGAGCGGGAACACCCGGAGGCGATAGTAGAGGTCCTCTCGAAACCGCCCCTCGCGGACCTCCGTTTCGAGGTCTCGGTTGGTGGCGGCGACGATGCGCACGTCCACTCGGCGCGCCGAAGCGCCGCCGAGCGGGCGCACCTCGCCCTCCTGCAGCGCGCGCAGGAGCTTGGCCTGCAGCGAAAGCGGCAGCTCGCCGATTTCGTCGAGGAACAGCGTGCCCCCGTCGGCGATCTCGAAGAGCCCCTTCTTGTCCTCCGTCGCGCCGGTGAAGGCGCCGCGCTTGTGCCCGAAGAGCTCGCTCTCCAGGAGGTTCTCGGGGATCGCCGCGCAGTTTTGCGCGACGAACAGCCGCTCTCGCCGGTTGCTGCTCTCGTGCAGGGCGCGCGCGATGAGCTCCTTGCCCGTCCCGGTCTCACCGTGCACGAGCACGCTGACGCGCGTGTCCTTCACCTTGCCGAGCTTCTGGAAGAGGTCCTGCATCGCTCGGCTCTCGCCGACGAGGCGCCTCTCCGCCGAGCGGGTCCGCTCGCGACCGCGAAAGAACGAGTTTTCCTTCTTGAGCTCCTGCTCGGCGGCGGACAGTCGTCGAATGAGCCGAGCGTTGGCGATGGCGAGCGAGGCGTTCGCGGCGAGCACGCCGAGCACGTCGAGCTCGGAGCCCCCGAACATCGCCGGGGCGCCGCGGCTGTCTACCTGCAGCACGCCGAACAGCTCGTCGCCCTTCCAGAGCGGCACGCCCATCGTGCTGTAGATGCTCGCGCCGAGCAGCGATTCGGAGCTCATCGCCTCGCCGGGTGCGTTGGCGACCAGCACCGCAGCGCGCTCGCGCGAGACCCGGCGCAGGATGCTCCGCGGGATCGGGAACGGTTCTGCCGGCGGAGCGGGCTGACCGCTCGCGGTCTGAACGCGGAGCGCGACGGGCATCAGCCCGTGCGTCACGACCTCGCCCTGCGCGATGCTCTCGTCGCGCAGCAGGACCGCGGCGTGCGTGGCGCGCGGCACGAGCGCGAGCGCCGCGTCGGCCAACGCCGTCGTCACGCCTTCGAGCTCGTCGCTTTCGCCGATCCGTCGCAGCGCCTCGAGCAGCGCGCGGAGCCGCTCGGCTTCCTTCACGGCGCTCGAGGCGAGCTCCGCGAGCGGGCGCAGCGTGAGGATACGACCCGTCTCGCGATCGGGCGCGACGGTGACGCGCACGCGCGTCCCGGTGTCTGCCCGCCCTCCGAGCTCCAAGACGTCGCCGCTCTCGATGGGGCAGCGCGCGCGCTCGGGGTCGAGCGCGACGCGCGTTCCGCGGCGCTCGACCCAGGTTCCGGCGTTGCCGCCGAGGTCTTCGAGCACGACCTCGGCGGTGCCCACGAGGAGGCGCGCGTGCAGCGGCGAGACGTGCGCGTCCGGCAGCGAGAGCTCGTTCTCCGCGGCGCGCCCGATGCGGATCACGTCCGCGTCCGTAGCGGCGACGCGGCCTTTCGCGCCGCCGCTCAGGACCTCGAGGGTGATGCTCGCCATGACAGGGCGGCGCGGTTCGCGCCGGTCGCGCTCAGCCGCTGCGTGCCTGGAGGCGGTACATCACCTGCTTGAGCGGAGCGTCGCCCATCGCCTTGTCGCGATCGGGCGACTTGGCGTTCTTCTCGATGATGGCGCCGATGCGCTCGACGGCCGTCTTGGCTCCCTTCGGCGAGAGCCGGTCGATGGCCTGGGCGGACACGAAGCGGACCGCGGCGTTCTCGATCGAATCGAGCCGGCTCACGATTTCGTCTCGCGTCTGCTCGTTGCCGAAGATGGCGGCCATGTATCCCGCCTTGATGCCCACGAACTGGTTCTTGCGATCCTGATTCTCGGGCTTCTGGAGCGCCTCGACGTAGCAGGCCGCGCGATCGCCGCAGGCCTTGAGCAAGCCTTCGGCGCTGGCGACGAGGTTCTTCTCGAGCTCGCTGCCGTACTTCTGGGCCGCGCGCTTCACGGCCCCGAGCTGATCGGGCTTGGCGAGCTTCGCGACGGTGATCAGCACGGCTTGTTGCAGCGCCTTCCTGTCGCTCGCATCCCCCTTCGTCTTCTCGGCGCGCTCGAGCAGCCAGTCGATCATGCTCGGATCGAAGAACTGCCCCGCTGCTTCCGTGAGCGAGTCGAGCGCGGGCACGCCGGGCGGAATCTGCGCGTCGATGGGCAGGCTCTCGAAGGCTTCCTTGAACGCCGCGGTGGACTCGGCGGTCGCCGGGAGCTTGGGGAGCTCACGCGCGATGATCGCCTTGGTGGCGTCGTCGGTCTCGGCCTTCAGCGCCTCGAGCATCGGCCCGATGGCGTCCGAGCGCCCGATGGTCCCGAGGATCAGCGCGGCCGTCTGCGTGCACGGCTTGTTCGAGGTCTCGCGGCCCTTGGCGAGGTCCTTGAGGCGCTGCTCGCAGAACGACTGGAGCGCCTTGTGCTCGCCTTTGAGCAGCTTGGCGGCCGCGTCGGAGGCCGGCTTCCCGAGCTGGATCAAGGAGACCATCGCGGTCGCGTGGATGTCGACCTTGGCGGGATCGAGCAGCACCTTGATCAGCGGCTCCACGGCGGCCGGATCGCCGATGCGGCCGAGCAGCGCCGCGGCGGTCGTCTGCCAGAACTGCTGGTCCATGTAGTCGCCGATCGCGCTCTTGTCCTTGTTGCTCTCCGGTCGCGAGATTTCGGCTTGGAGCTTCTGAACCAGCGCCGGCGTCCAGGACTTCGACGGCAGCTCGAGCATGGCCGCGTTGAAGTCCTTGTACACGACGCCACCGAGCATCGTGCTCGCGCGGAGCTTGTTGAAGGCCTCGAGCATGGGGCCCGCGAGCGACTCCGCCTTCGTGTCGGCCGCGGCGATCGCCGCCCACTTGATGTCCTGGTCTTCCTTGCCGGACTTCGGCGCCTTCGCGAAATCCTCGAACGCCTTCTTGAACGCGGGCTCCGCGCGCTTGTCCTTGTAGCCGGCGAGCAGCTTGATGAGCGCCACCCGCGACTTCGAGTCGAGCATGTCCCCTTGCTCGACGTAGGTCTTCGTGAGGGGCTCGATGGTCTTGTTGATGAGCTCCTGGACCTCCGGGGCCTTCTGGTCCTTGTTCGCCTTCGTCAGCGAGGCTTCGAAGAACTGTTCGAGGCGCTTGATCGCGCGGGCCCGCCAGGCCTGGTCCTCGAGCTTCTCGACCCAGTATTCCGGCTGGCTTTCGTCCTTGCAGGCGATGGTCAGGGTGGCGCTCGCGGCCACCGTGGCGGGCAAGGCGGCCCCCACCATGAGCGAGCCGATGAGTCGAGCGATCCTTTGAGTAGAGCGCAGCATGGGAATCCTCCGGACGGATGAGCTCGACACCGTCGAGAAACCTAGACCCTTGCGTCGACGGCGCGGAACCTCTTCGATTGTGGTGTCAGCGGAAAGTACGCTGTTCTCGCGTGCGCTGTCAATGAAAGGAGGGGTGGGCTAGCGCGTCGCGTTGACTCGCATCGGTGTTCTGCGACCGACCCGGTCGGTGTCCGCGACCGACCCGGAAGGCATCATCCGATGATCATCCCACCCTCGAGCAGGCGTCCCTCGCGAAATCGCGACAGCGTCCACGCCCGAAGCTCGCTGCTCGTTTCCCCCCGCGCGATCCAGCGCGCGAGCCGCTTCCCGATGACGGGCGCCATCATGAACCCGTGCCCCATGAATCCGCTCGTCAAGAAGAGCCCTTCGGGTTCTCCGGCGCTGCCGACGATAGGTCGCTGATCGGGGGAAATGTCGTACAAGCCCGCCCACTCTCGGAGCACACGAACCGCGCCGAGGCGCGGGCAGCGCGTGACGAGCGCGCGGGCATACAGCGCGAGAAAACGCCCGGACGAGGTCTGCACGGGCCCCTCCGGCACTCGATCGTTCCCGATGCCACCCACGATCTCGCCGCGCGTGGACTGCGAGAAGTAGAGCCCGTCGGTGAGATCCGCGACGAGGGGGGTGAGCCACGGTTTGAGCGGCTCGGTCGCGCAGATCTCGTGCCGGTGCGGTCGCGTCGGGAGCTCGACGCCGGCGAGCCGCGCGACCTCGGGACTGTGCGCGCCCGCCGCGAGCACGACCGTGCTCGTTTGCACGCGGCCGCGATCGGTTTCGACGGCGGCGATGCGGCCGCCCTGGACCTCGATGCCCGTCACGCGCGTGAACGTGTGGATCTCGACGCCGAGGGCGCGCGCTCCTTCGGCGTAGCCCCACACGATGGGCCAGGGAAACACCACCGCGTCGTCTTGGTTGTAGCTCGCGACGAGCACGCCGCTCGTCGAAAGCTCGGGCACGATCGCGTTCACCTCGTTGGGAGCGAGCAGGCGCGTGTCGAGCCCGGCTCCGCGCTGCACCTCCACGCTGTGCGCGAGCTCCTTGGCGCGCGCGTCCGTGCGCGCGAGGAACAAATAGCCACCGGCTCGGAACCAGGTGTTGATTCGGTGCCGCCGCGCGAACGAGCGGAACTCGGCGAGGCTCTCCTTCATCAGCTCGACGCTGAGCGCGTCGGACCATTGGGCCCGCACGCCGCCACCGTTCCGCCCGCTTGCGCCGCCGCAGAGATAGCTCGCGTCCACGACCACCACCGAGAGCTTCCCGGCCGTGAGCCGCGACAGCTCGTACGCCACGGCGAGCCCCATGATCCCCGCCCCGATCACCACGACATCGGCCGTCGCTCGCATCATTGGGATCATGGCACGAAGGGCAGTCTCTCCCCAGAGCGACGAACGGTGGGAACGCGGCGAGAAATCGCGGAGACGTCGCGAGATCATCGCGATGTCCGAGCTCCGCCCGCTCGCGCTCCTCGAACGCTGAACCTCCCGAACCGGGGTACTTCGGTTTTTGGGAAGCCTTGCGGGATGAAGCGCTGCTGAAGACCGTGGCGCCTCCCTCGGCGTCCGTTCGGGGGCGGACGAGGCGTGACACTCGAGGGAGGGTGCGGCTCGAGCGCGGGAGTTCGAGATCGAGATTTCGAATGAAAGGGAGTCTCACTTCTCAACCCGCGAGCTCCCCGTTCGTTCTTTTGGGGTCCCGAGCGCCTGGATTTCACGTGCGGTGAACGAAGGCGGTCTCGGCTGCATGGTTGGTAAAACGCCGTAACGAGCGGAAAGCGAGCGCCGCGCCGAGCGCCCGTGCGGAGAGCGGCCCTCGGCTTCTGCTCGACCGGACGGACTGGACTTCGGCGAGGGGCGCGGAGGGACCCAGAATTCCAGCGGCGGCGGCGAAATCCTATTGAATCACGGCAATCTTGCTGCCCGAACGAAAGATCGAAAATTCGTGAACGGAACGGGCGCGTTGGGGCACTATTTCGACTGCGACACTGCCACTCGAGCAGTCGTCGAATGAGATCTCCGACGACGGCACCGTCGTTGGCCGATTATTTTGGCCTCGAAGGACCCTGGACGAGGTGAGTGCCATGAATACCTGGACGAGACGACTGATTGTCGTAGCCACCCTGACCGCAGGCGCGGGCTGCGCTGGGGAAATCACGACCCCGGGAAGGGAGGAGGGCAACC
>CAYYWA010000099.1:0-3769 GCA_964475255.1 uncultured Sorangium sp.
GAGGCGGCGCGGCAAACGACTGCGCGTTCACCGTGACGAAGAACGCGCTGAGCACGAAGATCCCGACGGTCGGCATCGTGGAATGGGCCTTGGCGGGACCGGCCCCCTCGAGCGCCACGATCGTCTACACCCTGAAAGACGCGCCGAGCTCGAGCTTGAATCGAGGGGGCGAGGCGCCGGTCGATCTCGATGAGCCCGGGTATCGAACGCTGCTGCTCGGTCTCAAGCAGGCGAAGGACTACGGGTTCCGCATCGAAGCGAGCCGCAACGGGCAAACCTGTGTCAGCCCGGAGTATGCATTGCCGACCACCGGCAGCTTCGAGAGCTCGCCCTCCGTCACGGTGACCGTCGTTCAGCCCGAGAAGCGGGAACCCGGCTTCATCGTGACGAGCTCGGGCAGCAGCTTGCCGAGCAGCGCGTTCATCCTGGACGCGGACGGCGAGGTCGTCTGGTACGTCGAGGGTCCCCAGAACCCGACGCGCGCCCTCATGGACTACGAGGGCGAGCACCTGTGGATGCTTCAGCTCAACCTGCTCAACCAGGGTGGGGAGATGCGCTTCGTCTCGATGGACGGGGAGCAAGAGCACCGGAACGTCCCTGGGCTCGAGAACGCGCACCACGACTTCACGGTGATGCCGGGCGGCAAGGTCGCTGCCATCGCATGGCGCGGGGAGGGGATCGATCCCGAGAGCGAGGTCTTGGTTCGCTCGCCGGACGGCACGGTGACGAGCGCGTTCCGAATCGGGAGTAATCTCTATCGCTCGGAGGCGTTCCACGCGAACGCGATCCACTACATCCCCTTCGACGACGGCTTCACGATCTCCGATCGCAATCCCAACCTCATCGTGAAGGTGCGCGCGGACGGAACCCTCGACTGGCAGCTCGGCGGAAGCTGCGAGGACGCGCCCGCGGGGGAGCGGTGCTCGCCGCAGCGCTGGGACGTCAACCACGGCCACCACTTGCTCCCGGACGGGACGTTCGTCTTGTTCAACAACAGCTACACCGAGGTCGCGCACGTCCTCGAGTTTCGCCTGAACGCCACGCCGGGAGCGTTCACGGCCACGCTCGTCCGCGACTACGCGGGGGATGCCGCGAGCACCAACCTCGGAGACGTGCAGCGCTTGCCCCGCGGCAACACCCTGATCACCTACGCGACGGACGGGAAGATCGTGGAGCTCGACGCGAGCTGGAACGTGGTGCAGACGTTCTCGGTGCGCGTCGGCTACTCGAGCTTTCGACCGACGCTCTACGGACCTCCAGCGCGCTTGTGAGCGCGCGCGTTGCCGTCGCGAAGCGCGCGTGGGTGGTCGAGAGCGCGCTCAGAGCGTCGTGAGGTACGCCGCGCCGATGATCCCGGCGCGTTCGCCGAGGCCGCTCACGAGCAACGGCACCTCGGCGAGCGGGGGCGCGAACGTGTACGCGCGCAGCGCGCGGCGCACGTGCGGCTCGATCAGGTCGAGCGAGGCCGAGATGCCGCCGGAGAAGACGATGGCGTTCAGGTCGAGCAGGTTCTGCACCATGGCGAGGCCGCGACCCAGACCCTCGCCCATCATCGCGAACACCTCGAGGCCCGCGGACTCACCGCGCCGCGCGCTCACCGAGATCGGCAGCACCTCGAGCACCTTCTCTCCCGAGAGCTCCTCGTACCTTCGGACGAGCGCCTTGGTCCCGGCGAACGCTTCGACGCACCCGTGCTGCCCGCAGGCACAGAGCGGCGCCTCCGGGGAGCGATCGACGTTGATGTGGCCAAACTCCGCCGCGAAGCCGTTGGCTCCCGGGTAGAGCATGTGCCCGAGCACGAGACCGCCGCCGATGCCCGTTCCGAGCGTCACCATCAGGAAGCTCGGGTGCTCGCGGCCGTGCCCGTAGAGGCGCTCGCCCAAGGCGGCGCTCGTGGCGTCGTTCTCCACCGCGATCGGGCAGCCGCCCAAGCGGCGCGACAGCTCGCTCGCGATGTGAACGCCCGCGAAGCCCGGCACGTTGGTGAGCCGCCAGCACTTGCCGTCCGCGTCCACCTCACCCGGAATCGCGACGCCGACGCTCTCCGGCTGGGGCGCGAGCGCGAGCACGGTGTCCGCCAAGAGATCGAGGATTTCGGCCGGGCTCGAGCTGGCTTGCGTGGCCGCGGAGGTCGAGCGCACGACCTCGCCACCTTCGACGATGCCGGCTTTGACTTGCGTCCCACCGAAATCGACCCCGATCAACATGCGGTTTTAGCGTAGAGGAGCGCTCACGGTCGGGCAAGCGCGCCCCTTCTGGATCGAGCTCCCGTCTCGCCCCGCTTTTTCCGGGTTGGGTCCAGGGCGCGTCGACGGGGGACGGGGCTATCCTTGGTGCATGTCGACGCTGCGCATCGGCACCCTGAACGTGTGGAACAAATCGGGCCCGTGGGCGGAACGGCTTCGGCTGATCCGAAAGGAAATCCAGCGGCTCGAGCCTTCGCTGCTCGGTCTGCAGGAGGTGCTTCGCCTAGTTCCCGATGGGGAGACTCCAGTATTCACGCCGCGCACGTGCCAGGCCACGGAAATCGCGGAGGGTCTCGGCTACGAGGTCGCCTATGGGGAGGCGAGCAACTACTCGCACGGGCTCCTCTTCGGCAACGCGCTGCTCAGCCGCCATCCGATCGAGGAGGTGCGTGTCTTCGAGCTCCCGGGGCACGAGACGGGGGAGCGTCGGTCGTTGCTCTTCGTCCGCGTGAAGAGCCCCTTCGGTCCGCTCCCCGTCTTCGTCACGCATTTGAACTGGAAGTTCCATCACGGCAGCACCCGGCTCGAGCAGGTGCGCTTCATCGTGGACCGGATCGCGGAGGTCGCGCCGGAGCACGGCGAGCTCTTGCCGCCGGTCTTGATGGGCGATTTCAACGCCGACCCGGACTCCGACGAGATCCGCTATCTGCGCGGCTTGAAGGTGCACGAGGGGCGGAGCGTGTTCTTCGCCGATGCGTGGGCGTACGGCGGAGACGCCAGCGCCGGCGCCACGTTCGCTCGGGAGAACGACTACGCGCGTCGCGCCCGCGAGCCGTCGCGACGGATTGACTACGTGTTCGTGCGCGGACCCGATGGTCTGCTGCGCGGCGAGCCGATCCGAACGGAGGTGGCCTTCGCCACGCCGGAGCTGCGCGGCGGCGAGACGATTTGGGCCTCCGACCACTTCGGCGTCGTCACGGACGTGGTGTTCGGCGAGCGGAGCCCGTGAGCGACGCTGGTTTCCCGCGCGCGCGGGAAATGCCGCGGCGCCGCGGTGCCGTCGCGCCCCGTCGCGTCCCCCTCGGTGGCTGTTCCGGGACCGATTCCGGGTTGTCGAGCGGCTCGGATTTGGGAAGATGCCGGCAAATGGGAATGAAGCACGTCGTCAATCACGATCTGGGTCAGGACCGCGCCAAGCAGGTCGCGGACAAGGCGCTCTCGACGTACGCGGAGAAGTTCGCCAAGTACTCGCCACGCTCGCACTGGGTGAACCCCAATCGGGCCGACATCTCGTTCAGCGTCAAGGGGATGACCTTGAACGGCTCGCTCGAGGTCCAGGAGCGCGCGTTCGAGCTCGAGCTCGACGTCCCGTTCCTGCTTCGCCCCTTCAAGGGTCAGGCGCTGAACGTGATCGAGGGCGAGATTCGGCAGTGGATCTCGCGGGCGAAGGCGGGCGAGCTGTAGAACGTCGATTCGACTGACGGCTCGGCGTTTTCGCGTCGTTCGGAGGGGCGGCCCGTGCCGCCCCGCCGGCGCCGCCCCCCGCAAAGGAGATCGCTAGCGGCGGGGGCGCGGGGGGGTTG
>CAYYWA010000099.1:3779-5195 GCA_964475255.1 uncultured Sorangium sp.
TGGTTTCCACGTTCTTTTCTCTTGCGGGGGGGGTGTTTGCGGGTCTTGGGGTGGGGGGCCCGGGCCCCCCCCCCCGGCGCCGACCCAGTCAAAGGAGATCGATCGCGGCGGGGGCGCGGGGAGGTTCGGCAATGCCGAGTCGCTCGAGGTGTGCGGCGACCGAGAGGACCAGCGCTTCGTCCCAGGCGTCGCCGAGGAGCTGAAGAGCGACGGGCATTCCCTCGCTGTCAGAGCCCACGGGCACGGACGCGGCAGGGAGCCCCGTCAAGTTGGCGAGGAAGGCGAAGCGGCACGTCGCGTCGAGCGCCGTCGGGTCGATGAAGCCCGAGCGCGACTCGTCCTGGCTCACCGAGAGCGGGCTGCGCCCCACGGCGGGCAGCGCGATCACGTCCACGCCGCGGAGAATGTCCGCGGTCTCGCGCCGCAGCGCGGAGCGCAGGCGCTGCGCGTCGACGTAGTCGTCCGGGCGGAACGTCTCGAGCCCGGACAGCACGAGCTGGAGGTCGAGCCCGAGCTCGTCCATGTGCCGCTCACGAATGGCCGCGAGCGATACGTAGCCTTCGATGCCGACGGTCAGGTAGCCGATCGGCCCCGCGTAGCGCGCGAGCCGCGAGTGCACCTCGACCAGCCGAGCCCCGGCGCGCTCGAGCGCTTCGAGCGCGTCACGCCCCGGTCGCGAGAGAGGATCGGGCGCCGAGGCCCATTCCTCGACGTCGATGCCGATGCGGAGCCCGGCGACGCCGCGGCCGACCGCGGCGCGGAGCTCACCCGGCTCGAAGGGCCGCGCGTCGAGGCTCGCCGGGTCACGGGGATCGGGACCCGCGGCGGCTTCGAGGAACAAGGCGAGGTCCGTGCTGCTCGTGCCGAGCGGGCCGATGTGCAGCATCGACGCGGCGGAGGCGAGCCCGACCCCCTCGAGAGGAATGCGCCCGTAGGTCGGCTTGAGCCCGAACACGCCCGTGTACGCGGCGGGGATGCGGATCGAGCCACCCGCGTCGGACCCGATGGAACGAGGAGTGAGCCCGAGCGCGACCGCCACGGCCGAGCCCGTCGAGCTCCCGCCCGCGAGGCGCATCGGGTCGTGGGGGTTCGTGGGCATGCGCCGGTGCGGGTTCGCGCCGAGAGGCGAGAGCCCGAGCTCCGTCATCGGCGTCTGCCCGACGATCACGGCGCCCGCCGCTCGCAAGCGCGCGACGACGGGTGCGTCCCGCTCGGAGGGGCGAAATCCGGAGTAGCCCGTGCCCATGCGCGTCGGAAAGCCGCACAGGTCGATCTCTTCTTTGACGCCGATCGGCACGCCATCGAGCAGGCCGAGCGGCGTTCCGCGCGCGAACCGCTCCGTGCTCGCGCGCGCGGCGTCGAGCGCGCCCGCGGCGGGGGAGGCGCAGAGGGGACCGCGCGGGGGGCCGTTGGGCG
>CAYYWA010000099.1:5205-17028 GCA_964475255.1 uncultured Sorangium sp.
CGCGGTGGGGATGCAATGGCGCTTGAGGAAGTCCTTGGCGAAGGCCTTGCTGCCTTCGAGCCGCGCGGCGGCGGCGGTCGGCCCGAAGATGCGCAACCCGGCGGCGCGGAAGCGGTCCACCACGCCCGCCACCAGCGGCCCTTCCGGCCCGACCACGGTCAGCGCCACGCCTTCGCGCTGGCCGCGCGGCGTTCCGCGCGCGAACGGCTCCGTGCTCGCGCGCGCGGCGTCGAGCGCGCGCTCGTCGTCGTAGCCGCAGAGGGGACCGAGCGTCGGAACTTGGCTCGCCAGATCCCGCGCGGCTTCGAGCACGCGCGCGGTAACGCGCTCCGGCGTGGCTTTTCGCGCGCGGTACGCCGCCGCGAGCTCGAGCACCGAGCGCGGAACGCGCTCACCCTTCGGCAATCCGAGCTCGGCGGACGGGCGCCGCACCGGATCGCGGGCGGCGAGCGGCGTGAGACTGAACGGAAGAGGTCCCCGGAAATCGTGGGGAAGTCGGCGCAACGCGTCGATTCCCAGCTCTGCGCGGAGGACGCTCGCGAGCATCCCGCGTGCGGGTGTTCTGCGCACGGCGGTGACGAGGGCCTCCAATGTACGCCCCGAGAGGCGGCCCACGGGCAACGTCGGCATGATCGGGCGGGGTGTATCACAATCCTCACGGCATCGCCGCGATCGGAGCTCCGCGCTGCGCGGGATCTTTGTTTCGGAAAAACCTCGCGAGGTCGTGCGGCCGGAGCCGCTTCTCATTCTGGAGCCAGGCTGCTATTTGCGACGGCTGTGACCTCGGCAAAGTACAACATCCCGGCGCCCGAGCTCGCCATGGACGTGAAAGCGCTGCGCGAGAGCTTCGTGCAGCACGTTCAACACACACAGGGCAAGCACCCGAGCGCGGCGACGCGGCTCGATCACTTCATGAGCGCCGCGCGCACCGCGCGCGACCGCATGTTCGACCGCTGGACGCGGACGTGGCACCGCCGCGAGCTCCAGCAGCCGAAGGTGGTCTACTACTTGTCGCTCGAATACCTACTCGGGCGCCTGCTCGAAGACGGCCTGATGAACCTCGGCATCTACGACGACATGCGCGAGGCCTTGAGCGGTCTCGGCATCGATCTCGATCAGGTCGCCGATCAAGAGCATGACGCGGGCCTCGGCAACGGGGGCCTCGGCCGCCTCGCCGCTTGCTTCCTCGACTCGATGGCGACGCTCGGCATCGCCGGGATGGGGTACGGGCTGCGCTACGACTACGGCATCTTCCGCCAGGACATCGTGGGCGGCATGCAGACGGAGGCGCCCGACCCGTGGCTGCAGTACGGCAACCCGTGGGAGATCGCGCGGCCCGAGCGCGTGTACAAGGTGCGCTTCGGCGGGCGCGTCATCCAGTACACCGGCAGCGCCGGTCGCATCACGCACGAGTGGATCGACACGCACGACGTCTTGGCGATGGCCTACGACGTGCCGGTGCCGGGTTACCGGAATCAGGTCGTGAACACGCTCCGGCTCTGGTCGGCCAAGGCGACGCGCGACTTCGACATCTCGTACTTCAACCGCGGCGACTACATCCGAGCGGTCGAGGAGAAGCTCAGCACCGAGAACATCTCGCGCGTGCTCTACCCGAACGACCAACAACCCGCGGGCAAGGAGCTCCGCCTCAAGCAGGAGTACTTCCTCGTCTCCGCGACGTTGCAGGACGTCGTCTCCCGGCACCTCCGGTACTACCCGGACCTCTACAACCTGCACGAGCAGGCCATCTTCCAGATGAACGACACGCACCCGGCGCTCGCCGTGTGCGAGCTCTTGCGGTTGCTGGTCGACGTACACGGGATGCCGTGGGATCCGGCCTGGGCGCTGACGCGCCGCTGCCTCGCGTACACGAACCACACGATCTTGCCCGAGGCGCTCGAGCGCTGGCCCGTTTGGCTGATGGAGCGGGTGCTCCCGCGGCACCTGCAGCTCATCTACGAGATCAATCACGCCTTCCTCACCGACGTGCGCCGTCGTTTCCCGGGAGACGACGAGCGCATCGGCCGGCTGTCGTTGATCGAGGAGGGGCCCGAGCGCCAGGTGCGCATGGCGAACCTCGCCGTGGTCGGAGCGAGCCACGTGAACGGCGTGTCCGCGCTCCACTCGCACCTGCTCAAGGAGCGGCTGTTCCGCGACTTCAACGAGCTCGATCCCTCGAAGTTCTTGAACCAGACGAACGGGGTCACGCCGCGGCGCTGGCTCTTGAAGTGCAACCCGGGGCTCTCCGAGCTGATCAGCTCGCGCATCGGCACGGGGTGGATCACCGATCTCGACCAGCTCGAGCGGCTGGTCCCGCTCGCGTCGGAGCCCGAGTTCCAGGCCGCCTTCAACAAGGTCAAGGCCGAGAACAAGGAGCGGCTCGCGCGCCTCTTGAAGCATCGGTTCGGCATCGAACTCGACCCGAGTCACGTCATCGACTCGCACGTGAAGCGCTTCCACGAGTACAAGCGCCAGCTCCTGAACATCCTGCACGTCATCGCGCTGTACCTCTCGTACCGGACGAAGCCACCACACGACCCGCTCCCGCGCACCTTCGTGTTCAGCGGCAAGGCCGCGCCGGGCTACGACATGGCCAAGCGCATCATCCACCTCATCAACTCGGTGGCGCAGGTGGTGAACGCCGACGCGCAGGTCCGGCAGTTCCTGCGGGTCGTCTTCGTGCCGAACTACGGCGTGACGCTCGCCGAGCACATCATCCCGGCCAGCGACGTCTCCGAGCAGATCTCGACCGCGGGCATGGAGGCCTCGGGAACGGGCAACATGAAGTTCGCTCTGAACGGCGCGCTCACCATCGGCACGCTCGACGGCGCGAACATCGAGATCTGCGAGGCCGTGGGCGAAGAGAACATGTTCCTCTTCGGGCTGACGGCGGAGCAGGTGATCCAGTCCCGCGAGAGCGGGTACGACCCGAGGCAGGTGTACTACGCCGAGCCGCTCTTGCGCTCGGCCCTCGACGCGGTGGCTTCGGGGATGTTCTCGCCGGAGGAACCGGGGCGGTTCCGGCCCATCGTCGACTCGCTCCTCTACGGCGGGGACACGTACATGGTGCTCGCGGACTTCCTGAGCTACATGAACTGTCACCGCAGCATCGAGCGCGCCTACCAGGATCGGGCCGGCTGGACGCGCCGAGCCATCCTGAACGTGGCGCACATGGGACGGTTCTCGAGCGATCGGACCATCCTCGGCTACGCGCGCGACATTTGGGGCGTGTACGTGCCGCCGACGGCCGCGAAAGAGGGACTGCACGTCGTTCCGCCGCCCGTTTCGTCGCGCGTTCCCTCGTGACAGCGCATGCGTGAGGGGGCGCAGCGCGCCCCCTTGCGACGTGGCGAGCGCGCGTCGCGCAACGCCCTTGCCCCACCCTCTCGACGGTGGGAGGATGTGCGCATTCTATCCGGGCCCCGAACGGTGCCCCACGGAGACGAAGGAATGCCGTCATCGCAGCTCGAAGCTTTGAGAAAGCTGACCACGGTGGTCGCCGACACGGGGGACATCGCCGCCATCGCTCGCTACGTTCCCCAGGACGCGACCACGAACCCCTCGCTGCTGCTGAAAGCAGCGCAGGTCCCGCAGTATCGGCCTCTCGTCGAGGACGCGGTCGCGTTCGCCTGCAAGGGATCTTCGGACTCCGAAACACGCACCGAGCGCTTCATGGACAAGCTCGCGGTGAACTTCGGCACCGAGATCCTGAAGCTCATCCCCGGCCGCGTCTCGACGGAGGTCGACGCGGGCTACAGCTTCGACATCGAGGGGACGATCGACAAGGCGCGGCAGCTCATCGAGCTTTACGAGCGCGCGGGCGTCGATCGCAAGCGCGTGCTGATCAAGGTCGGCAGCACGTGGGAGGGCATTCGCGCCGCCGAGCGGCTCGAGAAAGAGGGCATTCACTGTAATCTCACGCTGCTCTTCAGCTTCGCGCAGGCGGTGGCGTGCGCAGACGCCGGCGTGACGCTGATCTCGCCGTTCGTGGGACGCATCTACGACTGGTACAAGAAGGCGCGAGGCGTCGCCGACATTCCCGTCGAGGAAGACCCCGGCGTGCTCGGCGTGACGCGCATCTACACGTACTACAAGAAGCACGGGTACCAGACGCAGGTGATGGGAGCGAGCTTCCGCAAGGTCGAGCAGGTGCTCGCGCTCGCCGGCTGTGATCTGCTCACGATCAGCCCGGATCTGCTCGCCGAGCTCGAAAAGCGCACGGGGGACGTGCCGCGCAAGCTGAGCCCGGAGGCGGCGCAAGCGGCGGACGTGCCCAAGGTCGTGCTCGACGAGAAGCGCTACCGCTTCATGCACAACGAGGACGCGATGGCCGTCGAGAAGCTGAGCGACGGAATCCGCGTCTTTTATCGAGACGCGCGCAACCTGGAGAAGTGGGCAGAGGGGCTCCTCCGAGAGGCGAGCGCGGCGTGACGCCCGCGCTTCGCCGCTCCGTGACGACCCGGTCGTGCCCGTGTACCGATTTCTGATCCGGCCTCTCCTCTTTCTGTTGCCAGCCGAGGCCGCGCATCGCCTCGCCTTCGCGGTGCTGTGCTTCGTGATGCGACTGCCGTTCGTAAAACGGCTCGTTCGCGCGCTCCTCTGCCGAACCGAGCCCGAGCTCCGGGTGCGGGCGCTCGGGCTCGAGTTCCCGAACCCGATCTTGCTCGCTGCGGGCTTCGACAAGAACGCCGAGGGCTACGACGCGCTCGGCGCTCTCGGCTTCGGCGCCGTGGAGATCGGCACGGTGACGCGCGAAGCGCAGCCGGGAAACGAGCGCCCGCGGCTCTTCCGGCTCCCTGCCGACCGCGCGCTCGTTAACCGCATGGGCTTCAACAACGACGGGGTGCATCGGGTGGCCGCGCGGCTCCGGCGCCCGCGCCACACGCTCGTCGGCGTCAACATCGGAAAGAGCCGGGCCACGCCGGAGGATCGGGCCGTCGAAGACTACGTGGAGTCGGCGACCGTGCTCGGGCCGCTCGCCGACTACGTGGTCGTCAACGTGAGCTCGCCCAACACGCCGGGCCTCCGCGGGCTGCAGGCGAAGGAGCGGCTCCGGCCGCTGCTCGTCGCCGTGCGCGAGGCGCTCGTCCGCGCGCGGCCCGAGAAGCCCCCGGCGTTGCTCGTGAAGATCGCGCCCGATCTCTCCGACGAGGCCGTCGACGAGGTCGCCGAGCTCGCGCTCGAGCTCGCGCTCGACGGCATCATCGCCACGAACACCACCATCGACCGGGACGACCTGCACACGCCCGCCGAAGAGGTCGAGGCGATCGGCGGGGGCGGGCTCTCGGGCGCGCCGCTCAAGGCGCGGGCGCTCACCGTGCTCGAACGGCTGCGCGCGAAGGTGGGCGATCGGGTCGTGCTGATTGCCGCGGGCGGCATCGAGGACGCGGACGACGCCTGGGAGCGCATCCGTGCCGGCGCCACGTTGGTTCAGGTCTACACGGGGTTCGTCTACGCGGGACCGGCGTTTCCTTCGACGCTCGCGAGCGGCATCGCCGAGCGCTTGCGCGCGAGCGGCTACGCGTCCCTCGCCCAAGCGGTGGGCAGCGGGCTGTCGTTGAGCCGCCGCGAACGCCGCGCGTCGCTCATCCCCTCGGTCGCGCCCGCAGCACCCAGGAAATAGGGCGAGCGCTTCCGGTCGCGGTCAGCGCTCGGCGGTCGACGCCGGGGCTGGGGCCGACGCCGGGGCCGGGGCGCCGCGCTCTGCGAAGCACCCGGTGATAGCGGCCGTGTCGCGCTGGGCGGCTTCGCACGCGGCTCGCGAGAAGAAGAGACGTCCCTGCTCGAGCGCGACGGACGTCGCATCGACGCCGACGAGCTTCTTGGTCTCGTCGCAGCTCCACGGGCCCGTGTCGGTGGGCTTGCTGGGCGCGCCATCGGGGACGGGGCCGAACAGGCGGATCGCTTCGGCGGCTTGCCAGTAGTGGAAGGCGAGCGGCGCCCCCGAGACGCGCCGCCACGTGCCCATCGGCGCGCCGGGCGAGAGCGGCTCGAACTGCCACGGCTCGCACGGGGAGCCGTCCGAGGGGCGAAAATAGACGTGAGCGTGTGCGCGCTGGACGGACGCGAGCGTCTCGCCCGGCAGCGCGTTGCAAAACACGTTGAGCAGCCGCTCGTTCGTGACCACGTCCTCGAAGCGGACCTCGTCACGGCCGAAGCTCCCGGCAAACTCTTGGTCGAAGTCTTCGATTTGACGGAGGAGCTTCTGGACGGAGCGGAGCGGCATGCTCGCTTCGCAGCGCACGTCGCGCAAGAACGACGCCGGCAGCGTGGCGAGCGTCATCGTCCCCGCGCGCTGCTCGGCGACGACGACTTGCTTCAAGCTCGTCGCGTCGAGCTCTCCGCACGCGCAGCGCGGCACTGCCTCGAGCAGCGCGCCGCGGAGCGCCGGCCAACGCCGGTCGTGCGGCTTGCCCTCCACGGAGGCGACAGCATGGGCGACGGCGTCGCAGCGGGAAAATTGCTGGTAGGCGTCGCGCGCGAGGGCTGCGCGCGCACCGGGATCGCGCTCCGCGAGCAGCTCTGCCGCGATCGTCGCTGCCGCGCCGGTATCGCCCGGCGTGCTCCCGTCGGACGCGACGCGCGCCGCCCGCGTGCGCACGAGCAGGTGGGCCGTGAGCGACTCGGGCAATGCCGAGAGGTGCGCGCGCAGGGTGCGCACGTCCACGTCGGGCGCCGCCGCGACGAAGACGTCGCCGCTCACGAGCCCCGCCGCTCGCACCCGGAGCGCCTCGACCCGCTCGGCGAGCGTGCCTCCAGGGAGCGGCTCGGAGTCGAAGCTCGCCGAGCGCGCGTCGAGCTCGAGCACGGGGCCGCTCCCGGGAGCGCGCCCGAGGAGCGACTCCGGGAGCGGAACGCGCGTGGGCGCCGCGAGGGCCCGAGCCGGCAAATGCTCGAGCAGTGCCAGGAGGTCGCGCTTTCCGGCCTCGCACTGCTCGGGGCTCGCCGGGCTCTCGACGGGGGCCGAGGACGCCTGGCGGCACGCGGAGAGGGCCAGGGGGCCGGCCACGAGAACGAGGCCGAGGCCCATGCGGAGGCCACCCACGGGGGTGCTCATGGCGGGTCTTTATACACCCGGGGCGATCGGGAGCGGGGCGGCCGTGTGGCCGGTTTAGGCGCCGACAGCTGAAAAAATCCCCATTACGCGGCGGCGCTCGAAGCCGTTTCCAGAAGGGAGAGATGTTGGCTGAAGCGGTGGTGAGCCAGCGTGGAGTGTGGGCCGCGCGCTGGCCCACGCCGCGGGAGCACCGGCCATGAGCGACTCCGCCGCCCTGCATATCCTCGTCGTCGATGACGATCCGCTCCAGCTCCGGACCTCACGGAGAGTCCTCGCGCGGCTCGGCTTTCGGGTGACGACCTGCGACGGGGGCGACTGCGCGCGGAGGTGGTTCGAGCAGTGGCGCGAACGGCGCTCCGGCGGCGACGGGACCCCGGCGCCGTTCGACCTCGTGATCATGGACATGATGCTGCGCGACGGGGGCGACGGCCTCGCGATCTTCGAGGAGCTCCGGCAGATCGCGCCCGAGCAACGAGGGCTGCTCGTCAGCGGTCATCCACCGCAAGAGCGCGCGGCGCACGCCGAGCGCCTCGGGCTCGCGTGGCTCACCAAGCCCTACACCGCGGACGCTCTGGCCGAGGCCGTCCGCGCCGCGCTCGTCGCGCGCGTGCCGAAGAGGACTTGAGCCCCGCTGGGGGCTCGCTCACTCCGCCGCGGCCACGGCGGTGAGCAGGCCGTCTTCGGTCAGCTCGGGGCCGCCGACCCAGCGCACCCGGCCGCGCGCGTCGACGACGAAGGTCTTCGGTACGGTGTCGATCTGGAAGAGGCGCGCGATGCTGCCGTCCTCGTCCACGACCACGGGAAAGCGCACCTCGTGCTTTCGGGTGAGGGAGCGCGCGCCGGAGTCGTCGGGATCGCCGAACACGCCCACGACGACGACGTCGTGGCGATCCTCGTACATCGCTTGTGCGGCGACCAGCGTGTCTTCGCACGGGCCGCAGTCGGACGCGAGGAAGCTCACGACGACGGTGCGCCCGTTGTACGCGCCGGTGTAGAGCGGGCTTCCGTTCAACGTGTGCGACTCGAAGCCCGGCATTACGTCGCCGAGCAAAGGGCTCGCTTGCGAGCGCGGCGGCGGGGGTGAGGCGCAAGCCCCGGTGAGCACGAGAACCAACAGCCCGGGGCCCGCGACCGCTCCGAAACGCATCGTGCGGAACGATACCGGGTGAATTCGGTATTGCGCAATGTAAGTGATTTGGGGTGCGAGTCCCGCACTCCGTTCGAGCGCTGCCGAGCACGGAACGTCATCGTGGCGCGCGCGAGGCGGCGTGCAGCACCCGGGGTGAGCGTGCAAATTTGTAGATTTCGCGCACGCGCCTCGGAGCGCGCGGTCCTCTGCGCATGCGGGGCCGAAACGGGGGAGCTTCCGCTGCGAGCGGTCGTCGCGGTCGCTTCTTCACGCGGCGCCGTCCCGAAACCCGCGCGCGCTCGACGGATGGCGCTGCGCGATTCGCTCCGGGCACGTCGGAATGGTTTCTGCACCCGATTGCGCGGCGAGGTGAGGCATGACCAAACGAAGCCTGATTTATCTGATGAGCATCGCCTTGTGCGGGCTCCCCGCGTGCGGCGACGACGAGGAGATCGAAGACGTCATCGACGTCGATGGCAACGGCAACGGCAACGGCGACGACATCGATCTCTCGGACTCCCAAATCCTAGGCGCAGTGAGCGCGGCGAACCTCGGTGAGATAGACCAGGCCGAGGTCGCGCTGGATCGCGGGAACGCGGACTCCGTGGTCTCCTACGCGCAGATGATGATCGACGATCACACCACCGCGGAGCAGCGCTTGCAGTCGCTCGCGGCCGAACAGGGGCTCTCGGTGGACGACAGCTCGGTGAGCCGCATGCTCGAGTCGCAGTCCGAAGGCCTCGTGATGTTCCTCGAGTCGGTCTCCGACTCGCAGTTCGACGCCGAGTACATCGGCGGGCAGGTCACCGTTCACGAGGGTTTGCTCACGCTCCTCGACACGCGGCTGATCCCCGACGCGTCCGATCCGCTGGTCGTCGAGTTCCTGAACGAGCTCAGCGATACGGTGGAAGGACACCTCGAGACGGCCCTCGATATCCAGGACGCCATCGACTAGCGCGCGCACGCTCCCGTCGCGCTGCGCGCGGCACTCCGCTTCTCGGGCTCGAGTGCGCGTCGCAGGCGACGGGCACGAGGAAGAGTGCCATCCGACAACGTCGCGGGGGCGCCTCGAAGCCCGCTTCGTCGGGCGTCCGAGGGGCGCTCCCGCTCTCGGGTGGCGGCGGAGGGGGCGCCGCCGAGGCCTCTGGTACGCGCTCTACGGAAGGCTCGGTCGGTGAGCGCTCCTCCCCCTGAGGCCGCGGATGCGGCCGATTTGGGGGAGGCCACCGCCCGCAGCGCGGAGCGCGAGGACGGATGGGGAGGGGGCAACTCGAGGGTCAGATCGAGTCGCGTCGGCGGAGGACGACCAGGATGGTCACGAACAAGACGACCGTCATGCCGAGCAGCACGGTGGGGGGCAGCCACGCGTTGGAGTAGGTCGTGAAGCCCCAGGCGCCGGTGAGATCGGCGCTCGCGATTTGCGCCTCGGCGCAGCGGAATTTGCCTTGTGCGATGAAGCTGTCCACCGCGGTGAGGTCGGGCTTTTTGAGATCGACGACCCAAGCCGGCTGATCCGCGACGGCGATGCGCTCCTGAGCCACGACGCCCTGGAAGCCCCAGCGCGCCGGGATCAGGTACATCGGCCACTCGAGCAGGCCATTCGTGGTCATCGGCACCATGAGCCCGCCCAGGACGACCTGCGGGATGAGCGCGATCGGCGTGAGCGCCATGGCGGCTTCGCTGCTCATGACGAGCGTGCTGAGCAAGAGGCCCACGGCCACCGAGTTCATCGCCGTCACGATCAGCGTGAGGAGCGACGCCGCGAACGCCGGCGCCCCGCCGCTGAAGCCGAGCGCGAAGAACACGATCACGAGCAGGACCGTGCACTGGATCACGCAGAAGAGGCTCAGCAGCAAGAACTTCGAGCCGACGTAGTTGAACAGCTTGAGGTTGACCATGCGCTCGCGCTTGTAGATGGCGCGCTCGCTCACGATCTCGCGCGCGGCGTTGCTCGTCCCGAACCACACCGCCGCGACCACCAAGAAGAAGATGGCCCCGGCGTGATCGGGGGTCGTCGGCAGGTTCTTCAAAACTTCGTCGGTGCCGGAGCCGACGCCGTTGGAGCGCCGCGCGAGCTCCTGCAGCGCGCCGAGACACCAGTACGGGATCGCGTCTTTCTGGCCGCCGAACACGGCCGCGAGCAGCACGCCGATGATCGGCGCCTGGAGCAGCATGATCGCCGTGCCGCTCAAGTCGCGCACCTTCACCTTGAAGTAGCGCTCGAGCAAGAGCCCGAACTGGCCGCGCGTCGGCGGCGTGGTCTGCGGCACGCCATGTTGGGAAGAGCCGGTGCCGACCGCGCGCCGCCCGGCGTACATCTTCTGGAAGATGGGGCTCCCGGGGCGGAAGTACTCGTCGTGCCACTCGCGGGCCGCCTGGGCGCGCGCGAGATAGCGGGGCGCGTGGGGGTCCCGCGCGCGGAGCGCGTCGTAAATCGGGCGCTCGCGCTGGTTCAGCATGTCGAACATGTCGCGCGGGTTGTCGACGGTGTTCGGCCTGCCCTGCTTCTCGAGGTACGAGCCGAAGAAGCGATAGGCGTCGCGCGGCGGCCCGTAGAACAGCGTGACGCCGCCGGTGCCGAGCACGAGCGCGAGGTTGAACTTCTCGAACTCGTCCTTCGCGGGCTGGTGGATCGTCGTGATGATCGTCTTGCCCGTTTGCTTGGCCAGATCCGAGAGCAGCTGGATCAGCGCCGCCGTGTCGTCCGCGGCGAGCCCGCTCGTCGGCTCGTCGAGGAACATGATCACCGGATCGGTGACGAGCTCCATCGCGATGTTCACGCGCTTGCGCTGGCCGCCGGAGAGGATCTTCTTCTCCGGCTTGCCGATGGGCAGGTGCGCGACGCTCTCGAGCCCGAGCTGGGCGAGCGTCGTCGCGACCCGGCGCTCGATTTCCTCCTCCGAGTAGTCGGGCGGCAGCCGGAACTTCGCGCTGAAGCGGACGGCCTCGTACACCGTCAGCTCGGGATGCACGATGTCGTCCTGCGGCACGTAGCCGATGGAGCCGCGCAGGGCGTCGTAGATCGCGTACAGGTCCTCGCCGTTGATGCGCACCTGGCCGGAGCTCGGCGGCAAATAGCCGTTCAGGGTGAGCAAGAGCGTCGTCTTGCCGGCGCCGCTCGGCCCCATGAGCGCGATCAGATCGCCGGGGAGCGCCTTGAAGCTCACGTGATCGAGCAGCGTCTTCTGCTCGCGCGGGTTGTCCCGATCGGGGACCGTGAGCACGAGATCCCACGCCTCGATCTCGTACAGCGGGCGCCCGGCCCACTGCGCCGCGTCCTCGACGACGACGGCGACCTCGCGATCCGCGACCTGGATCGACAGCGGCATCGGACCGATGAAGATCTTCTCGCCGTGGCTCACGGGCACGCGTTGCCCGGGCTGGATGCGCTGCCCGCGCACGAACGTTCCGTTCACGCTGCCGCGATCCTCGACGGCCAGGTCGTTGCCCGAGACGTGGAGGATCGCGTGTCGGCTCGAGACCTGAGGCTGCGCGATGACGATGTCGTTGTCCGGAGTGCGACCGATCGTCTTGAACGGCTTCTCTCCGGGAGCGCCCATCTGGATCTGGCCGACGACGGTCTTGTGTTTGCGTGCCGGGCCCGGCGCCTCGGCGGGGGCGGCGGCCGCCACCGGAG
>CAYYWA010000100.1:0-6896 GCA_964475255.1 uncultured Sorangium sp.
CGTTCGGCGCGCTCACCGGCCTGTCGGGAACGCGCGTGCTCGCCCTGCTCGCCGTGATTCAGGGGCTCTGGGTGCTCCGCGCGACGGCTCTCGTTGCCGCAGGCGCTCAGACGACGCCGGGCTCGCCGCGTACCTGACGATAGATCTGCAGGTAGCGGCGCGCGGGGCGATCCCAGCCCCCGTCGCGGCGCCGCCCCCGGCGCCGAGCGAGGTGGTCGACGCCCCCGAGCAGGTCGCCGCATAGGCCGAGAGCGCGCGCCGGACGGCGCCGACGACCGCTTCCTCCCCGAGCTCGTCGTAGAGAAACCCGGTCCCCGTTTCGAGCTCGGCATCGATATCGACGACGGCGTCGGGCGTCCCGCCGCTGGCCAGCGCGATGGGGAGCGCGCCATAGCGAGCCGCGGCGAGCTCTTCGAGCGGCGCCGGAACCCGGCGGCGCGCCGTGAGCACGAAGTCCACTCCGGCGAGGAGGCGCCGGAAGGCCCCGTCCTCGGCGCTCGGCAGAACGGCGAAGTCCCCCGCATACTCGAGCTTCATGCGCTCGAGCTCGTCGCGAGTCTCGTGGCCGCGCGCGCCCACGGCGATGAGGGGGAGCTCGTGATCCACGCGGCGCGGCAGCGCCCGCCGAACGACGTGCGTCCCTTCGGCATCCGAGCTGCCGAGCAGCACCGCGATGAGCGGCCTGTCGACCTCGAGATCGAGGTCGAACGCGCGGAGCAGGGCCGTCTTCGAGCGGCCCTTGTTGCTGGGATCCTCGGCGTCGAATCGGCTTTCGAGCGCGGAGTCGGTGGCTGGATTCCACGTCGCATAGTCGAGCCCGTCCAGGATGCCGACGAGCGGCGACCGGAGCACCCGAAACGGAGGCTCCGACTCGAGCTCGCGCGCGAACCCGGGCGAGACGGTGGTGACCGCGCCGGCATGCAACAACCCCAAGCGAAGCGGAGAAACGCGGCCATCGACGCGCGCTCGCGCTTCGTCGAGGACATCGCCGAGGAGCGCGAGCCCATCGACGGAGAACGTCCGCTCCGTCTCGGAGTGAACCGTGAGCACGGTGGGCGGAGCGCCGTCGCGAGCGAGCAGCGCCGCGACGGGCGCCGCGGCCCAGTCGTGCAGGTGCACGACATCCACGGCTCGCCCCTGGAGCTTGCGCTCGCGGACGAGCGCGACCGCCGCTCGACACAGCAACGCCGTTCGCGCGCCGTCGGCCTCGCCGTCCGGCGTCCCGGGCTCGCCGAAGATGGGCCGCCCCTCGGCGAACGCGGGCGCGTCGAACAACACCAGGGCGACGCCGGAGGCGAGCTGGCCATCGAGCACCGTCACCTCGACCCCCGGCTCGATCACGAGCGGGCTCAAGCGCCGCGCCAGGAGCAACCCCGATCCGTCGAAGCTCGGGTAGCGAGGGAGCGCCAGCGTGACGGTATGGCCGTGCTGCCGAAGCGCCTTGGCGAGGGCAGAGACCGAGTCCGCGGCAGCGCTCACGCGCGCGTGATGGCCGAGCTCGGCCGAGACCATCAGGATTTCCATCGCCCGCGGTCTACACCAATCCGGCCAGGACAACCACGCGGGCCCGTTCGAGGCGCCGAGCGGAGGGCGGCGCCCCTGCCCCCGGGAGACCGAATGCCCTGGAATTTCCGGGCCGATACGGGCACTCGGCGGCCCCCCTCCCCGCCTCGACACGGCAAGCCGGACCCGGGGAAGCGTGATATAGCGGGCCGCGAGAACGTACATGGACGAGCTGGTTCAGAAGGCGGCCGTGCTGGAGGAGGCACTGCCGTACATTCGGCGGTTTCATCAACGCACGATCGTCGTGAAGTACGGCGGCCACGCGATGACGGACTCGACCCTGGCGGAGAGCTTCGCCAAGGACGTGTGCCTGCTGCGCTTCGTCGGGATTCGCGTCGTCGTCGTGCATGGAGGCGGCCCTCAGATCGACCGCATGCTCGAGCGGATGGGGATCCGGAGCGTGTTCAATGCGGGGCTGCGCGTCACGGACGACGCGACGATGGATATCGTCGAGATGGTGCTCGGCGGCGCCGTGAACCAGGAGATCGTGGGCCACATCTGCCAGCACGGCGGGCGCGCGGTGGGGCTGTCCGGGAAAGACGATCGCTTCATGCGCGCGCGGCGCAAGGACAAGGTCGAAGCGCGGGACGCCGAGGGGCGGTCGGTGCTCGTCGACCTCGGGCGCGTCGGCGATGTCGAGCACGTGGACGCCGCCATCCTCGAGCAGCTCATCGCGAGCGGTTTCATCCCGGTGATCGCGCCGGTGGCCGTCGATGGGGAGGGGCGCTCGCTCAACGTCAACGCCGACACGGCGGCAGGGCACATCGCGGGCGCGCTGCGCGCGGCGAAGTTCGTGCTGATGACCGACGTCGAGGGCGTGAAGGGCAAACAGGGCGAGCTGCTCCGCTCGCTCGACGCCGCCGAGGCCGAGCGCCTCATCGCCGACGGCGTGATCACGGGAGGCATGATCCCGAAGGTGCGCTGTGCGCTCGACGCCGTCACGCGCGGCGTGGAGAAGGTGCACATCGTCGACGGGCGTCAGCGGCACGCCCTCCTGCTCGAGATCTTCACGGACCAGGGTGTCGGGACGGAAATCCGGCGTACCGGCGCGGACTAAGGCGCCCGCCTCGGCTCGAAAGAGCCCTCCGCGCGACCTCGTTCGCCCCGAAGGCGTCCCGGAGGAGGCGATCCTGCGCCTGTTCCAGGTGCCGGCCGAGGCGGCGGGCATGCGCGTGGACGTCTTCGTGCAGTCGCGGTTGCGCCGAACGAGCCGGACGCGAGCCCGCGCGATCGTCGAGCGGAGCGCCTACACGCACGACGGGCGACGCCTCGCCGCGAGCGACCGCGTGCGCGAGGGCCAGACCATCGCGCTGTGGCGGGACCCGTTCGAGCCGGAGGGCGAGCTCGCCCCGCTCCCCGTCCTCTACGAAGACGAGCACCTGCTCGTCATCGACAAGCCCCCGTTCGTCGCGGTGCACCCCACCGCCCGGTACCACAAGCACACGGTGATCAAGCGCCTCGAAGCCGAGCGTCCCGGCGAGTTCCTGGCGCTGATCCACCGACTCGATCGCGAAACCAGCGGCGTGTTGATGCTCGCGCGCACCCCCGAGGCCGAACGCGAGTTCAAGCTGCTGCTCGAGCGGCGGTCGCTCGGTCAGGGCGGCTCCGAGTCCGAGTGCGAAAAGGAGTACCTCGCCCTCGTCCGCGGGGTCCCGCCCGACGGGCTCGTGGACCTGCCGCTCGAGCCCGACCCGGTGAGCGAGCTCAGAGTCAAGATGCGGGTTGCCGCCCCGGGAACGGGCCTGCCCGCCCAGACCGCGGTGCGCGTCCTCGAGCACCGCGCCGGCTACGCGCTCGTCAGCTGCGGGCTCCACACCGGACGGCAGCACCAGATTCGAGTCCACCTGGCGGCGCTCGGCTTTCCCCTCGTGGGCGACAAACTCTACGGCGCGGACGAGCGCCTCCTCGCCCGAGCCGCGGACGGGCAGCTCACTCCCGAGGACCTGGCCGTTTTGGAGCTCTCCCGGCACGCGCTGCACGCGCACCAGTACCGGCTCGCCCACGCGATGACCGGCCGACCGCTAGCGCTGATCGCTCCCTTGGCCCCCGATCTCGCGCACTTCTGGAACGGTCTTTTGGAGAAACCCGGTCAGGAATAGGGGCACCCCGCGCTTTCCGTTGACGACGCATGGGCCTTTCGATACCCCCCGCTCATGTCTCTGCGTCGCGCTCTCTTGTCCGTCTCCGATAAAACCGGAATCGTCGAGCTCGCCCGCGCGCTCTCCGCGCGCGACGTCGCCCTGCTCTCCACGGGGGGCACCTACAGCACGCTCGTGGCGGCGGGGATCAAGGTCGAGAGCGTCGAATCGTATACCGGCTCGCCGGAGGTCATGAGCGGTCGAGTGAAGACCCTCCATCCGCGTGTCCACGGGGGCATCTTGGCGCGCGCGGGGATCGACGACGCGGATCTTGCTCGCATCGGAGCCGAGCTCATCGATCTCGTCGTCGTCAATCTGTACCCGTTCGAGCGTACGCTCGCGAAGACGGGAGCGAGCTACGAGGAGCTCATCGAAAATATCGACATCGGAGGGCCGAGCATGCTGCGCTCGGCCGCCAAGAACCACGAGCGCGTGACCGTCGTGTGCGACCCGAGCGACTACGGCCCGCTGCTCGAGGAGCTCTCGCGCACGGGCGAGATCAGCCGCTCGATGCGCGCGCGCCTGGCCGCGAAGGCCTTCGCGCACACGGCCGCGTACGACTCGGCCATCACCGGCTGGCTCAGTGCTCGCGGCGAAGACGACGGCTACCCGCGGCACCTCGGTGTCATGCTCGACAAGGCCTACGCGCTTCGCTACGGCGAAAACCCGCACCAGACCGGCGCGTTCTACATCGAGCGAAACGCGTCTCCGGGCTCTCTCGGGCGCGCGGAGAGCTTGGGCAGCGGGGCGAAGGAGCTCAGCTTCAACAACCTCGTCGACGCCGACGCGGCGCTCGAGGCGGTGCGCGAGTACGAAAACCCAGCGGCCGTCGTGGTGAAGCACACGAACCCCTGCGGCGCGGCCACCGCGCCGACCCTGGCCGACGCGTACCGCTCGGCGCGGGACGCCGACGCGATGAGCGCCTTCGGCGGCATCGTCGCGCTCAATCGCGAGGTCGACGACGCCGCCGCGCAGATCCTCGCGGAGACCTTCCTCGAGTGCATCATCGCTCCGGGCTTCTCGCCGGGCGCGCTCGAGCGGCTGCGCGCGAAGGCGGCGCTCCGCCTGCTCGCGACCGGCGACTGGCTCTTCTCGGACTACGCGGACCGCCAGTATCGCCGGGTCGGGGGCGGCCTGGTGGTGCAGGATCGGGATCGCACGGGCGCCGGTGAGGTCGAGGGAGGCCGCGTCGTCACGCGCCGCAAGCCGACCCAGGCCGAGCTCTCGAGCCTCGATTTCGCGTGGCGGGTGTGCAAGCACGTGAAGAGCAACGCGATCGTGCTCGCGGGCCCGGGGCACTCACCCGGCGTGTACGAGACGTACGGCATCGGCGGCGGGCAGACGGCGCGCGTCACAGCCGTTCGGATCGCCTGCGAGAAGGCGGGCGAGCGAGCGAAGGGCGCCGCGCTCGCGTCCGACGCGTTCTTCCCCTTTCCCGACGGGGTTCAGGCAGCCGCCGAGGCCGGCGTGACCGCGATCGTCCAGCCCGGCGGAAGCAAGAAGGATGACGACGTCATCCGGGCGGCGGACGACGCCGGGATCACGATGATCTTCACGGGCGTCCGCCACTTCCGGCACTGATTTCGGCGCGCGCTCGACGCGCGCTGCCGATCACGTCTCGAAACTTGGCCCAGCGCGGGCCGGCATCTTAAGCGCTTCGATAACGATGGCGCTCGATAGCCGGGTCTGCAGTGTGTGCGGAGTGCCCTTCGAGGTGCACTTCCGGTACCAGCTCGAAGCTCGCGAAGAACGCACGGCCGATGGCCGGATCGTGCGCCGCGAGGTCCCCTTTTGTTCTCAGCGGTGCCTCGAGGCGAGCCACCGAGAACGCGTGGACGGTCTCGTCTCCTGTCACGGCTGCGCGCGGCGCTTTCGCGTAGAGCTCGCGGCCCAGGTGGTGTTCACGGGCGGCACGCGGCACTACGCGTGCGATACGGCGTGCCGAGCGCGCATTCTGGAGGCCGCCCGCGCGGTGCGCCTGGGTCAGCTCCTCGACCCGATTTACGGCATGAACCGGAGCGAGAGCGTCTTGCCGGAGCCGAGGAGCCGAGCGCCGCTCGCCGAACGGCCCGTTCCGCCCCCTGCCCCGTCGACGCCCGCCGTGGCTCCTTCCGTGCCGGGAGCTCGGCCGACGCCGCCGCCCAAGCCCGTGCGGGTCCCGACGCCCGCGACGCCCATCGCGGTTCCCCCTTCGACGGCGAGTGTCGCGGCGATGCCGATCCTCACACCGCCGACCAGCGTCGCTTCGCCCGCCGCACCTCCGCCTGCGCCGCGCTCGGCGCCGACGGCGAGCCCCGCGCCCGTCGCGAGCGTCGCCTCGACGAACGTCGCACCGCGCTCGGCGCCCGCGATGAGCCCGGCACCCGTCGCGCCTCCGACGGCAAGGCCTTCGCGCCCGAATGGGGCTCCGCGCGTGCTCGCCGTCTTCAATCACAAGGGCGGCACCGGCAAGACCACCACGGCCGTCCACGTCGCGGCGGGACTCGCCGCTCGCGGAAAGCGGGTGTTGCTCGTCGACACGGACGGGCAAGGCAACGTCGCGACCTCGCTCGGCGCCTCGTTCGAGCGGAGCCTCTACCACGTCATCGTGATGCGCCTCGACGTCCGGAGCGCGCTCGTGAGCGCCCGCCCCGGCCTCGATCTCGTCCCTTCGGACGAGACGCTCGCCGCGGCGGAGCTCTACCTCGCCGGCCAGAAGCAGCGCGACCGAGTGCTCGCGAGCCGCTTCCAAGAAGCCCGCGCCGCCTACGACTTCGTCGTCGTGGACTGCTCGCCGAGCCTCTCGCTGATGAATCAGAACGCGCTCGTGATGGCCGATGCGGTCCTCTGCCCGGTCGCCTGTGACTACCTCTCGCTCGTGGGCGTCCGCCAGGTGGTGCGCACGGTGAAGCAGGTCAACCGGCTCCTGTCGCATCGCCTCCAGTTCTGGGGTGTGCTGCCGACGTTCTTCGACGGTCGCGCTCGGATCTGTCACGACGTGGTCGCGGCGCTGCGCCAACACTTCGGCAAGGTGTGCCTCGACCCGGTGCGCGTGACGAGCCGCGTGAAGGAAGCGCCGTCTCAAGGCAAGACGCTCTTCGAGTACGCGCCCACCTCGACCGCGGCAGAGGACTACCTGCGCGTCGTCGAGCGGCTGGGAGCCCCTCCCGCGAAGGGCCGCCCGCCGACGCGCGCAGCAAAGGGCGCCGTGGCATG
>CAYYWA010000100.1:6906-16698 GCA_964475255.1 uncultured Sorangium sp.
TGGCATGACCGACCGACGCGATCTCCGGGACGCCGCCGTGCGGGTGCTCGACGCGGACGAGGTAGAGGGCGTGCTGAGCGCCAGCTTCTATGCGCCGGAGTCGCCGCCGTCGCGGCGCACGTCGTCGCGCCCCGCGGAGAAGCCGCAGCACTACAAGGTGATCTGTATCTCGCTTTACACCGAGGATCTCGCGCGTCTCGACGAGATGGTGGATACACTGAAGGCGCGCGGTCTCACCAAGGCGAACCGCAGCGCGCTCATCCGCTACGCCCTCGGCTCGGTCGACCTGGATCGCGTGCCCAAAGGGCTCTAAACCACGTCCCATGCCCATTGCGGCGCGGGACGCGAGCGACTGGGCGCGCGAGCTCGGAATTTCGCGCGAGGCGGTGGAGCTTTACCTCGCGAGCGAGGTGATCGATCTCCACCTCGACACCTTCATCTGGCACCGGTTGCTCGGCTACGAGCCCACGCGTCGCCACGCGCGGCCTCCGCTCGGCGGCTGGTTCTTGGGACACGCGGATTTCCAGCGCGTTCGGGAGGCAGGCCTCGCCGGAGCCACCTGGGTCATCACCACGAATCCGCTGCGCGAGGCCGAGGACCGCTTTCGCACGCTGCTCGCGAACCTCGGCCGTCTCGAGCTGCTCTTCGCGGAGATGCCGGAGGATTTCGAGCTGGTGCGCACCCTGAGCGAGTACCGGGCGGCGCGCGCGCGCGGGCGACACGCGGCCTTCATCGGCATTCAGGGCGGCAACGCGCTCGACGTCGACCTGCACACGATCGACATGCTGCCCGAGGGCTCCGTGCTCCGAGTCACGCTCGTGCACTTGTCGAGCTCGCGCATTGGCACGACGAGCTCGCCGTTTCGGATCGCGCCCGACACGGGGCTCAGCGACTTCGGCGTCGAGCTCGTCAAGCGCTTGAACGCGGCCCGCATCCTCGTCGATCTCGCGCACGTGAGCCCGCAAGGGTTCTGGGACGCCGTGGAAGCGCACGATCCGTCCCTCCCCATCCTGGTGAGCCACACGGGCGTCTCCGGCGTGCGACCGCACTGGCGCAACCTCGACGACACGCAGCTCCGCGCCGTGGCGTCGAGCGGCGGCGTCGTGGGGATCCTCTTCCACCGCGGCTTTCTCGACCGGCCACCGTGGCGTCGCCGCTCCGACGTGATCGTCGATCACCTCGAGCACGTGATCCGCGTCGCCGGCGAGGAGACGCCCGCGCTCGGCAGCGATTTCGACGGAGCGATCGTGCCCCCGAGCGATCTCACGAGCGTGCTCGAGCTGCCGCGGCTCGTCGAGCACATGCTCCGTCGCGGCTTTCGCCCCGAGCGCATCCAAAAGATCTTGGGTCGGAATTTCCTGCGCCTGCTCGGCCAGGTCCGACCCTAGGACGCCGATCCGTCCGACCGATCGGCGTTCTAGGAAGCGCGCAATCGAGGCTCAGCAGTCGAAGTCTTCGTCGAGGTCGCCCGAATCCTCGGCGTCCTCGCCCGCTTCGAAATCGGTCTTGCAGAGCCGCGGCAGACGTCGCTTGCCGACCGGGCCCTCGTCCACGTAGTCGCGCAGCGCCATCATGTCGCGAAGCGCCTCGAGCTTCGCGAGCGCCTTGACCTCCACCTGCCGGATCCGCTCTCGCGTCAGGTTCATGATCGCACCGACGTCTTCGAGCGTCGTCCCGCCGCGATCGGCGACGTCGAGCGCGCACGACTCACCGAGATCCCACACCTCGAGGTCGGGGAAGTTGAGCTTGATGGCACCGGTTCTCGGAGAGACATCGACGTACAAGTGGTGGCGGCACGACACGAACGGGCACGGGCGCGGGCCGTCCACGCACTCGGCGCGCGTTCGCGGCTTCCAATAGTCGGTCTCGGGATAGAGCAGGCGCCCGATCTCGAGCTCGCGCTTCGTCATGCGCTTGACGCTGATCGTGCGCGCCCGCACCTCGCGCTTTCTGCGGGAGCGACGCTGCTCCCGGGTGATGGGCTCCGGAGTCCCAGCGAGCGCCGTGGCGCCTTCCGTCGCGAGCCTCTGCCCTGCGGGGTTGCCGGTGTTTCGGTGTTGGTTCGAGTTCATGCGCTGTCTCCGTCGTTCTGGTGCTCGCACGCGCACGATTCCCGGAGCGCACCGGAATCCGGCCCGGAGCGCTGGTACCGCTCGCTCGATCGGCGCGGCGTCTGCCTGCTTCGTTTTCGCGGGACGGACCTGCCGTCCTGCGAGAGCCGGAGGAGCCAAAAGGCGCTCGCTCGAGCTACCTTGAGCTCCTCGGCCGCTTTACGACGCCGCGATACTCTCCATTCGTGCCTTGCTCGTGAGTCTGGTTTCGATGGCCGTGAGGCGGGCCACGAGTTCCTTGCTGAGCGAGCGGGCGTCGCCGACGTCGCGGGCGACGACCTGCGCCGTGCTCTCACGCCGCCGCTCCTTCAGCACGGCCGAGAGCTTCTTGAAGATCCCATCGAGCAGGCGCTCGAGCTGCTCGACGTCACCGCGGATGAACAAGAACTCCCGCTGGATTTGCTCGATGGTGTAGCTCTCGGCCATCATCTGCTTGATGCGCAGGATTTGGCGGAGCACGCTCACCGGGTACATCCCCTGGGAGCCACGGTGCTTGCCCTTCCTTCCGATGCGCACGCTGCGCGGCAAGAGCCCGAGCTGGACGTACTTGCGGAGCGTCGCCTCGCTGAACGGGACCCGGTGCTGCGCGAGCACGTCGAGGATCTCCGCCGAAGTGAGGCCGTTCGGGTGAGAGCGCTCGATTCGAGTGAGGGCGGCGGGGTCAATCACGGGGGCTCGCGTCGGGTTTCCGGAAGGCGCGCCGGGTGCCGCACCGTCCGAGGTACGCGTCAATATATTCCACTCAATGGATCGCCCCAAGCACTTCGCGCCCGAAATTTGCGAAATTTCTGGGCAAGCTCCATCGATGCTGCAGCGCGCTCGCGATATGACATTCAATGTCCTATCGTGCGCGCGGGGGTTCTCGCGATGGACGTCGTGGTCGCTTCGCGGCGATCCACGCGGCTCGTCACACGCAGCGCAAACGCGGCGCGCGACCAACACGGTAGGTGTGACGGGCGGGCCGGTCACCCGTGGTACGAGCCACGGGGACGGTGCTTTGGGCTTCCCACCGCGCCCTCGATGAGTACCCTCTCCGACGCATGACCCGGGCAGTGCAGCGCGACGTCACTGCGAGAGGCGTGAGGCTGCGCGTCGTCGAAGAGGGCGACGGCCCGCGTGTCGTGCTCTTGCACGGCCTCTTCGTCGACCACCGGATTTGGGACGGGGTCCGGGGCGCGCTTCGCGATCGCTTCCGCGTCATCGCTCCCGACTTCCCGGGGTTCGGGCAGAGCGAAAAGCCGCCACCGAGTCGGTTCGCGTATGGCATCGACGCGTTCGCGGCCGCAGTGGCCGACCTCTACGCCGGGCTCGAGCTCGGTCGCGCGGCGCTCGTCGGCCACGGCCTCGGCGCGGCCGTCGCGCTCACGGTCGCCGCCCTCCACCCGGAGTTCGTCTCACGGCTCGTGCTCATCGGCGCCCACGCCTACACCGACGCGACGGCGATCGAGAGTCGTCTCGCCCACGCGCGGCTCGTCGGGAACCTGGTGTTCAAGCAGCTCGTCGGGCGCACGCTCTTCCGCACGTACTTCCGCGAGCGCCTCCTCTCGCAGAACGCCACTGTCGACGTCGGCCGCATCGACGCGTTCTATGACGCCTTCAACTCGCCCGCGGCCCGTGGCAGCGCGCTCGCCACGCTGCGTGCCGCCGTCGACACGCGCCCGGTCATCGCCCGCACCAGCCGCATCCAGGCACCGACCCTCGTCGTGTGGGGCCGCTCCGACGCGGTGTACGCGCCCACGTACGCCCACCGCCTCGCCCGCGAGATCCGCGGCGCCGGGCTCGAGCTCGTCGACTCGGGGCACGTCGTTCCCGAAGAGTGCCCGAATGAGCTCGCGCGGCTCCTCCGCCGCTTCCTGGAGCCGGCGCCAGCACGCGCCTGACGGAGTCCCAGAGGGGGGCGGGCGCCGCCCCTGCGAAGCGAGCCGAGACGCCGATCCAACGGGCGCGCGGGCGCACGCCCGGGGCGTGTTGTCAGAGCGGTGGGAACGCGGCCGTGGGAGGACGCGCCGGAAGCTCGTTGGGCTCCGGGACGGCGGGCTTCTCCTTGCGGCGAACCGCTGGCGCCGTCAACGCACCGTCGTCGCGCAACGGTGGCTTCGCTCCTTCCCGCGGCTTGTCCGCGCCTTCGGCCGGGGCCTCGGGCTCTCCCTCCGTCTCCAACGCGCTCGCGGACGCGGGCGCTGGCGGCGGGGGAACGGGAAGAACGGCCTCCGGTGCCCGTTCCGGCACCATGCCGAGCGGCTCCGGCGGCGCGGTCTGCGCACGCATCGCCGCATCCTCGACGGGCTCCGGCGTCGAGGTGCCCCGCGCGATCAACACTCCGATCAAGGAGACGACGAGCGTCGCGCCAATGACGACCGCCACGACCTTGATGAACCGCGAGCGCCGCGCTTCCTGCTCCGGGGTCCGGAGCCGTGGACGCGGCTCGTCGTCGTCGAGCTCGTCTTCGGCGGCGATCGAGGAGGCCGACGCAGCGAGCGATGGGGACTCGCCATGCTGCTCGAAGAAGGCTTGCCCGAGCTCGTCGCCATCGCCGAGGGACTCCGGCGCGCTCACGTCGGCCAACGCGGGCGCCGCCGGGCCCGGCGAAGATTCGGCCGAATGCGCGGCCGGCGCGGGCACCGCCGGGCTGGGGGAAGGCTCGGCCGAATGCGCGGGCGGCGCGGGCACCGCCGGGCTCGACAAATGCGCGGACGGCGCAGACGCGAACGGCGGTGACGGCTCGGCCGAGGCCGCGTCGGGACGCGCAAGCGAGTCCGCGCTCTGCACCGAGGGAGCGCCCGTCCTGCCCGTGCCTAGAGGAGCCTCGGCGGGCACTCCTGCCTCCCCGCGGCCACCGACTGGGATCACCGGCTGGGCGACGACCCCCGCCGGGGGCCTGCGCAGAGGCTCCGTTTCGCGGCGGCCCAGCCACACATCGGGCTCGGGCAGGCTTCGACTCGTCGGCACGTCGCGCGGCGGCGGCCCGCGCAACGGCGGCGGACCCGAGGCGTGCTCCAGTGAACCGGGCGCACCGCTCGGCGAATTCTCCGGCCCTTCCTCGCGCGGGACGACGCGGAATGGGATCACCTTGGCCTCCACGAGCCCGCGAATCGTCTCGCGCGACGGCGCAGGTCCCGACGTGGCCGACAGCGGGGGCGGCCCGTCCTCGCGGGCGCGCTCGGGTTCGCTCCCGGCGCTCGGAGCCGGCACCGGGATCACCTCCGCACGAGGAGCGCGCAGCGCGGCGGCGCCGTCGTGCGCCGTCGCCTGGGCCATCGCGCGCGCGTCCGGAGGCTCGCCCTCCTGCCCGCCGGCTCGGGCCGTCAGCTGATTGAGCATGCGCAGCGCCATCGCTTCGCCGGGCAGCGCGAGCGGCTCGATGTACGGCGCGGGCGGACGCCAAGATTGCGAAGGACGCGGCGACACGGGAGGCGTCGAGTCGAGCGCCGGCACCTGCGGCTCGAGCATCGCCTCCGCGTGATCGGAGCTCTCGGTGTCGATGCTCGGGACGACGACGTCCGACGGGAACGCGGCGGCGTCCACCGAGGACGGTCCGCGGCTCGACATCACGAGCAGCCCCTCGAAGTACAGCTTGGAGATCGTGAACAACGTCGAGAGATCCTCGAACGGCGACTCGTCGATGACGTCGTTCAAGCTCCGCCGTCCGTCGAACAGACGCAGGATCCCGTTCAGCTCGTCGGGGATCTCGCTCAGACGCTCGACCAGCGCCTGATGATCCACCTCGAACACCGTCGTGAGCGGCGGCAGCTGCTCTTGCAGGCGGCCCCACTCGTCGACGCGCCGCATTCCCTCCATCAAGAGGCCCTGCGTCGTGGTCGGGATGATGTCTTCGTTCGCGACCGGCCGGAACTCCACCTCGAAGGTGCCTTCCGTCAGGATCAGCGCGCGATACACCGCTTCCTCACCACGGAGCCTGCCGAGCTCCGCGTCGACGACCTTGCCGTCTCGGAAGTAGACCCGCACCTCTCTCCGGCCAGCGTGGATCCGCAGGATGCCGCTCTTCCTGCTGATCTCGAAGGTCTGGAGGAGATCCACGACGCCCATGTCCTCCAAGGACCCGCTGAGGCGTGTTCTGCGGCTGGTCGGCGAGTGCGTGGCGAGGCGATCGTGGGTGCGCCGGGCGAGCAAGAGGTTCACCCGCGCGATGAGCTCGCGCACGAAGATGGGCTTGGTGAGGTAGTCCTCGATGCCGAGCTCGAGCCCGCGAATCTTGTCTTCGATCGAGCGTTGACTGGTGAGGAACACCACGGGAATGGCCGAGTGCTCCGGGTGCTCCTTCATCTTCCGCACGAGCTCGAACCCGTCGAGCCGCGGCAAGCGCGTATCGGTCAGGACCAGGTCGGGAGCGGAGACCTGGATCTTCGCGAGCGCGTCCTGACCGTCGGGCGCCGTGGTGACGATGTATCCCGCGTTCTTCAGGCTGACTTCGAGCACGCGAACACTGCGCGGGTCCGCGTCGACGAGCAGAAGATGCTTCTTTGCCACCTCAGGTCACCGCCGATCCATTTGGAGCACGCCCTGGCACATCACCCGAACCCCCGAAGCGTTTCGGCAGCAGCCCTGGGTGTCAAGCGAGAAGAACGCCTGCCCAAGCTTCGGGGATCCAGCCCCAAGACGTTTCGAAGCGCCCGCGCACCGCGCATTGCCATCACGACTCAACGCGACCACGGATCCACGAGCTCGTCACGAATGGCGGAGCGGGGCCGCTGGCGCAGGACCGGTGCGCGTGCGCTCGCCGCGGGGGCTCGCGGCGTGGTTTCGCGCCGCGGCAGCTTCCTCTCCGTCACCTTGGGTGGCGAGGCGGTCACCGCCTGCGCCGCGACGGATGCGCTCGCTTCCGGCGCCGTCGGCGCGGCGCTGGCGAGCGGTATGGAGAGTGGGGCTTCCAGGGACGACCCGATCTCGACGGCGGGGCGCGCTTCGGCGCGGCGTGCATCGGAAGCCACCGCTCCGGTTGCACGGCTCGAAAGAAAGCGAACCGCAAAGATTCCAGTGAGCGCGGTCAACGCTCCGACCGCGATCCCGATCACCCAGAGCGGGAACCGCCCGCTCATGGGAGGGCTCGGCACCGGCGACGGCGCCGACGGCAGCAACGCCGCCGGGGCCCCGTTCGGAGGCGGCTCGAGCTCGATCCGTTCGCGACTCGCGCCGCCGCCTGGCGCCGCCGCGACGAGCTCGGCGCGGCCGTTTCTCACGCGGGAGCTCGGCGCGGCGCTGCCCTCCGCGCCGTTCCGTGTCTCCTCGGCCGCTTCTCCCTCCAGCCAACGGGTCAACGCGGCGGAGAGCTCGCGCATCGACGCGTAGCGCTCGGCGCGATCTTTCGCGAGGCAGCGGACCACCACCGCGTCGAGCGCGCCGAAGGCCCCGGGCTGCCCGGTCACGGCGCTCGGCGGGCGTGGCGCCGCGTCCGCGTGCTGGGCGAGCAGCGCCGCGGACGAGTCGGCGTCGAACGGTAGCCGCCCCGTGAGCATCTCGAAGAGCACGACGCCGAGCGCATAGACGTCCGTGCGACCGTCGAGCGGCTCGCCCGCGCCTTGCTCCGGACTCATGTAGTGGGGCGTGCCGAAGACGACGCCCTCGCGCGTGATGCGCGCGCCGCCAATCGCGGTCGCGAGGCCGAAGTCCACGATTTTGATTTCGTCGCCGCGCTCGCTCGAGAGCACGTGCACGTTGTCGGGCTTCAGGTCGCGATGAACCACGCCGCGTTCGTGCGCGGCGGCGAGGCCGTCGGCGATCTGGCGCGCGATCTCGGCGGCACGCCGAGGAGGCAGCGGGCCATGGCCCCGAAGCAGCGCGCCGAGCGGAACCCCCTCGAGCAGCTCCATCACGAAATACGGCCGTCCGCTCGGCAGCGCGCCGAAATCCGAGATCCGCACGATGCGCGGATGGGCGACGCTCGCCGCCATGCGCGCCTCGCGGAGAAATCGGTGTCCTACATCGCGATCGAGCGCGAGGTCGGCGCGCAGCGCCTTGAGCGCGAAGCTCTTCCCGAGTCGTACGTGGCGCGCGCGGTAAACGGTCCCCATCCCGCCCTCGCCAATCCTCGCGTCGATCTCGTAGCGCTCGTCGACGAGCTTTCCGAGCAACGGGTCTTCGCTCGGATCCCAGCGCGCTGCGCTGACGAGCGCTTCACCGTCGAAGGGACAGAAGCGCCCTTCGGCGGCGAAGACTTGACCGCACTTTCGGCAGCGCGTCCGCGCCGTCGCGGGTCGCGCCGGATCCACGTCACGCTGTTGCGGCTCGAGCTCGCGAACGATTCGTTCCACGCGTTCGGGGAGACTAGCATCCTGGGCTTGCAACAGACGTGAACCGTGGAGCCTACATCGGCGCATGATCGACCCTCGCGGACCCGCGCACGCCGTCCCCCAGACCGGAAGCGCCCTCGCCCAAAAACGGCGAATCCTGCGCCGGCCCGCTGGCCCCCGCGGTATATGTTCGTGAGCCGCGCGGGCGCGGCCCGGCCGTTCTCCGGCCTTCGCATCCCCATGCCCAGCGACATCGACGTTTCGAGCCTCCCGGCCCCCGCCCAAAAGCTCCTCGGCCCCGGCGCCCCGCTGCCGATGCGCCTGATGGCGGCCCGCGGCATCGTGCCCGGGCTCAAGCCCGCCGACATCGTGCAGGTCCTTTGCGTGCTCGCCGAGAGCGACGACCCGGAGATCCACAAGCTGGCGAACGCGACACTCGACGCGCTCCCGCCGCCCATCCTCACCGGCGCCCTGAACGGGGACCTGCCGGCATCGGCCATCGATCGTATCGCGCGCGCGCACCCGAACCATCACGACGTGCTCGCGGCGCTCCTCCGCATGCCGCGCATCGGCCGCGATACCCTCGAGCACGCCGCGCAGATCGCGGACGAGCGCTCGGGGGAGCTGATCGCCACCAACGAGCAGCTGATGCTCGCCAATCCGACGGTGATCGAAGCGCTGTACATGAACCGGAACGTGCGCATGTCGACGGCCGATCGCCTGGTCGAGCTCGCGGTACGCAACGGTATCGAGCTCGGCATTCCGGCCTACAAGGAGGCGGCCCAAGCGATCACCAACGAGCTCATCCCGGAGCCGACGGAGGAGCCGACCTACGACGACTTGATGTTCGCCGAAGCCGAACGCCTCGCGGACGCGACGGGATCGCTCTCGGACGACGAGGACACGCACGAGCTCGACGAAGAGGGCCAAGAGAAGGTCCGCTCCAAGTTCGTCCCGCTCCACGTGCTCATCACGCAGCTCACCGTCACTCAGAAAATTCGACGAGCCATGCTCGGCTCGGCCGCGGAGCGGCTCCTCCTCGTCCGCGATCCCAATCGCCTGGTCGCAACCGCCGCCGTGAAGAGCCCGATGATGCGCGACGCCGAGGCGGCTCAAATCAGCGCGAGCCGCTCCGTGTCGGAGGACGTGCTCCGCATCATCGCGCAGAACCGGGAGTTCGTGCGCCACTATCGGGTCAAGCTCAACCTGGTCTCGAACCCGCGCACACCGTTCACGTTCGCGGCTCGGCTCCTCCCTCACCTGCGCGACAACGACGTGCGCGCCCTGGCGAAGAGCAAGAACGTGAGCGGCGCGATCGTCCAGGCCGCCCGCCAGCAGCTCTCACGCAAGCAGAACAAGGGCGCCTGAGCGCCCGAACATTGGCATAGGGGCCCGAGGTAATCCCTCGGGACCCCTGCCACACCACCCGGCAT
>CAYYWA010000101.1:0-16660 GCA_964475255.1 uncultured Sorangium sp.
CCATCGCGGCGCCCGTCTGGTCGATCGGGGCGGGGCCTTCGGCAGGCAGCGCGGCCGGAACCTCTTGCGCGTCCACGGGGCTCTCCGGGGGCGGGGTCGAGCTCGTGCACGCCGCCACGCCGGTCGCCGTCAGCGCGGCGAGCGTCGCTCGGAACTGCTGGAACGAAAGCGAATGGAACATAAAGTGTCTCCTTTGTCTTCTATCCTCGCCGGAACGCCCCGTTTTGCGGGTCGCCGGCACGCAGCCGATGGACGCGGCCCCCTGGGGCGCGCCGCGCCGGGCGCAAGCTTACGTCAACTCGCCCGAAACGGCTCGAGGGAGCGTCGGGCGGTCGGAATGAAAAAAGGAGAACGGGGTCGCCGGGCTCGGAGCTCACGCCGGGGCCAGCTCACTCGACGACGGTGACGCAGCGGCCCTCGCGGCAATCGACCGTGCCGCGTGGCCCGCAATCGTACTCACAGCGCGCCCCGAACCGCTCGTAGTCGCGGATTAGCTCCGCTGCCTTGGCTTCGACGGCGCTGCGCGCCGAGGCAGGCACCGCGACGCTGCATCCGAGCGGGCAGCCCGGGCCCACGATCGTGCACTCGTCGGCGGCCTGGCAGTGGTTGACGTTGGCGACGAACGCGTCGAACTCGCGCTGGACTTCGTCGGCATCTGGGCCGCACGCCAAAAATCCCGCGCCCACGAACAGGAAGCTCAGCGCCGCTCGGACCGCACGCCCGCTACCCATGCGCGGAGAATAGCCCGCCCTGGCGGGGGCGGCAGCATCGGCCGCGGGCGGGAGCAACATCGAGTCTCTCGGGGAGCGGCCGCCGGGCCGAACCGGGCGAATCCGGAGTGGGAGGCGAATCCGGAGTGGGAACAGCGAATCGGAAACGGCGCCGACCCCCGTTAACTTCGCAAAATGGCGGCCGTAAGGAGGGGGGTTTCGCGGGGGAGCAGGTTTAGATGGCGAATGTCCCCATCGGAGCGGCGAGGCAACGATGGTATAGGGCCGAAACCATGGTGCGCGGTTTGGAGAGAGGACTGGGTCTTGGTGTCCGGCTTTCGGCGATGGGTGCCCTGTTCGCGTTGTCGAGTGGGTGCTCGGGGCAGTCGGCGTCCGCACCGGCGGCGCAGGCCCCCGAGGCGCCCGCCACGGGCACGACGGTGACGACGGCAGCGACCGAGAGCCCGAGCGTCCCGCCCGTGCCGGAGACGCCGAGGGCACCCGAGACGTTGCGGGCCGCCGCGGCGCAATCGGGGCGCAAGGTGGGGGTCGCGCTCGCGACCTGGTTCTTCAACGAGCCCCAATACCAGGAGCTCGCTGCGCAGCACTTCGACTCGCTCACCGCCGAGAACGAGATGAAGTGGGAGCATGTGCAGCCCGAGCCGGGCAAGTTCACCTTCGAGGGTGGCGACAAGCTCGTCGCATTCGCAGAGCAGAGCGGCATGCGCGTTCGTGGCCACACGCTCGTGTGGCACAACCAGCTCCCGGCGTGGGTGAAGGCGCGCACCGGCGCGGAGCTCAAGAAGGTGATGCTCGACCACGTGCGGACCACGGCGACGCATTGGCGGGGCAAGATCGCTCAGTGGGACGTCGTGAACGAAGCCGTCGACGAGACGGGGGCGCTCCGCAAAAACTCGCCCTTCTCGGCGCTCGGCCGCGAGTACGTCGCGGAAGCGTTCCGCGCTGCGCACGAAGCCGATCCGAACGCGCGTCTCTACTACAACGACTACGACATCGAGGCGCCCTCCGATCCGAAGACCGAGGGCGCGTATCAGCTCGTGAAATGGCTCAAGGAGAGCGGCGTTCCCATCCACGGCATGGGCTTCCAGGTGCACGTGGATCCGCGGAAGTGGCCGAGCGGCGCGGAGATGCAGCGCACGTTCGAGCGCTTCGCCGCGCTCGGCCTCGAGATCGAGATCACCGAGCTCGACATCCCGGTCGGAGAGATCCCGGGCACGCTCGAGCAGAAGCTCGCCGAACAGCGCCGCATCACGCGGGAGATGGTCGGCGCTTGCGTCGCGGTGCGCGCGTGCACGGGCGTCACCGTCTGGGGGCTCACGGACAAGCACTCCTGGCTCAGCACGCCCGAGTGGGCTCCGCGCCGCGGCAAAGGCCCGCACCTGGCGCTGCTCTTCGACGATCGCTATCAGCCGAAGCCCGCGTTCACGGGAGCGCTCGAGGCGTTCCTCCAACGCTAAGCGAAAACACGGCGCGACCCGGGCCGGCGAGGGCCCGGGTCCACGGGTTGGCTTTTCCGGCTGACGCCGGAGGGATCCCCAGAAGGGTGGGTCTCACGCGCCGCAGCGCGGGCGGCCCATGCCCCGGCAGATGAGGCCGGCGTCGGCGACGGCCTGCGGAACGAGCGCGTTGCGGCCGTCGAAGACGTGGCGGCCGCGCATCAGCTCGCGAACCCGGACGAGATCGGGGTTTCTGTACTCGTTCCACTCCGTCGCGATCACCAGGGCGTCGGCACCTTTGCAGGCGTCGTACTCGTTCTTGAAGAGCTCGACGCTGTCGAGCAGACCGAGCGTGCGCAGGCGGTCGCGCCCGGTCTCGAGGGCTTGCGGATCGGTCGCACGGATGCGCGCGCCCTTTCCGATCAGATCCTGCATGAGCGCGATCGCGGGCGCCTCGCGCACGTCGTCCGTGCGGGGCTTGAACGCGATACCCCACACGGCGATCACCTTGCCGTCGATGCCGTCGAGATCTTCCTGCATGTGCGCGGCCAGGGTGCGCACGGGCATCTCGTTGGCGCGGATCGCGGCGCTCGCGAGCTCGAGCTTCACGCCGAGCTCGTCGCCGGTGCGGACGAGGGCGCGCAGATCCTTCGGGAAGCAGCTCCCGCCGAAGCCGAGGCCGGGATAGAGGAACTGCATGCCGATGCGCTCGTCGGAGCCCACCGCGATGCGCACGTGCTCGACGTCCCCGCCCGCGACGTCGCACAGGCGGGCGATCTCGTTGATGAACGAGATCTTCACGGCGAGCAGCGCGTTCGCCGCGTACTTTACGATCTCCGCGCTCTTCGGCCCCATGCGCTGGATGCGATTGCGTTGGCGGTTGTACGGCGCGTAGAGGCGCGACAGGAGCTCGAACGCGTGATCGTCGTCGGTTCCGATCACGATGCGATCCGGCTTGAAGAAGTCGTTGACCGCGTCGCCTTCCTTGAGGAACTCGGGGTTGCTGACGACGCTGATGGAGTGCTTCGAGTGGCGCCGCACCACTTCCGTCACGCGCTCGTTGGTGCCGACGGGCACCGTGCTCTTCAACACGAGCACGAGATCGTGGGTCGCCGCCTTCGCCACCTGCTCGGCGACGGTGAGCACGTGCGAAAGGTCCGCCGAGCCGTCCTCGTTGGGAGGCGTGCCCACCGCCACGAACACCACGTCACGGCCCTGGATCGACTCCGCCAGATTCGAGCTGAACTCGAGACGTGAGGGCCAGTTCCGTTTGACGAGCTCCGCGAGTCGCGGCTCGAAGAACGGCACGTCTCCGCGCCGGAGCTTCTCGAGCTTCTGCTCGTCCACGTCCACGCAAACGACGTTCGTGCCCGAATCCGCGAAGCACGCACCGGCGACCAAGCCCACGTATCCAGTACCGACGACCGCTATTTTCACGAGCTTGGGCTTAGCGCATCTGCCCGGGCGCTGTCGAGGACCGCGAAAAAATCCCCGGAACGTGGCCGACATGGCCCGGGGAGGGGCCGCCCCGGTGCGAAGAAGGGCGGACGGAGAGCGCCGGCTCCGTCAGGTGAGAATGCCCGAGCGCTTGCGGCGTGCGGCGTCCGTGCTCACGACGATCAAGGTGGCGTCGCCCTCGAGGTTCGACCCGCCCGCGAGCGAATCGATGATCGGGAGCAGCGCGTCGCTCGGTTGCATGGCGAGCAGAGAGCCGACGCGATCGAGCTCGTGCCGCGCGAGGTGCGCTTCGACGGCGGCCCCGTCGAGCGCGCCTTGGGTCGCGCCGCTCGTCATGAAGAACCACGTGCTGCCCCACACGAGCGGTGACAGCTCGTACGGGTGCACTTCGCCGTAGCGCGTGCCGATCGCCGACGAGAGCGCCGAGTGCAACGCCGTTCGTCCGTCGGGCAGCACGCACACGAACGCCGGCATGCCTGCGTTGAGCAGCTCCACGCGTGACTCGCTCTGCGAAAAGCGGAGCAACGCGAACGCGAGCTCCGCTTCGCGCCCGACACAATAGTCGCGGAGCTCCCGCACGATCTCGTAGGTGCGGGCCCCGTTGTCCACCGCACCACGCGCCACGTCGAGCGCGGCTCCGGGGAGCTCGGGGTCCGCTGCGCCCCTGCCGAGGGTGCGCAACGCCACCACCAGAAGCTCGCCGGCCCCATCGACGAACACGTCGAATGCGTCCGTCGTACATCGGCCCGGGAGCGTCGCACCGTTCGCTTCGAGAAAGCCCTTCTGCAGAGGGAGGGAGTTCCTTCGAGAGCGCGGATCGAGGAGACGTGCAGCCATCGTCCGGCTCGCCTTGCGAACCTCGTTCCAACTCCACGCGCTCCATGTAAGTGAGGAGCGGACACTCGGAATTTCCGAGCGAGTCCCTCGAATCGACGCACGGTGCCAGCGCTCACGTAGGCATACGGGGGCGCGCGACGCAGGCGATCGTCGCGTCTTGAGACGGTTATTCGTCTAAAGGCGAGACTTGGCGGTGACGTTTCATGCAGTCGATGGACGAATCGCTCTCTCCTGCTGCGCCGCCTGTTGGTGGCGACCAGCTCGTGATGGTCGTGGACGACGATCCGACCGCTCGTCGGCTGATGCGTGCGTGGCTCGAGCATGCCGGGTATCGCGTTGTCGAGCACGATTCCGGGGAGAGCGCTCTCTTCGGTGAGGGCGAGGGGGCCGCCGTCGCCTGCGTCGAACTCGGGCTCGGAGAGGTGTGTGGATTCAAGGTGATTCAGCACCTGCGCGCTCGCGACGCCGACTTGCCGATCATCGTGGTGACCGCCCAGCGCGAGCTCGAGACCGCCGTCGCCGCGATGCGCGCCGGCGCCTACGACTACGTCACGAAGCCGCTCGATCGCGATCGTCTGCTGCTCGCCGTCAATCGCGCGCGAGAGCGGCGCGAGCTCGTCGCGAGCGTGAAGCGCTTGGAGAGCGCCCTCGGCGAGCGCAGCGTGCTCGGTTCGGTGGTCGGGCAGAGCCCGAAGATGCGAGAGCTCGCGCGCCAGGTGGAGCGCGTGCTCTCGAGCGACGTCGCCGTGTGCGTCTTCGGCGAGAGCGGGACCGGCAAGGAGCTGATCGCTCGCGCGATCCACGCGGGGAGCCCTCGTCGCCGCGGGCCGTTCATCGCCATCAACTGCGCCGGCATCCCCGAATCCCTCCAGGAATCCGAGCTCTTCGGTCACGAGCGCGGCGCCTTCACCGGCGCCATCAGCACCCGGCGTGGCTGCTTCGAGCAGGCCCACGGGGGGACGCTGCTCTTGGACGAGCTCGGCGAAATGAGCCTCTCCACGCAAGCGAGCCTGCTCCGCACCCTCCAGGAGAAGGTGATCCGGCGTGTCGGCGGCTCGACCGAGATCCCGATCGACGTCCGCATCGTGTGTGCGACACACCGCGACCTGCGGGCGGAGGTCGAGGCGGGGCGCTTCCGCGAAGATCTGTACTTCCGGCTGGTCGTGTACCCCGTGCACCTCCCGCCCCTCAGAGAACGCATCGACGATATCCCGCTCCTCGTGGGTCACTTCCTGAACACGCTCGAAGAGGGAGTCGGCCGGAAGGTCCGGAGCATCTCGCCCGAGGCGCTGGACGCGCTCTGCCGATATCGCTGGCCCGGCAACGTGCGCGAGCTCCAGAACGTCGTGCACCGGAGCCTGCTCGCCTGCCGCGGAGACGAGATTGCGCTCGCGGACCTGCCAGCGGACATTCGCAACACCGTGTTGCCCTCCATCCCACCGCAGAACACCAACGGCCACGCCCGACCCGCCGAGGAGGAGGAGATCATCCCGCTCCACGAGCTCGAACGGCGCGCGATCCAGCGGGCCTTGCGCGCGACGCGCGGGAGCGTGGGCAAGGCGGCGAAACTCCTCGGCATTGGGCGCGCGACGCTGTATCGGCGCATCGCGACGCTCGACCTCTCTCAGGACGTGGCGTGACGGACCGGCGCGATCGAGACGACCCCACCGCATCGCTCGAGCTCGTCGCGGCGCTGACCGGCGTCGTGGGCGGCGCCGAGCTCTTGCTCGAGACCGATCTCGACGCCGAGCAGCGCCGCCTCGTTCAGGGGGTCGCGGACGCGGCGCGGAGCCTCACGCGGGTGCTGCGCGAGGACCTTTCGCCGTTCGAGCCCCGAGAGAGCTTGCCCCCCGACTCCTCGGGGGGCGAGGGCGGGCGCGTGCTCGTCGTGGAAGACGACGACTTCACGCGGGCGCTGCTCGAACGCGCGCTCGCGTCCGTCGGTTGCCGCGTCGACACGGCGGTCTCGGGGATGGACGCCGTGCAGAAGTTTGCGACCGCCGTCTACGACGTCGTGTTGATGGATTGTCACTTACCGGGCGTCGATGGCTTCGAGACGGCTCGGGAAATCCGGCGGCTCGAGAGCGAGCGCGACCGCGTTCCGGTGATCGCGGTCACGGCCGGTGCCATCGAGGGGCTGCGCGAGGCTTGCCGCGCGGCCGGCATGAACGACGTCATCCCCAAGCCGTTCAGTCTGCGTAGCCTGCGTGAACGTGTCTCATATTGGGTCGCCCGGGCGCGAGAGGCCGAGCGGACGCCGTCCATTCCGAGCCTCGATCCGAGCGCTCCGATCGAGGACGCCGATCGCCTCGATCCGTCCCGCATCGAAGATCTCGCTCGTGAGGCCGGCGCGGCGGTGGCCCTCGAGCTCGCCGAGATCTTTCTCGAGGACGTCGGTCGTCGGGTCGTCTCGTTGCAAGGCGTGCTCCGCGCCTCGGACAAGGAAGGCTGTCTCGCCCTCGCTCATTCCATCAAGGGGGCGTGCGGCAACTTCGGCGCGGTGCGCATGGCGACGCTCGCCGAAGCCCTCGAGCGCCTGGTCCGAAACGACAGCATGACGCTCGCCGAGCACGTGGGCGAAGAGCTCGCCTCCGAGCTCACCGTGGTGCGGACCCTGCTCGAGGCGCGTGGCCTCTGCCCGCCGAGCGGAGCCCGGTCGGACCATCCGCGGACCCCAGACCCGCCGAGTTGAGCGCCGCGTGCGCGAGTCGTGAGCCCGCGCTTCACAACTCGGTCATCTTCGGCTCGAGGGCCGCGCGCTCTCGGTGATGGGCGAGCACGCGCGAGATGGCGCGGCAATCGATGGGCTTCGAAAGGACGCGCTCGCGGTGGTTCTCGATGAACTCGTGCGAGCGATCCGTCACGCCGCCACCGCTGATGAAGACGAACCGGTCGGCCAGTGAGGGGTGGCAGCGCTCGATCTCTTCGAAGAGATCCATTCCGGTCATTCCGGGCATCATCAGGTCGCAGAGCACGAGATCGAAGCTGGCTCCGTCCTTGCGCAAGCGCTCGAGCGCGGCGGGGCCGCTCGTCGCGACCTCGACGTGGTGGTCCTTGAGCAGGCGGACGATGGTGCGCGCCACGAGCACGTCGTCGTCGACGACGAGCAGCCGCCGGTCCTGAGACGGTGGGGGCGGGCGCGTGCTCCGGTGCTCGGTGCGAGCGCCGTTTTGAGAGAGCGGGAGCAGCACGCGCACCGTGGTGCCCGAGCCGAGCTTGCTGTCTACCTCGATCGTTCCTCCGAAGCTCGTCACGATACCGAGTGAGACGAACAGACCGAGCCCGGTGCCCTGGTCTTGCGGTTTGGTCGTGAAGAACGGCTCGAACAAGCGGCGCTGATCCCGCTCCGAAATCCCGGTTCCGCTGTCGATCACCTCGATCGCGATACGCCCGTCCGGGAGCGACCGCGAGCGCACTGCGATCACGGCGCTGCCGGCGTCCGGCTGCTTCTCGGGAATCGCCTGGGCGGCGTTGAGCAGCACGTTCACGAACACCTGCGTCAGCTGGGTCGAGTCGGCCAGCACCATCGGAACCGGCTCGAGATCCTGCACGAGCCGCGCCCGGCAGCGGATCTCGTTGCCGGTCAGTCGCAGCGCGCTGCGGAGCGCCTCGACGGGGTCGATGAGCTCGCGGTGATGCTCGGGCGCGCCTCTGCCGAAGCTCCGGAGCTCTCGCACGATCCGGCGGATGCGCTCCGCGCCACCGTGTGCATCTCGGAGCGCCTCCAGCACCGGTCTCGGCGTCGTGGGGCGCTCGAGCTCTCGCATCGCGTACTCGAGGTTGCCGACCACGTACGAGAGTGGGTTGTTGATCTCGTGTCCCACGCTCGCGCTCAACCTGCCGAGCGCGCTCAGCCGCTCGGCGCGCAGCAAGCCCTCGCGGGCCTCGAGGAGGTCCTGCGTGCGCTCTTCCACCTGACGCGACAGATCCTTCGACAGGTGGAGGAGCCGATTGGCATCCGTGACGACGCGGGTCGCCATCTCCGAGACGACGCTCAACACCGCGATCAAGAACCCCATGTCCGCGAGGTAGATGTTCTCGAACGCTCCGATCGTGACGAGCCCCTCGTTGAGCGCGAGCACGAAGAACGTGCAGAACGCCAGGAAGTGCCAACGCGCTCCGGGAACTCCCTCGCGCATCTTGACGAAATAGCGGCGCAAGGGGACGAACAGGAGGAGCGGCGGGGTCGGCAGGAGCAGCGCGCCGATGGGCGTGGGGCTGGGAACCCTGTACGTCGCCGACGCCCAGGCGATGTGCTGGACGTCGATGGTGTCGGTCGCCAAGAGCCCGGGGACGAACCCTGCCGCTCCGAGCGCGACCAGGACGGCCAGCGCGGCGCGGTCGAACCGACGCAGGGGATCCCCATACTGCACGCGACAGTAGACGAGCCACGCGGCGCAATGCAGGCAAGCCGCCGCATAGTTGATGCTGAGCGCGGAAGTGAGCACCGCGGGGGTCGGTGACCCATCCACGGTGAAGACGACGTTCACGGCGCTGTAGATGGCCGCCGTGATGGCCACGAGCGCGAACGCGCGGAGGTGCCGCCACCCCGGCGCTCTGGCGAACACGAAAGCCAGCACGGCCATCACCGCTTCGATCGAGGAAGCGACCATCGAGACGACCGCGACGGGACTCATGACACTCTCGAGACAGAGGGTCCGGCGAGCCGATGTTAGCCGAGTCCGCCGCTCCGTGCTCGACGACTCGGCATTTCGACGGCGGCGTTACATCCTGGCGAGAATACGAGTCCCGAGTTGCCAGAGGACGAGTTGGCGTCCGTTTCCGACGACTTGCGGGGCGCGAGACCCCTCGAAACCAGCTCGAAGGGGAGCCGAAACGCTTCGGGTCCGCTCACCGGGTGCCTCGAAGTGAGACATGCGCTTCACCCTGGGAAGTGGTTTGATGTGGCAGGCAAGAATCCCTTCCCCCCCCTAATCCCATGACTAGCTTTTCTTCCTCCCCTCGATCGATTCGCGCCGGGCACGGCGAGCGCATCGCCACGATGCAAGCGACGGCCGCGCTGCTTCGCACACATGGGCTGATCCACCGCACGGCGGAGGACCGACGCTTCGACGGTCGAACGCTGTGCCTCGACGGTGACCAGGTGCTCAACTTCGCGAGCTGCTCCTACCTCGGTCTCGAGAAGGACACGCGCCTCAAGCGCGGAGCGTGCGAGGCGGTCGAGCGCTTCGGCGTGCACTTCTACTCTTCGCGCGCGTACGTCTCCGCGCCGCTCTACGCCGAGTACGAGCGCCTCCTCTCGCGCATGGTCGGCGGTGCGCCCGTAGTCGTGACGCAGACGACGTCGCTCGGGCACCTGGCTGCGCTGCCCGTGCTCGTGGGGGAGGGGGATGCAGTGCTGTTCGACCTGCAAGTGCACAACAGCGTGCAAGCGGTGTTGCCCACCCTGCGAAGCCTGGGGGTTCCGTGTGAAGTCGTTCCTCACGCCCGGCTCGATCGCGTCGCGGCTCGGGCGCGGGCGCTCGCGCGCGATCACGAGCGGGTGTTCTTCTTGTGCGACGGCGTGTACAGCATGCACGGCGACGTCGTCGACGCCGAGCAGCTCTTCGCGATGCTCGACGACAACCCCCAGCTCTTCGCCTACGTGGACGACTCACACGGAGTCGCCTGGGCCGGTCGACACGGTTCCGGGGTCGTGCTCGGCGAGCGTGAGATCCATCCCAACATGGTGGTGGCGCTCGGGCTCGCCAAGGGGTTCGCCAGTGCGGGCGCCGCGTTCGTCTTTCCGAATGCCGAGCTCGCGGAGCGCGTGTTCACCTGTGGCAGCACGTTGATCTTTTCGGGTCCGTTGCAGCCCGCCCTGCTCGGGGCGGGCATCGAGGCGGCCAAGATCTGTCTATCCGACGAGCTCACCGAGCGTCAGGAGCGCTTGCGAACGTTGATCGCCGCGTTCGACGACGAAGCGCTCGCCGCGGGGCTCCTGCATCGAGTGCCGTCTCCCTCGCCGATTCGCTTCATCGAGGTGGGCGGCGAAGACGAGGCCATTCAGGTGGGCGCGGCCCTCAAGGCGGCGGGCTACTACGTGAACGTCGCCGTCTTTCCCGCGGTCCCGCGCCGCCGTGCCGGGCTCCGCATCATGGTGAATTGCCACCACACTCGGGGCGACGTGCGCGACCTCGTTCGCGAGATCGCGCGCATCGCGCCCGCGGGGCGGCTGCGCCGAGATTCGATGCCGACCCCTTCCGGGGCGTGCTTCGACGAAGCCGCCGAGAGCTAGAGCGACGAACGAAACCGGGTGCCCGCGTGGGGGCCCCGCCGAGCTCACTCGGCGGCGGGTGGGCGTCAGGCTTTGCCGGCGAAGGCTGCTTCGATCGCCGCGATGTCGAGCTTCTTCATCTTCATCACCGCGTCGAATGCCCGATCGCGCGCCGCGACGTCCGTGCTGTTGAGCCATTGCACGATGGCGACGGGGACCACTTGCCACGAAAGGCCGAACTTGTCTTTCAGCCAACCACAGGGCCCGTGCTCACCGCCATCCGCGGCCAGGGCATCCCAGTAGTAGTCGATCTCGCTCTGGTCCTTGCACATCACTTGGAGCGACACGGCTTCGTTGAACGCCTCCTCGGAGGGGACGTGGCTGTCCAGCGCCGCCAGGGTCTGGCCCGCGACGAGCAGGCGACCATGTTTCACGGCGCCCTCCGGCCCCTCACCGGACGCGTAGCGCTCGAGCACCTCGATGCGCGCGTCGCGGAAGACCCGGGCATAGGTTTCGAGTGCTCGCTCGGCCTTGCCGTGCTGCTTGCCCGTGAACAGGAGGCACGGCGCGATCCGCGCGCCGCCCGAGAAGGGCGGTCCTGCCATGAGCTGCCAGCCGACGCCGAAGCGGTCCTGCACCCACGCGTAGCGCTCGCTCCAGGGATACTTGTCGAGCGGAATCAGCGTCTTGCCGCCCTCGGAGAGCTTGGCATACAGCCCCTCGACCTCGGCAGCCGTGTCGGCTTGAACGAAGAAGGAGACGGTCGGATTGATGGTGAACATCGGGCCGCCGTTGAGCGCCGTGAACGCCTGGCCGGCGATCTCGAGCTCGACCGTGAGCACGCTGCCCGGCGGCTTGCCGGGGGGATTGCTTCCGGACGTCGGGTAGTGGGAAGTCGCGGTGACGCGGGATTCCGGAAAGGTGCTCGTGTAGAAGGCCGCCGCTGCCTCCGCCTGATCGTCGAACCAGAGGCACGGCACGATGGGTCCGGGGTTTCGGGTCTTCATGGGCTTCTCCTGAGCCTAGAGTTCGGGGTGGCCGCTCGCAGCGGCCCCGTGCTTTTTCGTTTTGACCCCGGCTCCGCGCCGAACTCATCGGTCGGCCCTCACTTTTTTCTTTTCGGGCTCCTCTCTCGCGAAAAAGACGAGCCGCGGCCCGTCGTTTCTCGACGAACCGCGGCTCCTTGCCCCAGGACCGGCGCCCCGGGGGGTTCTCCCCAGCGGCGACTACTCGGCGGGCGTTACGGCCGGCTCCGGCGCCTGCTCCTCGATCGTCAGGTAGCTGTGACCCCGGATGAGGCCGATCAAGAACCAGACGAAGGCAGCCACGCCGAACAGGAACACCACGTCACCCGGCATGCGTAGCCAGCGCAGGGCCTCGAGCCAGGGCTGCTGCAGGAACTCGGCGCTGCGGGCGTACCAGAGGCCGGTGTCCACGCTCGCGACGGTTTGGGCGAGCCCGATGGGAAGCAGGCTCAGCGCGATCATGGCGGCGAGCCCGACGTTCATCGACCAGAAGCCGAGCGCGAGCGCGCGCTCGTTCCAGGGTCGCTCCCCGGTGAGGCGGCGCGCCACGACGAGGCAGAGGCCGAGGGCGAGCAGGCCGTAGACCCCGAACAGCGCGGAGTGCGCGTGCACCGGAGTCGTGTTCAACCCCTGCATGTAGTAGAGCGCGATCGGCGGGTTGATGAGAAACCCGAAGAAGCCGGCGCCCACCGCGTTCCAGAACGAGACCGCGACGAAGAAGCGGAGGGGCCAACGGTAGCGTTGGATGTACGGCGCGGCGCGTTCGAAGCGCAACGTCCGGAAGGCTTCGAAGCCGATCAGGGTGAGCGGAACGACCTCGAGCGCGCTGAAGGTCGCGCCGATGGCCAGCGCGGAAGTCGGGGTGCCGCTGAAATAGAGGTGGTGGAGCGTGCCCGGGATGCCTCCGAACAGGAACAGCGCGCTCGAGGCGATCACGGCGCGGCCCGCGTGACGAGCTTCGACGAGGCCCATCTTCGCGAACAGGAGCGACAGCGCGGCCGTGGCGAAGACCTCGAAGAAGCCTTCCACCCAGAGGTGGACCACCCACCAGCGCCAGTACTCCATCACGGTGAGGTGCGTCTTCGCCGAGAAGAACAGGGCGCCGCCGTACATCAGCCCGATCGCGATCGTGGCCCCCGTGAACATCCAGATGAGCGAGCGGGAGCTCGTCTTCTCGCGCAGCTTCGGCCAGATGGCGCGCAGCATGAGCACGAGCCAGAGGACGAGCCCGGTGAACAGGCCGAGCTGCCAGACTCGCCCGAGGTCGGTGTACTCGTAGCCTTGGTGACCGAGCCAGAAGGAGCTCTCGAGCTCGAGCTTCTGGTGGATGGCGAAGGCTTCGCCCGCTAGCGAGCCCACCACGACGACCAGCAGCGCGCCGAACAACACGTTCACGCCGAGCCGCTGATAGCGCGGCTCGTGCCCTCCGATCACGGGGGCGATGAAGAGCCCGGCCGCGAGGAACGCGGTCGCGATCCAGAACATCGCCGTCTGGATGTGCCAGGTGCGCGAGAGGCTGTACGGCAGCCACTCGGAGATGGGGACGCCGAAGAAGTCCTGGCCCTCGACGGTGTAGTGAGCCGTCAGCGCGCCGAGCAGCACCTGCACGACGAACAGCGCCGCGACCACGCCGATGTACTTCGCCACCGCGCGCATCGACGGGGTGAGCGTGATGCGGCTCAGCGGATCGACTGGGGGCGGGCGCACGGCGGGCTCGTCGTCGCCGCGGGCCGCGCGGTAGGCGATGACCACCGCGATGGCCGCGAGCAGCAGGATGATGCTGACCAACGACCACACCACGTTGGCCCCGGATGGCCGGTTCTCCACCAGCGGCTCGTGCGGCCAGTTGTTGGTGTACGTGATGGAAAGGCCGGGGCGCTCGGTGGTGGCCGCCCAGCTCGTCCAGAAGAAGAACGCGCCGAGCTTCTCGCGGCGCGCCGCGTCCGGGACGACGCGCTCGTGCATCGCGTACGACTCGCGCAAAAGTCCGAGCTCGGGATCCCCGCCGAAGAGCTTCTCGTAGTGCGATGACGTCCGCTCGATCGCTTGCTTGCGGTCTTCCGTGATGACGAGCGTTCCCGTCTCGGCGTCGAAGGTGTTCGTGCGCAGGGCGCGCGGCAGCCGCGCCTCGAGCGCGCTCTGCGCCTCGGGCGGAGCCTTCGCGTACGGCACTCCGTGCTCGCGCTCGGACCAGATGTCGAGCAGCGCCAGCGCCTCGCGATGCAGCCAGTCGGCGGTCCAATCCGGCGCCTGGTACGCGCCGTGGCCCCACACCGAGCCGAGCTGCTGCCCGCCGGTGGTTTGCCAGACGAGCTGGCCCGTGAGGATGTCGTCCCGCGTGTAGACGACCTCTCCGGACTCCGTGACGACGCGCTCGGGGATGGGCGGCGCTTGCCGGTAGATCTCGCGCCCCATGAAGCCGAGCAGCGTGAACGTGAAGACGAGCGTGCCGGCGAGCCACGCCCAAGCACGGCGATCGAGGTTCAATCGCGGTAGAGCCATCACCGCCCCTCCAACGCTCGGGGAAACAGGACGTAGTTCTCGAGGTGGACGTGATCCATGAGCTCACGCTCGAACTCGAGGAGGCGCAGATACAGAGCTCGCCACGTGGTGCAGGCGTGCTCGGGCGGGGTGAGATTGGTGGTGAGCTCGCGCGTGCGCTCGAGGGCGGCACCATGATCGCGATGCTCGGCTTCCATGACACCGACCGGTCTGTGGAGCCCGGTTCGCCCGTCGAGGATCATCGGGAACAGAACCCGCTCCTCCTTGCTCATGTGCGAGTCGAGCTCGTTCGCGGTCCGCGCGAGATGATCTGCGAGCCCGAGGGGACAGCCGGGCTTGCTCTGGTGAACCCGCTCGACCTTGGCCGCCATGGAGATGAGCTCCGGCAGCTCTTCCCGGATCCGGCGATGGTGGTAGCCGACGATGTACCGGATCAGCGTTTCGCTCGACTGCTGCGCGAAGTTGCCGGCCGGGAACTCGGGCGCCTCCGTGGCGCTCTCCAGCGCCTGCAGCACGGCGGTGTGATCGAGGCCGCGCTCGGCGCACGCTTCCGCGAGGGGCCGCTGGCCCTTGCAGCAGAAATCGAGTCCGAACGCCTGAAACACCCGCGACGCCGCGGGATAGGTGATGGCCAGCTCGGCCAGGGTTGACGAAGGGGAAGGGGATTGGGGCATGGTTGCTCCTCGCCCGCCCGGATTGCAGCCGCCGTGCCTGTCTTTAAGTGATTGAAATTGCTGTAGAAACGGTGCGGATGTTGTTTCCGGCACAACCCGTCCCGTTGTGGTAACAACCACCGCGTTGTCTGGTTCACAACCTCACGAGGTGCTTCTCGCGATCGCTCGCGACCTGACCGCGGCGCTGGCATCGGAGGATCGGTACGCGCGGTTGCTCGAGGCGGTGTGCCGGGTGGTGCCGTGCGATGCGGCGTGCCTGATGAAGCTCGAGACGGACGTGCTCCACCCGCTGAGCGCGCGGGGGCTCCTCCCGGCCGCGCTCGGGGTCGTCTACCCACGGCAGGAGCACCCGCGGCTCGACGTGGTGCTGAGCGCGCGCGGCCCGGTCCGCTTTCCGGCCGACTCCTCCCTGCCGGATCCGTTCGATGGGCTCGTGGCGGGCAACAACGCGCACGCGGTTCGCCACGTGCACGACTGTCTCGGCATCGCGCTCAGCGAGGGCGGAGACGTCGTGGGCGCGCTCACCTTCGACGCGTTCGAGCCGGGCGCATTCGACGGGCTCACGCCCGAGTTCCTCGACATGCTCGCGGCGTTGGCCGGGGCGGCGCTCCGCACCAGCGCGCTGATGGACGCGCTCGTGCGGCGAGTCGAGCACCGCGAGCGCGTCGCGCACGAGCTGCAGCGCGGTATCGACGTGGCCATCGGGGGCTCGCTCATCGGAAACAGCGCCGCCTTGCAGCGGCTCTTGCGCGACATCGCCATCGTCGCGAAGTCCGAGCTCGCGACGCTGATCACGGGCGAAACCGGGGTCGGCAAGGAGCTCGTCGCTCGGCAGGTGCATGCGTCGAGCCCGCGGGGAAGCGAGCCGTTGATCTACGTCAACTGCGCGGCGCTGCCCGAGTCGGTCGCGGAGAGCGAGCTCTTCGGGCACGTCGCCGGTGCGTTCACCGGGGCCGTCCGGGATCGCGCCGGCAAGTTCGAGGTCGCGAACGGCGGCACGTTGTTCCTCGACGAAATCGGGGAGCTCCCCGCCGCCATTCAACCGAAGCTGCTGCGCGCGCTCCAGCAAGGCGAGATTCAGCGCGTGGGCTCGGATCGGCCGCACCGCGTCGATGTGCGCGTGATCGCGGCGACGAATCGCGATCTACCCCGGGAGATCGAGCGCGGGCGGTTTCGTGCCGACTTGTTCCACCGCCTCGCTGCGTTTCCCCTCCATGTCCCCGCGCTCAGGGAGCGTCGCGAGGACATCCCGCTGCTCGCGCAGCACTTCGCCGACGGCGCACGGCGAAGGCTCGGAACGGGTCCCATCCGCTTCGCCAAGACGGCACTCGAGCGGCTCGCGGCGGCGGACTGGCCGGGGAACGTGCGCGAGCTCGAGAACGTGGTGGGCCGTGCGGCGCTGCGCGCGTCGTTCGGGCGCGAGCCGGACGAGGCGATCCTGATCGGTCCCGCGCACCTCGACCTCGACGCGGTGGGCCAGGAGGGCGCGACGTCCCGAGCGGAAGCGGCGCTTCCGCTCCGCGAGCGCGTAGTCGCGTTCCAACGGCAAGCCGTGATGGAGGCGCTCGAACGACACGGCGGGGGCTGGGCCGATGCGGCGCGCGAGCTCGGAATGGATCGCAGCAACCTCTTTCACCTCGCGCGCCGCCTCGGCATTTCTCGCCCCCAGCGCGCTCGCGGCGAGGAGCCCAGCGCTGACTAGAGGGGCCAAACGGCTAGGAATGCGTTCTAGCCTCGTTTCGTAGGGGCGGCACGCGCCGCCCCTCGCCGCCCCCAGGGG